>CBFHAS010000055.1:0-26670 GCA_965653625.1 uncultured Burkholderiaceae bacterium | reverse complement strand
GCGCCGGGCTTGAATGCCTGCACGTCGGCGATCCATTGCGCCAGCGTGTCGCGGCTTGTGGGCAGCGTGCCGGCGCCCAGGTGCAGGCGGCTGCCGACGTGTGTGAGATCGGGTCCGAGGTTCGCCTCGCCAGTCACGCCGCGCACGGCATGGCAGCCGGCGCAGCCGTGCTCCAGAAAGGCACGGCGCCCGCGCTCCAGCGTGGCGTTGCCGGGTGGTGCGGCGGTGCGTGCCTGCCCCGCGAGCCAGCGGTCGAAGTCGTGCGGGGGCAGCACGACCACGTGCAACGCCATGCGGGCGTGCTGGGTGCCGCAGTACTCGGCGCACACGCCGCGATGCACGCCCTCGCGCAGCGGTGTGATCACCAGCCGGTTCGTGCGCCCGGGCACCAGGTCCATCTTGCCGCCCAGCGCGGGTACCCAGAAACTGTGGATCACGTCGGCGCTGGAGAGGCCCAGTTGCACCGGGCGGCCGGCCGGCAGACGCAACTCGTTGGCGAGCACGATCCAGCGGTCGGTGGCGGGGTCGTGGTAGCGCACCTCCCACCACCACAGGTGGCCCGTCACGCCCACCACCAGCGGGCTGCCCGATGGTGCTCGCTCGAGACCTTCCGTGCGCGCGACCGAATAGCCGAGCAGCAGGCTCAGCACCGCCACAGGGAAGGCGATGCCGCCCCCGAGCACCCACCAGGCAGTGGGCCACACGTGCTCGCGCCGGCCCAGCGCCAGCGCGAGCAGCACCATGGTCAGCACGAAGATCGACGCGGCACCCCGCACCAGCACCCAGCCCACCTCGGCCCGCGCATGCGCCTCGGCACTGGCGGTGGCACGCAGCCAGTTCACGGCGTCACCGCCTTCGCTGAACGATGCGCGCCGGCTCTCACGACAGCGACATCAGGTAGGCCGCGATGTCGCGGGCATCGGCCGGCGAGACGCCGAGGTCCGGCATCGGGGTTTCGGGCACGAGCGACTGCGGGTCCTGAAGCCATTGCTGAAGAGCCGCCGGCTCGTTGGGCACGCGCCCGGCGATGTAGCTGCGCTGGCCGAACCCTTCCAGCGGAGGCCCCTTGCCCGTGCTCTGCGAGGGCACCCCGGGCACCGCATGACAGCTGCCGCACTGGTATTGCGACAGCAGCACCCGTCCGCGTGCGGTGTCGCCCTGCGGGACGGCGCGGTACTCGCCGCCGGGCGCGGAAGCGTTGCTGCAGGCGGCCAGCGCGACACCGGCCAGCAGGGCGAACGCAGCCCCTGCGCGTGGCATGGAGACATCGGGCGCCGCTCGCATGCCGAGCCTCTATCAAGAAGCGTTCCCGTGCGGCAAGGGCGCGCCGCTTGCATCCCCCTGGCGCATCTTGGATGGCGCTGTCGGATGAAACGCACGCTGCTCACCGTGGTGGCCACGCTCGTCGCGGCCCTGACGATGGCGTTGGCGATCGCCGCTGTCGTGGTGGCGGGCGGGCTCTACGACGTGGGGGCCACCACGCAGCACACGCCGCCGGTGTATGCCCTGCTGGAGACCACCATGCATCGGGCGGTGCGCATGCGCGCGGCCGACATCGAGGTGCCTCCGCTGCATGCACCGGGCCGTGTGGCGCGGGGCGCGGCTTGCTTTCGTGATCATTGCGTGCAGTGCCATGGCGGCCCCGGCGTGGCGCCCGGTGCGGTGGGCATGAGCATGCAGCCGCTGCCCGGCCCGCTGGTCGATGCGGCGCGCCGCTGGCGCGAGCGCGAGCTGTACTGGATCACGCGCCACGGCATCCGCATGAGCGGCATGCCAGCCTGGGGCATGCGCCTGTCCGATGATGACCTGTGGGCTGTGGTGGCCTTCGTCTCCGTGCTGCCGAAGCTCTCACCGGCCGCCTACGCGCAGCGTATGGACGAAGTGCGCGGCGAGCAATGCGCGCTGCCCAGCGGCGACAGCAACGTGTCGCCTGCGCCGGCCGCCACTTACCCGCCGGATGAGCGCGCCAAGCTGGCGCTGCGGCAGTACGCCTGTGTCGCGTGTCATCAAATCCCCGGCGTGACGGGCTCGCCTACCCATGTGGGTCCACCGCTGCACGGGCTGGCGCGGCGAGGGCTGATTGCGGGTCGGCTGCCCAATACGCCGGACAACTTGGTGCGGTGGATTCGCGCACCGCAGCGCGTGAAGCCAGGAACGGCCATGCCCGATGTGGGGGTGACGCCGGAGGATGCGCAGCTGATGGCGGGGTATTTGTCGCGGGTGTACTGATGGGTGGTGTGTAAGAGGTGCCGAAACGGAGGGGCGGGTTGTAAGAAGGGCGAGTGGAAATGCTCGTTTCCGGTGGTGAGGGCCCTTCGACAGGCTCAGGGCGATCGGGGGGTGGGGTGGCAGTTGCGGGCCCTTCGACAGGCTCAGGGCGAACGGGGGTAGGGTGGTTGTGTGGGTCCTTCGACAAGCTCAGGGCGAACGGGGGTGGGGTGGCTGTGTGGGCCCTTCGACAAGCTCAGGGCGAACGGGTGGGGTTGCAGAACCGGTGGGGTGGCATACACCGCACCGTTCGTCCTGAGCTTGTCGAAGGATCCGGCTGAGCTTGCCGAAGCCCCTCACTGGCATCAGTTCCACCGCCACGTCCAGATGACATCCACCGCGCGTGAATCGCCCGTCTGCAAGCGCAGCGTGAAGCGCCGGGCGATGCGATAGATCATCTGCCACGAGCCCGCCGCAGCGTTGAGGCCGCGCTCGTAGCCCACGTACCAGCGCTGCGAGATCTGCCTGCCGAGCGTGACCACGGTGTCGGCCAGCTCGCCGGATTCGCCGCGCTTCAGCGACAGCTCGTCGAGCCCCAGCCGCTTCACCAGCCCGGGGGAATCGCCGCTGCCTTCTCCGGCCAGCAACGCCAGCGCGGCGCGCTGCAGCAAGGCCGTGTCGGCGCGGCCCAGGCCCTCGGAAGCGCGCCCCATGACCAGCCACGAGAGCTTGTCCATCTCGCTCATCTCCGGCTCGCTGTAGAGCCGCACGCGGGGCTGCAGGGCCGGGCCCTGGATGGCGACGCCCACCCGCACATCGATGTCCGGCCGCACGGCCAGGATGTCCAGTCGCGGGCTGGACACATCGCCGGAAAATACGACCACGCCGCGCTCGATGGACAGGTTCTGCCCGTAGGCGGCATAGGTGCCGCGTTCGGTGCGCACCGTGCCATGCACCGCAAGCCGGCCTTCTGGCGTGGTGATGCGCAGCTGCCCGCGCAGCCCCGTCTGCATGCCGCGCCCGACCAGCCGGAGCTTCTCGCCCAGGTCAACGACCAGCGACACGGCGGTGTCCTTCCAAGGGCTGCGCGGCGCCTCCTTCGCCGCTGCGTCCGCGTCACCGGGGCGGCCTGCCACGCGCGTGCCCGAGGGACGGTTCGCCACGGTCACGTCTTCGTCGAGCCGGGGCGCATCGGCCTGAGACACATCGACCAGACCTTCATCGACCATGAAGCGGCCGTCCACGCCCAGCCGCTCGGGCGCGAGCGCCACGTCCGCCTGGCCGCTCAAAGACACGCGCCGGTCCAGCCGCGAGAGCGCCTGGAAGCGCTGCGCCAGGATGCGAAACCGCCCGCCCGGCGCATCGCCCAGCGTTGCGCCGCCCTCGACGCGCAGCGTGCCTTCGCCGCCGCGGAACACGAGCCGGTCGATGCGCGCCTCATCGCCCCGCAGTGCGACGGCGAGCACGCCATCATGGAAGTACACGCCCTGCAGCAGGTTGCGCACCGAAAGCTGTGAACCGGCGATGTCGCCGGTGTAGCGGGGCGCCCCGAGCCGGCCGCCGATCGTGGCGCTTGCGCGCACGCGGCCATCCAGGCGCCAGCCGGGCGGCAGCCACGCGCTCCAAGGCGCCAGTTCCGGCACGCGCAATTCGAGCGTGCCTTGCAGCGGCGCATCGGCGGTGGGCCATGTCTGCGCAGACGCGCTGCGCACCGTCTGCGCACCCGACAGTACGCCCACGCGGCGGCCGGCCACGGCCTGCGTCAACTGCCAGGTGCCATCGTGCGCGGCGAGAGCGAGCCGCAGCTCGGTGATGCCCAGCGCGCGCGTGCCGGTGTCATCGGTGATGGCGAGATCGCCGCCGGCGCGCAGCAGCACCACGTCGGCATCGAATCGCTCGCTGCTCCTCACGCGGAACGTGCCGCCCACGCGCAGGTCGCCGCCCCAGCCGAAATGCGGCTGCGCCCGCATGAGCCAGGGCGCGACGGGCAACGGGTCCAGACGCGCATCTAGCGCGATGCGCGGCGGCGCGCCGGACGTGGGGGCTGCTTGAAAACGCGCCTCGGTCCATTGCAGGGTCGCGCCCAGCAGCCGCACTCGCCCGGGTTGAAGCTCGGCCTGATGAAGCGCACCTTGAGGGCCGAGGCGCAGCTCACCCGCGACGCCGCGCGCCTCGACCCATGGCGTGGCGCTGCGCGGCTGCGCCACGGCCGTCAGCTCGTCGATGCGGCCGCGCCAAGTGCCGCCCCCGGGCGCTGCCGGCATCCACGCGCCGTTGCCGGCCAACTGGAGCGCGGTGCCGCGAGCCGGTGCGGCGCCGGCCGCCACCACGGCATCGGCCCATGCGGGCGGGCGCAGTGGGCTCGCTGCCCTGAGCTGCAAGCGGTGCGACGCCAGCGTGCCGGAGAGTTCGGCCGAGATCGTCTCGATGCGCTGCTCGCCCTGCGCCAGGCCGCTGCCCGCGAGGGTGAGGGAAAGCGGTGCATCGGCGCGGCCGGGGGTGGCGCTCCAGCGTGCATCCAATCGGCCGATGCGCCAGGCCGCCGCTTGCACGCCGACGGCGCGCAGGCTGCCTTCGGTGCGCAATGCGGGCCATTGCCCCTGGGCCATCAGGTCGGCGCTCAACGTGCCGGCCTTCGGCATCCAGGGTTCGGCGCCCGGCACCAACCGGCCCAGCGGTGCCAGCGCGGCCAAGGCCGGCGCGCGCACTTCAACGTGCGCCCGGTCGGCCGTGGCGTTGTCGTCGGCGTGCAGTTGCGCCACGGCACGGTTGCTGACCGCCACCAGCGTGCCGTCGATCTGCGTGGCGCGTTCGCCGGACTGCACTGAGGCCGTGCCGCGCAGCGGTACGCCGGCCAGCCGGCTCGGTGCCAGCGCGAGCGTGGCCTGTCCGCGCAGTGCTCGCAACATGGCGCGAGGCGTCTGCGGTGCGGCGGCGTGCGGCCACAGGATGTCGGCGTTCCATTCGCCGTTGAGCGCATGCGGACCCCGTCGCCACGCCGAGCCGTGGGGGCCGGCCCACCAATGGGCGGGGTCGAAACGCATGAAGCGGCCTTCGCTTCGCACATGCCAGGCCTGCTGCGCATCGCGCCGCAGTTCGGCCGACAGCGTGGCTTGCGCCTCGGCGGCGCCGAGTTCGACGCGCTGCATTCGCGCGTGCAGCGTGCCGTCGGTGGGGGCATTGAAGCTGCCTTCGGCAAACACACGCAGCGGTGTGGCGGGTCCGCTGTGCAGGCGACCCGTGAGATCCGTATGCAGCTCGCCGGCCAGGGGCTCAGCGGGAGCGGGGGGTGAGGCGGGGTCGGGCGAGGGCAGGCCGCGCAGCGACAGCCGCAGCGGCCCGCCGATCGTCATGGGTGCCGCACGCGCGTCGAGGCGTGCCGGCTGCACCCCTTCCAGCGCGAGCGACAGCGACAGTTCACGGCCTTGCCAGCGCCCGCTGCCGGTCAGGCGGCCGGCTTCGTCCCGTCCGTGGAGCGCGGCTTCCGCGATGGCGAACTCCAACACATTCGGCTGCGCGGGGTGGCCTCGCAGCGTGGCGCGCAGGCGCCGCAAGGGCAGCCGCGCGGCGTCCCAGGGCCCGGGTTCGGCGTTGTTGAGGTCTAGCTCCGCGCTCACCGGCGCCTGCTGGCCGCTGCTCTCGATGACGGCGCGTCCCGATAAGCGCGTGCCGGGCAGCGTGGCGTCCAGCGTGGAAAGGTCCAGCTCGTTCGCGTTCGCCTGCAACGAGGCGAGGGGCCAGCGTTCGAAAGGCGTCAGCGTGGCTTGCACGCCGAGTTTCGCCCCGGCGCCCGCAGTCACCGTGCCGTTGACCGCCAGGCGCGGCACCGTGCCGCCCAGCCGCACGTCGGCTTGCCACGGGAGCGCTGCGCCGCGTGGCGTACCGACGACGAGGGTGGCGTCGACGCCCAGCGGGGCTACAGCGCCGATGCGCGCCTCGACGCTCGCCTGTGCCGGATCGCGACGTGCCGAAAGCGGGCCGATGCGGTGCAGCCGTCCGGCATCGGCGCCCAGGTGCATGTCACCGCGCAGGCCGAGGACCGGCGGCTGGTCGTTCAGGTGGAGTGCATCCACCTGCAGGCTTCGCACGAGCAGCTCCACGGGCAGGCGCAAGTCCGTCGGCGGCGCGCTTTGCTTCTGTGCCGAGGTGTCCGGCGCCGTCGTCACCTGCACGCGCTGGGCGTGCGGATCGACCAGCTCCACCCGCAACCAGGCGCCGGGGTAAGGCCGCCATTGCCATTGCAGATCGCGCCACGAGAGCGAGTCGATGCGCAGCTGCGTGCCGGCGGACTGCCACTCGATCGTCGCGGCCTTGAATGGCCCGCCATCGGGCCGCCCCTGCAGGCCGCTCACTTTCAAGCCCGGCACCTGCTGGAGCAGCCAGGCCGGACCTGCATCGCTGCGCCAGGCCCACCACGCGGCGCCGACAAGCAGAAGCACCAGTGCCAGCAGCACGCCGAACACGGCCAGCGTCGCGTTCCAGCGGCGGCGAGGAGTGCGCGCGATCGTGCCCACTAGAACGCGACTCCCACGGTGAGGTGCAGCCGCAGCTTCTGCACCTCCTCACCCCACGCGACATCGAGCCGCACCGGGCCGATGGGGCTGCGGTAGCGAAGGCCCACGCCGTACCCGAGGGCGGGATTGAGGTCGCTCCAGCGATCGGCCGCGCGGCCGGCATCAATGAACGCCGCGCCCCACAGCTCGGGAAACCGCTTCAGCAGCGGACGCGCGATCTCGGCGCTGGCGGTGAAGAGCACGTCGCCGCTGGCGAGCTCGCCGTTGACCACCGGGGCCAGCGAGCGGTAGGCGTAGCCGCGCACCGATTCGTCGCCCCCGGCGCGAAAACGCAGTGGCTCGGGCACGTTGATGCCGCTGCGCACGAACACCTGGCCCAGCTCGACGCGCGTCTGGCCGTACCAGGAACTGAAGGGCCGATAGCTGTGCAGGCGGGCATAGGCGCGAGCAAACGGGCCGCGGTCGCCCGGCATCGCGCTGGCCTGGCCCACGCCTCCCTGCAGTGCCAGCACGTGGCCACGCGTGGGCAGCACGGTGTCGTCGACATCGCGCCAGATGATGTGGTACTGCGCCGAGACCGCGCGAGACTCCTCGCGGCTTGCGGCTGTGCGCCTGAGCGAGCGCTCGGCTTCGACGAACACGAGCCGGTCGATGCGCTGCGTGTCCTGCGCGCGCCCCACGCGCAGGCGCTGCGAGGTGACCGTGTCGGTGTCCGACTCGATGCGGTCGGCGGCGCCGCCGATCAGGTTGCGCCACAGTCGGGGCCGCGTGTGGGTACTGATCTCGCCCTCCCAGGCTTGGCGAAGCCCGCCCAGCTCGAAGCGGTTGCGTGCCGTGAGCGCGCGGCCGAACAGGCGCCGGTGCGTGTGCTCCAGCGTGGTTCGCACGCCGACGTTGGCATCCACGCCCAGCCCCACGGTGGCTTCCTGCACCTTGCGCTCCGTGAGCTGCACGTTCACCGGCGTGGCCTCCGGCCGGGAGGCGTCGGGCTCCAGCTGCACGGTGGCGCGGTCGAACAGGCCCGAGCCCTGAAGCCGCTCTTGATAGTCGAGCAGCAGCCTCTCGGTCGCCCGCGTGCCCGGCGGAAAGTTCGCGAGGTTGCGCACGGTCTGCTCGTCGTGTCGCACGAGGCCCTCGATGCGCAGCGGGCCGGTCAGGTACAGCGGCCCGCTGTCGGCCAGGAGCTCCAGGTCCACCTGCTGCGTGGCTGCATCGGCTCGGGCGGAGGTGGAGGCCCAGTCGGCGGCCACGTAGCCCTGGGCGCGAAGCCGTGCAATCGCCGAGCGCTTGGCGTCGCTCCACACCGGATTGCGGAACACCGATCCCGGCGGCAGCGGCCATTCCTCGCGCAGGACACGCTGCGCACCGCGCGCGCCGGGTTCAGCGCGCTCGGCGGCCTGGGCCAGCGGGCCGTGCACGTCGATGCGCACATCCCTCACGTGGGCACGGGGCCCGGGCTCGACACGGATTCGCACCGCTGGCGTCTCGCCGGGCAGGCGCTCCACGGCGACCTTGGCGTTGAAGTAGCCCTCGGTTTCCAGAAGCTCGCGCGCCTGGCCCGGCGCCGCGGCGATGAGGCGCGCGAGCTCGATGTCGGTGATCGGCGGCCCTACGGTGCTCGCGGGCAGCCGGGCCACATCGAGGTGCGTTTCCAGCAGACGTTCCAGCTCGCGCGGCGCCTGCACTTCGACGCGCACAGCGGGCTGCGGCTTGGCAGGTAGAGGCGGGTCGTCCCGCTTGGACAGCGCGCATCCACTGAGGACCATCATCACCAGCAGGCACGCGGCCCACCGGGGTGCCGCCAGGTCCGGCGGCGCGGCAAGCGCCATTCGATCTCCCTTTTTTCGAGGCATGCGCCGGCGCACATCGGACCGCCGGGATCCACGACAGGGGCAACTACCGTACCGGGGCCGGGGCGTGGGTATTTGTGCCGCCTCGCGCGGCGATCCACGGGCTGCGGCGTGAAGGTTTGCCGTCGAAGTTGCCGGCCTTCGCTGACCCGGTGTTCGTCTACCCCCCGCATGGGGGAAGCTGACCACGTAGACCCCGCTGCTACGCTGCCCGCCGCTTATCCGGACACGAGTGCGTACCGCTCCTCCAGCGAGAGCGTCGCACTGAGAAAACGAACTTTCCCATCGAGGGGGACCCCCATGCCAGCCAAGTCTCCGCGCGCCCGCGCGACTGCCGCCCTGCGCCGCTCCACCGCTTTCCGCACCGCCGTTCACCCGCTCGCGCGATCGGCGCGGACCTTGATTCAGGCCATGGAAAGTGTGCGGCCCCGGCCGGCGGAGCGGCCGCGCGAGCAGGCGTGGAAGATCGAGAGCCTGGAACCCAAGCTGCTGCTGTCGGCCGATGGCATGCCGGGCGTCACGCGCATCGAAGGCTCCATCGATCAGCCCGGCGAGCAGGACGTCTACGAGTTCGTCGTCCCCGAAAAGACGCAGCTGTTCTTTGACGGCGCTCAAGGCGACCAGATCCAGTGGCAGCTGGCCAAGGACGGAACGACGCTGTTTAGCAACAGAAACCTGCTGAGCATCGGCGATCCGTTCCTGGAGCTGCAGGCCGGCAGCTACCGCCTCACCGTCGACGGCCTGCAGGAGCGCACGGGCAACTATGCGTTCCGCATGATCGGAGGCGAAGCGGCCTATGCGCTGCAGCTCGGCCAGCCCACGAGCGGTCAGCTGCCCGCGGGCTCGCAAGCGGCGCTGTACTCGTTCACCGCGGACGTGGGCGACCGCATCTTCTTCCAGCAAGGCAGCTCCACGGGCAACCCCACCTGGACGCTGTTCGGCCCGTCGGCCAACAAGGTCAGCGGGCTCAACGGCTGGTCGGACGGCCTCTACACCGCTGACCGCGCGGGCACTTACTGGCTCAGCATCGAAGGGCAGTCCGGGGCTGCGAGCACGGTGGACTACGCGTTCACCATGACCCGCCAGTCGCCGCCGGTGCAGCCGCTTGAGTTCGGCCAAAGCCTCACTGCGCAAGTCGCCCAGCCCGGTGCGGCGATCTACTACGACTTCGAGGTGAGCGAAGCCGGCTGGGTTGAGTGGGACCAGCTCTCCCCGGCCCAGGCATCCTCCATGCGCTGGCGCGTCACCAACGCGGCCGGGCAGCTGCTGGCGGTGGAAGACCTGGCCACCCCCGGCAACCTCGGCTACATGAGCGAGATCTCGGGCGTGCCTGTCGCTGTGTCTCCGGGCCGCTACCGGCTGACGGTTGAATCCACGGGCCGTCAGGTCGGTGAGGTTCAGTTCCGGTTGCTGCACCGTGCGGTCAACTCGCTCACCTCCATCGCCAGCGGGCAGGCCATCGCGCTGGACCTGCCCACCGGGCACGAAGACAACGTCTACAAGTTCCACGCCGACGGCAAGGTCAACCTTTCGCTGGCCGCATCGCTCGCATCCACATCTTCGCGACTGCAATGGCAGGTGGTCGATGCGATGGGCCGCCGCATCGGCTCCGGCCAGATGAGCCAGGGCACGGCGGCGCAACTCGTGTTGCCGCAAGTCGGGGACTATTACTTATGGCTGGGTGGTCGCCTGGACAACGCAGAAGCGGTGGCCGGACAGGTGTCGTTCACCCTCTGGAACGACATCACCACCCAGGCCGGCGCCGTATCGCAGATCGACGAAACCCACTGGACCGGCGCACTGCAGGCGTCGGGCCAGTCGGCCATTTACAAGCTGCGCATCGAGCAGTCGGGCACCTGGCTGATCGACGCCCCGGAATCCTTTGCTGACGCGCAATGGCAGCTGATCGGGCCCACGGGCACCGCAGTGAACTGGCGCGGCCTCGCCGACATCCGTGACCGGCACGCCCTGCCGGTGTACCTGTCGCAGGGCGACTATCAGCTGCAGCTGCGCGCCTCGGGTGCCGCCAAAGGAAACTTCTCGCTTCGCGCCACTCCGCTGGTGCTTGCCCAGAGTCTCGACTCTGGCGTCGCCGCCGACGTGAGCGGTCTGGCATTGGGTGGTTCGGCGCTGTTCCGCATGGAATCGGCGCCGCAGGATCGCTTCGACCTCGTGCTGCCGGAGACAGGGTTCTTCGCCGTCAAGGCATTCGATGCGTACGGTCGCGTGGTTCACGACTCGCTGGTCTCCACGGCGAGCTTCTCGCAGACCCATGCCACGGGCCCGCTGTACGTGCGCGTCACACGTGTGGCCGAGGGCGGCGCGCCAACGAGCGTCACGCTGACCCGCGTCCCGGGCGCCGTGGTCCAGCCGCCGGTCGCCACGCCCATCGTGCCGGGGCAGGACGTCGTGGCCACGGCGAGCTTCCAGGCGTCACCGCGCTACAGCTTCGACCTTGCCGCCGACGGCATGGTGCTGGTGGAGCCGCGGTCCACCAACTACAACAGCTTCAACCTCGAAGGCCCGCAGGGCTTCAGCTACGGCTACCTGCCGCAGGGCCGCTACATCAACGACCGCTACTACGAAAACGCTCCCACCGTGATGTCGTGGCAGCCCGCGGGCCACTACGAGATCGCCTTCGACAACTCGGCGCAGGACTTCTCCTTCGTCGTCCATTCCGCAGCGCAGGCCCAGCTTGTTCAAGCCGGCCAGCAGATCGACGCCACGTTCGGTGCGGGTGAGTCGCTGGCCATGTTCCGCATCGAAGCGCAGGCCGGCAAGGACTATCGCATCAGCGGCCTGCCTGGCGCGGGAACGGGCCAGGCCTTCATCGTCTACGACGCCTATGGCAACTGGGTGGCCGACGGTGACCCGTCGGTCGACAACGAAAGCGGCTGGTGGGCGCAGGCGGCCGGCAGCTACACCCTCGTGCTGCTTCGCGACACCAGTGATGAAACGGCCAGCGCGGCGGTGAGCTTCACAGTCGCCGAGTCCGACCATGTGGCCGATACCGTGAGCACGCCCATTGAGCTGGGCACGCTCAGCACCACGCAGACCACCACGGTAAACGTCGAGGCCGTGCAGAAGCAAGGCGAGCGCACGGCGCTGCTGCAGATCGCGCAGTCGGGCTGGTGGACTGTCGATGGGCCCTTGGCGTCCCCCACCTCCATCACCGAGGGCGAGTGGGTGCTGTACGACGGTTCGGGCGACTACATCGCCGGCACCTACTGGAGCGGCCCGACCGTGGAGCCGCGCAACGTGTTCCTTGTGGCCGGCGAGTACAGCCTGGTGGTGCGCAACTACGGGCCGGCGGCCGGCGACGTGGCGCTGGCGGTTCATGCGGTCGCGGAGCAGGCCGCGGCCTTCAACGCCGAGCAAGCGCTCGGTGCCCTTGAAGCGGGCGAAGCGATCGTGCTGAAGCTCGACGCCACGTCGCTTGACGTTTTCGACCTGCGCCTGCATTCGAGCGCAGGCGTGCACGACTACTCCTGGCAAGTCGTCAACGAGAGCGGCAGGTACCTGTCAATCTCATCCAGCATCGACGAAACCACCGGCGATCTGCTGCTGAGCTTGTCGCAGTCGCAGGAAAACGGGCCTCTGTACCTGCTGCTTCAGTCGTACACCGGGGCCACGCCCACGGAACTTACCGTCACGGCCCTTCGCACGGTGATCGATCCCTCGCAGGAAGAGGGCGTGCTGACCACCGGGCAGTGGTTCGAAAGGCCCGCTGGCCTGGCGTCATCGTTCCGCTATGCCTTCTCCACCTCGCAGGCCGGGCTGGTGTTCCTCGATGCTCAGTCCCTGTCGGGGACCGCGGAGGATCCGCAGGTCCAGTCCCTCTCGGGGCAAGCGTACTGGTATGGCGTTGACGGCTCCTGGCAAGGCAGTTGGTCCGACGGCCGGCACGCGCCCGCGGGCGACTACCGCATCGAGGGCAACAACTCCGATCCGCAGACGCTTGGCGTGCGCCTGCGCGTGCAGGAAGCCGTGAATGCTCCGCTGCTCGCTTCCGGCCAGCCCCAGACGCTGACGCTGGCCGCTCACGAGCCGACCACGCTCTTCGCGATGGATCTTGGCGACGGCGACATGTGGCGTTGGTCGCCCGGCACGGCATCGGTGGAGGGCAGCTTCGTGCTCTATGACGAGCGCGGCAACTGGGTCACGTCCGGCGACCTGAGCCAGGCGACGACCGCTCGCGTGTGGTCGACGGGCCATTATGTGCTTCGCCTCACGCACACCGGCGCGACAGCGACTCCGTTCACGTTCTCCGCAGAGAGGATGCAGCGCGCTCAGCCTATCGAGCAGGCACTGGGCACTTTGGACACCACCGCGCCCACCGACTTGCATGTCGACTTCACGGCCGGCAACCAGGCCGCCGTGGTCACCTTCGAGGTGGCGCAATCCGGGCTGTGGGCCGTGGACATCGGTGCGGCCTTGGGCATCTCCGGCGAACTGTCGGGGCCGCGGGGCCAGAAGATCAGCTGGTACTCGGCTTCGGAAACGCTCCACGAGGTGCGCTTCCTGGAAGCCGGCACCTACACCCTCAGCATGGACGCGCCCGATGCGCAGGGCACGCGCGCCAGCGTTCGTCTGCAGGCTGCCGAGGCGGCCTTGATGATCGCGCAAGAAGGTGCTCGCGTCGACACCCTGCAGGCCGGCGACACCGCGTGGCTGCGTGTCGATGCGCAGGCCGGCGACACGTTGAACCTGCTGGTGCAGGGCGATGTGGCTGGGCAGGCGCTCGCCAGCCGCGACTACGAGGTGTTCGTCTTCAGCGCGTACGGCAACAGCCTCCTTTGGAGCATGGGGAGCGATGAAGCCGGCAGTGTCTTGATCGACCGCGCGGGGCCCATGTATGTGCAGGTGCGCCGCGTGGCCCCCATCGCTTCCACGCCGGCCACGCTGGCTGTGGAGCGCATCGCCGGTACGCCGGCGGTGTCGGATGCCGCGCCGATCGAGACCGGGGTGAAGACCGACTGGAACGCGCCCGCGCTGACCTTCGAGTTCGACATGGACGCCGATGGCTGGGTGGCACTCGAATGGCAGGGCGGCACGTGGCAGCGGTGGGAACTGCAAGGCCCGCGCGGTTCGGAAGGCATCGGCGCCATCGGCCAGGCGTTCTCGTACTTCGAAAGCGGGGTCGGCTGGCGAAACGGCAACTGGCAGGTGCCGGTGCGCTGGCTGCCTGCCGGCCACTATGTGCTGAAGCTGTCGCAAGGCTCTGGAGAGGCCCGCTTCAACCTGCGCGACATGGCGCACGCCGCGCCCATCGCCACCAATTCGGCGATCGCCGTCGACCTGGCGGCCAATGATGCGTACGAGCTGTTCGACGTGGTGCTCGATGCCGAGAGCGACGTGTCCTTCCGCGGACGCGCGGGCGCATCCACGGGCAACTACTACCGCCTCTATGACACCGGTGGCACGCTGGTGCAACAGGGCGACCCCTCGCGCACCGGCTGGACGGCGCTCAACATTCCGCGCGACGGGCACTACCTGCTGGCCGTGGCCCGCAACGTCTACGGCAGCCTGGGCGGCTCGGCGCTTCGATTCGAGTTCTCGGAGGTGCCGCGCACGCAGGCCCTGACGCTGGGCGTCGAAACTCAAGGCACCTTCGTGCAGGGGTCGCAGCGTAACAGCTACACCTTCAGCGTCGATGCACCCACCGAGCTGGTGATCCGGGAAACCGTCAACGGCGGCACCCGCAACTCGTACACGCTGTTCGATGCGCTGGGCAACTCGGTGTCCCAGCTCAACTATTCCGACTCCTACACCGACCGGGTGTATGGCATCGGCGCTGGCACCTACACGTTGCGCGTCCAGTACGCGTTCTCCACCACCCCGGCGGTCCCGGTTGCCTATGCCTTCACGACCCGCACGCTGAGCGCCGCCGCACCCATCGCGGCGGACGAATCGGCCGTGGTGACCTGGACGCAAGGCATCCCCGAGCAACAGCTGCAGCTGTCGCTGGAAGCCGGGCGTACGTACTGGCTCGCGCCCGAGGTGGCACCGGCCTATTACGACCTCATCGACTACCGCATCGCCGATCGCTCCGGCAAGGAAGTGGCGCGCGGCAAGCTCTCCGGCGGATGGTGGAACTCGGTGGCCGGCGTGTCCTTCGCTGCCGGAATCACCGGCACCTACACCGTGCAGCTCACGGGGATGAACGCCAGCCCAGGCATTGGCCTGTCCGGCAGCTCGTCGTTCGCTTTGCGTGCCGGCCAGCGAAGCTCCACGGCGCACGAGTTGAATGGCGCCGTCGAGGGCACCCTCGGCACCCCGGCCGACGAGGCACGCCGCACCTTCACGCTCACCGAGCCGACCCGCATCTGGCTCAACGCGTTGGGCGACAACTACCAGCTGAGTCTGGTGCGAACGGACGTATTCCAGTCCTTCATCTCCACGCAGAACATCGGCAACTGGGCACAGACGCGGGTGCTGGATCTTCCCGCTGGTGACTATGCCTTCGTGGTCACGTCCACGCGGGCCGGCACCGGGAGCTATCGGCTGGCGACGTCGAACGTGGCTGAACTGCCCGTCCTCACGCTGGGCGAAACGGCAAGCACCACCGTGACCCTGTCCCGCTACGCCTCCGCGTGGCGCCTGGAGGGCTTGGCGGGCCAGGAAGTTCTCATCGACCCCAGGAGCACGAGCGCGGTCTGGCAGTACTGGGTGCTCATCGGCCCAACGGGCAGCCAGGTGGCCTCGGACCATCAGCACTACCAGGGCGACTATGCGCGCAAGGTCACCCTCCCGGCGACCGGCAGCTATGTGCTCTACCTCTACGGCGACCCCTCGTCGACCACCGCCCGCACGAGCACCCTGCGGGTGTTGCAGGTCCAGAAGCCGGTGACTGCGGTCTCGCTCGGTGACCAGGTGACGGGCACGATCGCCGCGCCAGGCAACGTCAACCAGTACCGGTTCACGCTCACCGAGCCCAAGACCGTGCTGATTGATCCGCAGGGCGGCAACGCGAGGTTCACGCTCACGGGGCCCAAGGGCTCGGAGCTGGACATGTCGCTCGGTAGCGTCGAGAGCTTCTACGTGCGGCGCTTGCCGGCGGGCGAGTACACCGTGTCGGTGAGCGCCACCGGTGTCGCAACGCCAAGTTTCGGGTTTCGCCTGCTCGACATGCCGACGGCAGCCGCAGACCACGGCAGCGCCACGCAACTGAGCGGCGACCTTCCCGCGGGTCGCACGCTGGTCGCCCATCGCTTCGACGTGGTGCCGGGCGTGGCCTACAACCTCGACTTCACCGTGCCGGTGGTCTATCCCGACTACTTCCGGTACACGCTGGTCGATGCGTACGGCCGCACCATCACCGGCACTGAATGGACGAGCAACTCGTCGGTGGCTTTCACCGGCCCGCAGGATGGGCCGGTGTACCTGGTCGCCAAGCAGTACTACTCGTCGACTGCGGCGATGCACTTCGAGGCCACGCTACGGCAGCCGGTCGTTACCACTTCGTCGCTGGTCTGGGACACGGTGGTGTCGGCGCCGCTGGCGACCCGGCAGGACCAGGCCGCCTATCGCTTCGAGCTGTCCCAAGCCGGTTGGGTGGAACTGCAAGGGTTGAAGGCGCCCAGCACCTCGGTGGTGTTCGAGTTCGTGGCCCCCGATGGCTCGGTCGTGGCCTCTCGCAACGGCTTCGGCCCCACGGGCGCCGGCACGTTCGCGCAGTTCCTGCCTGCGGGGCAGTACGCCGTGCGCGTGCGCGCCCAGGCCGATGGCCTGAGCGGCTCCGCCGAGTTCACCGCGCGCACCGTGCCGGCCACGCAGCAACTGCTGCGCGAGGGCGGGGCCACCCGCACGCTGGCGCTACCCGGCGGGGACGACATCCTGTCGCTGTGGACGCTCGATGCCCGATCCGGCGATCACCTTCAGCTCAGCGCGGGAACGTGGTCTGGGACTGGCGGTTCGCTGCAGATCTACGGCCCCGACGGCAGCCTGCTGAAGACGTGGACGCCCAGCACGACCACGCCGCTGGAGTTCGATTTCACGCTGGCGGGAACGCACCTGCTGCGCATCCAGCGCGCCAAGGCCGCGGACGTGCCGTCGAATGCCTTCGTCTTCAGCGCCGTGTGGGGCGTGCAGGACGAGGCGCAGACCGTGGTCTCCACGTTCAACGCGGCCGGCTCTATCGCCGCGAACACCACCCAGACCTACCAGTTCGAGCTCACGGAAGCCGGGCTGTGGTACCTGGACCGCAACAGCATTCCCACCTGGGAGACCTACTACTACGGCACGGCCAGCGTGCGCGACGCCAACGGCGTCGTGGTCATCTCGGCCTATGACCAGCCGCGCCGGTTGTCTGCAGGCGTGTACACCGTCACGCTGAAGCAGGATCACTACAACGCCTCGTACGACTTCACGCTGCGCCGGCTCGATGCAGCGTCTACCCAGCAGATCGGCTACGGGCAGTCGAACACGCTGGCGTCGGCATCCGACTTCATCGCGCGCAGCTTCCGCATCGATGCCGCTGCGGGCGACGAACTGCGCTTCAACGCCCTCGGCGTGACCGGGTCCGCGCCGCGCTGGGCCTTCTTCAACGGCTACGGCCAGCAGTTGTCGGCCTGGAGCTTCGCCAACACCGATGGTGCCCCCGTGCGGGTGAATGACGCCGGCCCGGTCTACCTCGTCTTCGACTACGTGTCGTACACCTACGGCACCGCCAGCGGTGGCGTCTCGTTCCAGGTCGACAACGCGGCTGCGGGCGCTTCCGTGGAAGTCGCTCTCGGCCAGACGATCTCCGGCACGCTCGACCCCCAGACGCAAAGCCGCGACTACACCCTCACGCTCACCGAAGCCAAGGTGGTGCAGTTCGACCGCCTCAACTCGGTGGCGGGCGGCAGTGTCTACTGGAGCCTCACCGGCCCGTACTCCGACGGTACGCTCGCCAGCCAGTACATCCCGCCCGGCACCAACTCGCCCTCCAGCCAGCAATGGGTGCTGCAGCCGGGCCAGTACAGCATCCGCGTCTACACCGACAGCTTCACCGCCAGCACGTTCGGGCTGCGCCTGCTCGATCTTTCGGCCGCCACCCCGATCACCAATGCCCAGGTGGTGGAAGGGCGCCTGGAGCCCTCGGGCGAGATGGTCGCCTACAGCATCGCTGCCGAAGCCGGGGACCGCCTCTACGTCGACCTTCGCGACCTCACCACGCGCAGCTACAACTACGACCCCGTCGTCGGCTACTGGCACTACAACTACTCCGCGCGGGTGCGGGTGATCGATCCCTACGGCCGCGAGGTGGCTGTGTCCAGCGAGGACCTGCGCGATGTGGAAGTCGTCGCCAGCGTGGCCGGTCGCTATACCGTGCTGCTCGACGACAGCTACGTCTATGACGCGCCGGTGGCCTATCGCATGGCGGTGCTGGTGCACAAGGCTGGCGAGCCGCGCCCCATCGACCTGACGGCCGTCGCCCAGGCCATGGACCTGGTGGTGCAAGACGTTCAAGTGGCGCCCGCTGCGGCAGGCGAGAGCTTGCGTTCGGGCGTGGGTCTGCTCGTGCAGTGGACCACGCGCAACCAGGGCGTGACGACCACGCTCGGCGACTTCAACGAGCGCGTGATCGTGCGCCGTGTGTCGACCGGCGAGGTCGTGGCGCAGGTGACGGTGCCGTACATCGAAGGCGCGGCCGGCAACGGGCCCATCCTTGCCAATCAGCTCGTGGCGCGCAGCGTGCAGCTGCGTCTGCCCGAAGGCCCGGCGGGGGCAGGCGAGCTGACCGTGACGGTGGAAACAGACTCGTCCAACGCACAGGAGGAACGCGGCGCCGCGGAAGAGAACAACCGCGCGTTCGCCACGTTCACGAGCACGCTGTCGGCCTACGCCAATCTGCAGGTCTCGGGCTTGCGCCTAGCCCCCGCTGGCAACTGGGCCGGCGGCGATGCCGTCACCGTGCACTGGAACACCGTGAACGCCGGCAACGCCGCCGCGGTGGGGCAGTGGAGCGAGCGCATCGAGCTGGTGAACCTGACCACCGGCGTGGTGGTCGCCAGCATCACGCAAGCGCGCACGGCCCAGCAGATCGCGGCCGGCACCGAAGCGGCACGCAGCGCGTCGTTTAACTGGCCCCAGGGCCTGAACGCCATCGGCAACTTCCGCCTGCGCGTCACCATCGATGCGCTGGCCGAGATCCCCGAGTACGGCGCCGCTGGGCAGCTTGAATCCGATAACACCGCCCAGCAGCAGCTCACGGTGGGCCCGGACCTGCTCGCGCGCAATGTCGCGCTGGTGCAGACCGCGCCGCAGGCCGGCGACACCATCACGCTGGTCTGGGAAGACGTGAACCAGGGCAGCGTGCCGACGCCGGTGAGCTACCAGGACCGCGTGGTGGTCCGGCAGCGCAATGCCGATGGCACGCCCGGGACCATCATCCTCAACACCGCCGTGGCCTTCTCCGGTGCGGCGGCGCTGCCGCTGGGCCCGGGCGAAGCGCGCGCGCGATCGTTCAGCTTCAACCTCCCCGACGGCGTGCGGGGCACGGGTGTCTTCGACGTCACGGTCACCGCTGACAGCAACGCGACGGGGCTCGGCATCGTTTTCGAGACCCGCGCCACAGGCGACGCCGAGGCCGACAACAGCGCCGCGGGAAGTTTCTCCTCCTCGGCGCGCGCCTATGCCGACCTCTCGGTCAGCGAGCTGGTGGTGCCGGCGCAAGTCGAGTCGGGCGCCGAAGCGCTGGTCACCTGGACCATCGCCAACTTGGGCACGGTGGCAGCCGAAGGCACGTGGGTCGACCGCATCATCCTCAGTGCCGACGCCGTCACCGGCAATGCCGATGACGTGGTGCTGGCCAACGTGAAGCGCAATGCCCTTCTGGAGGCAGGTGGCAGCTACACGCAAAGCGCCACTGTCCGTATTCCGACGCGGCTGCAGGGTACGTACCGCATCGCGGTGGTGGCCGATGCCAACGCGGCGGTGCGCGAGCCGGACACACGCGCGGACAACGTGCGCCTCTCGGGTGCCGTGAGCATCCAGCAGACCTATTCGGATCTGGTGCCCAGCCTCGTCTCGGTGCCGGCTGAAGTTTTCGCTGCCCGCAGCGCGAGGGTGGAGTGGTCCGTCCAGAACACGGGCACGGTGGCGACCGATGTGAGCCGTTGGGTCGATCAGGTGTACCTGTCGAGCACGCCCACGCTCACCAACAGCGCCATCCTGCTGGGCTCGGTGACGCACGTCGGCGCGCTGGAGAAGGACGGCGCCTACACGATGGCGCTGGATGTGCAGATTCCGCGCAGCGCCTCGGGGCCGATGTACTTCATCGTCAAGAGCGACGCGTTCGGCGCCGTGTACGAGCTGGGGCGCACGGCCAACAACGTGGTGGTGGCTGCGGCGCCGACGCCGGTGCAGCCGGAGCCGCGTCCGAACCTCGTGGTCGAAGGTCTCACGGCGC
Source organism: uncultured Burkholderiaceae bacterium (assembly GCA_965653625.1). Taxonomy (GTDB): domain Bacteria; phylum Pseudomonadota; class Gammaproteobacteria; order Burkholderiales; family Burkholderiaceae_C; genus Albitalea. The sequence goes on along the minus strand of CBFHAS010000055.1, from coordinate 6,703 downwards.
CGGGCGAGTGGCGCGTGGGCCAGGCGATGCAGCTCAGCTACACCGTGCGCAACGCTGGCAACGATCGCGCGGCCTCCTACATGAAGGAACTGGTGCGCCTGGTGGATACCACCGGCGCCACCGCGCCGATCGAGCTGGTCAACTGGAGCAACTGGACCTACCGCGACCTGACGGCCGGCGCGTCCTTCGTGCGCTCGCTCAATGTCACCGTGCCGGCCATGCCTGTGGGCAGCTGGCGGCTGGAGGTGCAGGCCGACAGCGGCGGCTACGTCAACGAGTCGATCGAGGGCGACAACACCGCCAGCACGCTGGTCAGCGTGGTGAGCCCCGACCTCGTGGTGGGGCAGCTCGCGACCACCGGGCTGCTGCAGGGGGGCGAAAGCGTGACCCTGCGCTGGACCACGCGCAACATCGGCAGTGCTTCGGCTGCCAACGTGCGCGACTCGGTTTACCTCTCGCGCGACGGGGCAGTCGGAACCGGCGATGTGCTGCTGGGCTCGCTGTCGCACGCCGCCATCGATGCCGGCGGTAGCGTGCAAGGCGAGCTGAGGTTCATGCTGCCGGTCGATCTGGAAGGCGCCTGGCGGTTGATCGTCGTGACCGACTCGGCCGCGGCCCACAACGAGAACGGCGCTGGCGAGAACAACAACGTCGACAGCCTGGCGATCGACATCGCGCGCGACTATTTCGCCGACCTCGCCGTGATGTCGGTGAACGCGCCCACCCGCGTGATCGACGACCCGGCCAGCATCACGGTGGAGTGGACCGTCAGCAACCTCGGCACGGGGTTGGGCCGCACGCTGTCGTGGACCGACCGCATCATCTACACCGCCAATGAAACCCTCGGCGACAAAGACGACATCGTGCTCGGCAATGTCGTTCACGAGGGCGGCTTGGCCGCGGGCGAGAGCTACACCAAGAACCTGAGCTATCGCTTCGGCCCCAATTTCAGCCGCCACGGCACCATCGTCGTGCGTTCCGACGCCACCGGCGCAGTTTGGGAAAACGGGCAAGAGACCAACAACGACGGCCGCGCTTCCGAGCCGCTGGATGTGATGCCGATTCCCTACGCCGATCTGCGCGTCGAATCGGTGACCACCCCGAGCGACGCGTACAGCGGGCGCGCCATCACTGTGCAGTGGACGGTGGCCAATCGCGGCATCGGCATCACGAACACGAACTCGTGGGCGGACAGCGTGTGGCTCAGCGCCAATGCCGATGGCAGCGGTACGCGCTGGAACCTCGGCTCGGCCGGTCACCTGGGCCAGCTTGCAGCGGGCGATCAGTACACCCGCGCCATCCAGGCCATGCTCCCCGAGGGCATCTCGGGCACCTACTACCTCAACGTTTCCACCGGCGGGCCCTTCGAGTTCATCCACACCGACAACAACACCGGCAACTCGCTGGGTGTGCCGGTGCAGTTGTCGGCATCGCCCGATCTGGTGGTCGAAAGCCTGGTCGCTCCCGCGACGGCGCGCGAAGGCGCGCTGGTGGAAATCAACTGGACCGTGCTCAACCAGGGCGAGGCCCGCGCTGCCGGGCAGTGGCAGGACACGGTGCTCCTCGTGCCGGCTGCCGGCACCGGCAACGCCGTGGTGTTGGGTACCTTCACCTACGACCGTGGGCTCGATGCCGGCATTCGCTATAGCCGTACTGAGCAGGTGCGCCTGCCGGGGAAGATCGAAGGGCTGTATCGCCTGCGCGTCGTGACCAACAGCCTCCTGGGCAGCAGTTCGGGTGTGCAGGTCTACGAACACGGCAGTGCTCGCAGCAACAACACCTCCACCGCGACCGATGCCATCGAGATCAGTCTCAACCCGCGGCCCGATCTGCGCGTGACGGCCGTGCAGGTGCCAGAGAGCGTGACGGCGGGCACCTCTGCCGCGCTGCGCTTCACGGTGACCAACATGGGTCCCGAGGCAACCTCCGGGCAGTGGAGCGACTACGTGTACCTGTCGCTGGACGGCTCGGTCAGCGGAGATGACGTGCTGCTGGCGCGCGTGGACAGCGGCTCCTCGCTTGCGCCGGGAGAAAGCTACAGCACCGACGTGTCGGCGGTGACCATTCCGATCCGCTACCGCGGCGACGTGTACTTCATCGTCGCTGCCGATGGCAACGGCCGTATCGACGAGCATCCGAACGAGAACAACAACGCGCGCGCCGAACGGCTGCACGTGGAGCCGGTGCCCTTTGGCGATCTCGTGACCAGCGATGTCGTCGCCCCGGACCAGGTGGTACACGGCTCATCGGTCGAAGTGCGCTACCGCGTCTCTAACCGGGGCTCGGCCGCCACGCAAGGCGACACGGCCGCCGTGAACAGCTGGACCGACACCGTGTGGCTGTCGGTGGATCGACGTCGCCCGTCGCCCAGCAAGGGCGATGTGCGCATCGGGCAGATCACGCACAACGGTCAGCTTGCCGTGGGCGAGGACTACCTCGGCACGCTGAACGTGCAGATCCCCGAGGGCATGCGCTCGGGCCAGTACTTCATCACCGTCTGGAGCGACACCTACGACGCCATCCTTGAAGACACGCTGGCCACCAACATCAATCCGGATGACCCGGGCCAAAGCGACAACAACAACTACAAGGCGCGGCCGGTTGGCGTGCTCGGCGTCACGCCACCTGACCTCGCAGTGATGCAGGTGGTCGGCGCGCCGACGATGACGGCCGCCGGCGACTACAGCTTCAGCTATACGGTCAAGAACCGCGGCGACGCCTTCGAAGGCGAGTGGCTCGACAAGGTGTGGGTCGCCGACAACCCTGATCTGAGCCGCGCGCGCGTCAAGTGGCTCATTGGCGAATACAGCCAGCAGCGGGCGCTGGGGCAGGGCGAGAGCTACACCACCTCGCAGACCGTCATGCTCGCCCCTTCGGTGAGCGGCGGCTACATCGTGGTCGAGACCGATGCGCTGTATGCGAACGGAGGCCAGATCCGCGAACTGGACGAGACCAATAACGTGCGCTCGGCCGTGTCGCTCGTGGACAACCGGCCATCGGACCTGCGCGTGACCAGCGTGCTGACCGAGCCCGAGAATTTTTCGGGCGAGGAGACGCTCATCACCTGGACGGTGCAGAACTTCGGATCCGACGTCTGGGCAGGAACCCGGGGCTGGATCGACAACGTCTACATCAGCACCGACCCCGAGTTCATTCCCGCTCGCGCCACGCAGATCGGCTCGGTGGTGCACGTGAACACCACACCGCTGGCTTCGGGGCAGAGCTACACCGCCAGCGCACGGTTGAGCTTGCCGCCGGGCACGGATGGGCCTTACTACATCTACGTCATCACCGATGCGGCACACACCCCGCACGGCTCGCTCGCGCCGTACTTCGCCAGCCGCGAGGCGCAAGAAGAGGCACTCGTCGGTCAGCACATGACCAATGCCCGGGCGCGCGACTTCCTGTATGCGAGCTCGGTGTTCGAAGGCGAGCGCCGCGACAACAACGTCGGCCGCGGCGAGCTGAACATCACCTACCGCGAACCCGACTTGCAGGTCGATTCGATCACGGTGTCGAATCCCAACCCGTCGTCGGGCGAGACCATCACGGCGACCTGGACGGTCACCAACCGCGGCACGCGCGCTACCCGCGTGTCGGCCTGGTTCGACGGCATCTATCTCTCGCGCGATGCCACGCTGGACCCGAGCGACTACCCGGTGGTCGACCGCGGCTTCTACGAAATCGAGCCGTTCGTACGCGCGCACCTGACGCTGCTTTTCGGCGAGGACAGAAAGCCGCGTTTCCTGCAGCCCGGCGAGTCGTACACGCAGTCGCACAGCTTCACGCTGCCCTCGTCGATCAGCGGCAACTTCCAGCTGATCGTCAAGGCCGACGCGCAGGAGCTGAAGGATCCGTACTCCTACACGCCCAGCACGGTGCGCGCCGGCCTGCCTGTCGTCGACAACGTCGGCGCCAACCTCGTGCAGGAGTTCCGCGACGAAGGCAACAACATCACGCGCATCGCGCTGCCGATCAACCTGGCCACTCCGCCCGACCTGCAGGTGGTGCAGGTCACGGCGCCGCCGTCCGTGTTGGCCGGACAGGCGTTCAGCCTGAGCTACCGGGTCGAGAACCGCGGCGGCCGCACACCAGGCGACCAGGGCAGCTGGTACGACATGGTGTACCTGTCGAAGGACCGCTTTCTCGACCCCAGCAAGGACCGCTATCTCGGCTACGTGCAGCACGGCGGCGGCCTCGATGCCGGCGCCGGCTACGAAGCGACGCTCAGCTACACGGCGCCGCGTGACCTGGAAGGCCCGTACTACGTGTTCGTGGTCACCGACCCGGCGCGCGTGTGGAGCAGCGGCGAGAACGGCCGCGTGCTCGAGTTCGGGCTGGACGACAACAACAACTCGGCCGCGGTGCAGCCGCTGCTGATCGAGACGCCACCCCCGGCCGACCTGCAGGTCACCAACGTGGTGGTGCCGGCCGCTGCCGCAGTGGGCGACGAGGTCGAGATCCAGTTCACTGTCACCAACACGTCGATCAACCCGGCGTACGGACGCTGGACCGATGCGCTGTATCTCTCGGCCGACAACGCCTGGGATCTGAGCGACCTGCTGATCGGCAAGGTGCACCACGTGGGCGATGTGGGGTTCAACGGCAGCTACACCGGCACGCTGCGCGCCAAGCTGCCTCCGCTGAAGGACGGCTCCTGGCGCGTCGTCGTGCGCCCTGACCTCTACAACGAGGTGTTCGAAGGCCGCATCGTCTACACCGACACCGGCCTGAACCTGCCGCCCGGCGAAGCCAACAACCGGACCGCGTCGCCGGCCACGCTGAACGTGACCGTGCCCGTGATGCAGGTGGGAGCCCCCCTGTCCACCACACTGTCCACCGGCAACGTGGCGGTCTACAAGGTGAGCGTCGGCGCGGGAGAGACGCTGCGCGTCAAACTCGATTCCAGCGCGGCCGACGGCGCCAACGAGCTGTACATCCGTTGGGGCGACGTGCCTACCGGATCGGCATTCGATGCCGCTTACGACACGCCCGTGGCGCCGGACCAGGAAGTGCTGATCCCCAGCACGCGGGCCGGCGACTATTACGTGCTGGTGCGTTCGCGCCAGTCGCGTCCAGGCACGCCAGTCACCTTGCGCGCTGACCTGCTGCCGCTGGCCATCACGCGCGTGACGCCCGACCAGGGCGGCACCGGCGACGATGACCATCGCTGGGTCACCATGGACATCGAGGGCGCCCGCTTCGCGGCGGGCGCGCTGGTCAAGCTCAGCCGCCCCGGCGTGTTCGAGATCGAGCCCGAACGCTGGCAGGTGCTGGACGCCACTCGCATTCGCGCGGTGTTCGACCTGCGCCACGTGCCGCACGGGCTGTACGACATCACCGTCATCAATCCGGACGGTCAGCGCGTCACCGAGCCCTACCGCTACCTGGTCGAGCGCGCCATCGAGGCCGACGTGACCATCGGCATCGGCGGTGCACGCACGCTGAGCCCGGGTGAGGGCACCACGTACAGCGTGTCGCTCCAGAGCCTGACCAACGTCGACACACCGTACGTGCGCTTCGACGTCGGCGCGAGCGACATGGGCAACAGCAAGGATGTGCTGGGCCCGCTTAACCTGCCTTACGTCGTCTTCTCGTCCAATGTCGGTGGCCAGCCCGATGGGGCCATCGCGCCCGGATCGGGCAACACGCAGAGCTACGGCACGACGCCGACGACCGCGCCGCGCGCCGACATTCCGTGGGCCTCGCTCGACGGCAGCAGCAACACGAAGGGCTGGAACCTCGCGCCGGGCTATGCCTTCGACGTGGGTGCCGGCGGCTTCGTCGGCTTCAGCTTCAACGTGCAGACCTACCCGGGCCTGGCCGAGTGGATGGCCTACGACTTCGAGGGACTGCGCGCCCGGCTCTACGCCATCCGCCCCGACTGGAAGGCGCAGGGCCTGCTCGACGGCGGCGTGAGCGACCTGAACCGCATTTCCCAAGGTCTGACCGCCAAGTTCTTGTCGCGCGACCCGGAGTTTCACGTTGAAAAGCTCGAACGGCTGGCCATGCCGTTCCGCTTCGACATCCTGGGGGCGGCCACGCCGCTGACGCGTGACGAGTTCATTGCCGACCAGACGGCACATGCGAAGAGGCTTCGAACGGCGATCCTTGCCGATGCCAGTGCCCCGTCAGCGCTTGGGGTGCTGGCGGCGGACGAAGCGCAGTGGGTGCAGGGGTGGCTGGCGGCGCTGGAAGCCGCGGGCCTGCTGCGCTCCGCTGACGAAGCTCCGCCCATCCGCCAGGACGAGAAGGTCCTGAGCCTGAATGCCACGCTGTCCACCGGCATCCTGCTCTCCCGCGCGGGCGACAACTACCGCACGCAGGCCGACCTGCTGGGCTTCTTCGCCAAGGTGCAGCAGTGGTACGGCGACACCGCGCGCTGGGCCGGCGACCCGCAGGCCGCGCACGCGCCGGTTGACTACATGGAGGTGCGCGAAACCGACGACGGTGCCTCCGTCGAGATCCCCGTGCCGGTGGCGCCTGACCGCGCCGACTATGACCTGGGCGCGGCGCACGAGACCCACTTCATCAGCTTCGACGTCTTCGCTGGCGGGCTCTCCGAGCTGGAGTACCTGCGCCACATCGGCGTGCTGGACCAGAAGTTCAACCCCGTGGGCCCGCAAGCGCTCAATCTCACGCAGTACCTGCAGCAGGCAGCCTCGCGCGACAGCGCCGCACGCGCGGCGGTCGCCATGCGCGG
>CBFHAS010000054.1:0-27224 GCA_965653625.1 uncultured Burkholderiaceae bacterium | reverse complement strand
GCACGCCGGGTGGTGTGGGAGGGGCCCGACCGGCAACGGTCGCCCCTATCCCGATTGCGCCTTGATTGGGCGCGTTTTGGCGGGCTGCTCGGGCACGCCGGATTCATTCACACCTTCTGACACCCATGCAGACGCTGCTGTCCGAGCATTGGCACGCGGTGCGCTTCCTGCGGCCACGCCTGCGCGAAGGCGTGCAGGCGCTGCATCGCCGCCTGCGCGGCAAGCCCTGGGTGTTGTTGTTCGATCCGGTGACTCAGCGCTTCCATCGCATCACGCCCGCGGTGCATCGATTGCTGCAACTGCTCGATGGCCGCCGCACGCTCGACGAGGTATGGGACGCAGCCTGCGCCCAGGCCGCCCATGGCGATGCCGCCGAAGCCGCGATTTCGCAGCATGAGCTGGTGCAGCTCATGTCCTCGCTGTACGGCAACGACCTGCTGCAGACGCAGGTGTCGCCCGATGCGTCCGAGGTGTTCCAGCGGTATCGCAAGCAGGAGCGAGCCAAGCTCAAGCAGTCATGGCTCAATCCGTTGAGTCTGAGGCTGCCGCTGCTCTTTCCCGACGCATGGTTCGACCGGCACGCCGCGCTCGCGCGGCGGCTGTTCTCGTGGGGCATGCTCGCGCTGTGGCTGGTGGTCGTGGCGCCCGCCGCAGTCTTGGCGTGGCAGCACTGGAGTGCGCTCACCGAGAACCTGTCCGACCGCGTGCTCTCGGCCAGCAACCTTGCGCTGCTGTGGTTCACCTATCCGCTGGTGAAGGCCATCCATGAATGGGCGCATGGCATGGCGGTCAAAGCCTGGGGCGGCACTGTGCGCGAGATCGGGGTGATGCTCATCGTGTTCACGCCGGTGCCGTATGTGGACGCCACCTCGTCGTACCGCTTCCCTTCGAAATGGGCGCGGGCCGCGGTGGCCGCGGCGGGCATCCTGGCTGAGCTCTTCGTCGGCGCGCTGGCGGTGTATGTGTGGCTCCTGGCCGAGCCCGGACTCGTTACCGCGGTCGCCTTCAACGTGCTGCTCATTGCGGGCGTCTCCACGGTGCTGGTCAACGGCAACCCGCTCATGCGCTACGACGGCTACTTCGTGATGTGCGATCTGCTGGAGTCGCCCAACCTCGCGCAGCGCGCCACGCAGTACTGGGCCTACCTCTTCGACCGCCATGCCTTCGGCTCGCCGGACGCGCAGCTGCCGCCGGGCGCCACGGCGGAGCGGTGGCTGCTTTTCGCCTACGGGGCCGTGGCGCCGTTCTACCGGCTCGCCATCTCCATCGGCCTCATCTGGTTCGTGGCCGGCGAGTATCTCGTCGTCGGTGTCGCGCTCGCGCTGGTGGCGGCCTGGACGGCGCTCGTCATGCCCCTGTGGAAGGGGTGGAAGCATCTCACCGAAAGCGCGGCTCTCGCACGTCGGCGCGAATCTGCCATGCGCCGCACGGTGCTAGTCCTTGTGCTGCTCGCCGGCTTCGTGGCCGCGGTGCCGGTGCCGTTTCACTCGGTCCACCAGGCAGTGGTGTGGCTGCCCGACGAAGCCATCGTGCGCGCCGATGCGGCGGGGCACGTGGCCAGAACTCAGGTCGCGCGTTCGGCGCCGGTGCAAGGCGGGCAGCCGGTCCTCACGCTGATCAACCCCGCGCTGCAGGCCGAACACGAGTCCGCAGGCGCCGCGGTGCGGCAGGTGCAGGCTCAGCTGCGCCAGGCCGAGGTCGAAGACCGCGTCAAGGCCGCTTCGCTGCGACAAGATCTCACCGCACGGCTCGCGCGCCACGCCGACCTGCAGGCGAGGGTGGATGCGCTGAATGTGAAAGCCTCCTCGTCGGGCCGGTGGGTGCCAGCGGCACACACCGAGCTGGAGGGCCGGTACGTGAAGCGCGGGGAGGTTGTCGGCTACGTGGTCGATGGGCCGTCGCGGCGGGTGCGCGCCGCAGTCACGCAGGAAGACATGGATCTGATCCGCGGGCGGCTGGCGCAGGTCGAGGTCAGGCTCGCCAGCGCCTTTCGAAACCCCGTGGATGCGAGGGTGCTGAGACAGGTGCCGGGCGGCGAATTCGACCTTGTGTCGCCGGCTTTGGGCACGAACGGCGGCGGCGACATTGCCGTCGACCCCGCCCAGCAAAGCGGCACACGCACGCTCAAGCGCGTGTTCGACGTGGAGATCGAGCTGGCCGAGCCGTCGCGCAGCAGCGTGTTCGGCGATCGCGCCTATGTGCGCTTCGACCTCGGCTGGGCGCCGCTCGGTTGGCAATGGTTCCTGCGTCTGCGGCAGCTCTTCCTGGCGCATCTCAATGTCTGACCCCACGCTCGCCCGCATCCTGGCCGGTTCGTCGTTCCGCCGGGCCGACACGCAGCGTGACGAGCGTGCAGCGCCGCGCTCGCACAAGGTGGAAGACTTCCTGCGCGGCCTCGGTGGCTTCCTGCCGCCGGGCCGGGAGAGCCGCCGTTCGATCGCACGATTCGCACAGGCCGTGGCCCAGGTGGCCGAAAAACTTCGGCCCCAGGACGATGCCGCGGTGGTGCAGCGCTTTCGCCACGAGATGCGCGGGCTCAAGGCGCTGGCGCACGACGAGCGCCGGCTCGCCGCGGTGTTCGCCTGCGTGGGCGAGGCCAGCCGCCGCGTGCTGAAGATGTGGCCGCACCCGGTGCAGTTCACAGGTGCGCGCGTGTTGCTGCAAGGCCGCCTGGCCGAGATGCAAACGGGCGAAGGCAAGACCCTGGTGGCCGGCTTGGCCGCCACGGCAATGGCCGGCTCCGGGGCCTCGGTCCATGTCATCAGCACCAACGATTACCTGGCTGGCCGCGACTGCGACGAGATGGCGCCGCTATTTGCCTTCTTCGGGCTGAGCGGCGCCTGTGTGCGCTCAGGCATGGAGCCTGACGAGCGTCGCCAGGCTTATCGCCACAACGTGTGTTACGTGAGCGGCAAGGAGCTGGTGTTCGACTACCTGAAGGACCGGCTCGCGGGCCACGGCGTGCTGCCCGGCCGGGTGAGCCTGCTGCGCCGGCTCTCGGCGGCCGAGGCCACAGGTGCGGAGTCGCCGCTCATCCCGGCCCTGCATTTCGCCATCGTCGATGAGGCTGACAGCGTGCTCATCGACGAGGCCCGCACGCCGATGATCCTCTCGCGCGAGGCGCCGGGGGTGTACGAACCGGAAGTGCTGCACTGGGCCATCACGGCGGCCGGCACGCTGCGCTCGGGTGAGCATTACCGCTTGGTGCGCGTGCGGGAAATCGAGCTGCTGCCCGGCGCCGTGGATCACGCCGGCTCCGTGCCGCCGGGCGTCAGGCCCGTGTGGCGTTCCCGGCCCTGGCGCGAACTGCTGCTGCGGCAGGCGCTGAGCGCCCTGCACCTGTTCCAGCGCGACCAGCACTACATCCTGGCGGAAGGCAAGGTGCAGATCGTCGACGAGTCCACCGGGCGGGTGATGCCCGATCGCTCATGGGAACAGGGGCTGCACCAGCTCATCGAGGCCAAGGAAGGGCTGGAGCTGACGCAGGGCCGCGAGACGCTGGCGCGCATGACCTTCCAGGGCTTCTTCAGGCGCTACTACCTTCTCGCCGGGCTGACCGGCACCGCCGCGGAAGCGGCGCGCGAACTGTGGTCGGTGTACCGGCTCAAGGTGCGGCGCATTCCGCCCCACCGGCCCAATCGTCGGCAACGTCTTGCGGATCGGTGCCTGCCCACGCCGCAGGCGAAGTGGTGCGCGGTCGTCGACGAGGCCAGCGTTGCGGCTGCGCGGGGCCAGCCGGTGCTGATTGGCACGCGAAGCGTCGAGGCATCGGAGCAGGTCGAGGCTGAATTGAAGCGCCGCGATCTGGCCCACGTGGTGCTCAATGCGCGACAGGACAAGGAAGAGGCCCACATCGTGGCCCAGGCCGGCGAGGCCGGCCGCATCACAGTGGCCACCAACATGGCAGGTCGGGGCACCGACATCAAACTCACCCAGGCCGCGCGCGAAGCGGGCGGCCTGCACGTGATCCTCACCGAGTTCCACGAGTCGCCTCGCGTCGACCGCCAGCTTTTCGGCCGCTGCGGCGGGCAGGGTGACCCGGGCTCGGCTGCGGCCATCGTGTCGGCGCAGGACACGCTTTTCCAGCAACTGCCTGCGGCGTGGAAACGGCTGTCGGTGGTCGCGCATGGCGCCCTCGGAAGGGCCGTGCTGCTGGGACTGGCCGTGCGCCATGCACAGGGCAGGGCGGAACGCCGAGCGTATCGCTCGCGCATGCAGACGCTGCGGCAGGACAGGGAACTGAACAAGTTGATCGGATTTGCAGGACGGGTCACATGAAGTGTCGAACGACGATGTTGCGGGTATGCGGGGCCGTGCTGATGGCGGCGCTGGTGCGGCCAGCGGGGGCGGCCGGCAGCGAGTTCGATTGCATGATTGAACCCGCCCAGATGGTGGAGGTGCGCAGCCCGGTGGCGGGGATCCTGCAGCAGGTGCATGCGCGCCGCGGGCAGTTCATCCGCCAGGGCGAGGTGCTGGTCACCATCGAGTCCAGCGTGGAGCACAGCGCCTCCGAGACCGCGCGCTTTCGGGCCGCGGCTCAGGGCAGCCTGCTGCTCGCGCGAAACAAGGTGAGCGCGGCGCGCGACAAGGCACGCCGCCTGCAGGCTCTGTACGAAGAAGAGTTCGTGTCCGGCCAGGCGCGCGACGATGCCGCGGCCGAGTTGCGGCTGGCTGAGGCCGAGCTGAAGACCGCCGAGGAAAACACCGAGCTGGCCCGCCTGGAGCACCGCCAGTCGCTGGACCAGCTGAGCCGCCGCGTGCTGCGCAGCCCATTCAACGGCGTGGTGATGGACCAGTACCTGCACCCGGGCTCCATGGTCGACGGCGCTGAGAGCAAGAAGCCCATCCTCAAGATCGCGCAGACCCAGCCCCTGGCAGTGCAGGCCATCCTCCCCTTTCATCTGTTCCCGCAAGTGAAGCCCGGTGCGCCGGTCACGATCGTTCCGGAGAAGCCGTTCGCGCGCGAGCTCCAGGCCCGCATCAAGACCGTGGACCGCGTGATCGATTCGGCTGCTGGCACCTTCAACGTGTGGGTCGACCTCGACAACGCGCGGCACGAACTGCCCGGCGGCATCCGCTGCAAGCTACGCATTCAAGGGGTGCAATAAGGCCTTGCAAGCGGTTTCGTGAGGAAGTTCCGGCCAGTCCGTGGTGAACGACGGGGCATCGGTCAAAATCCGGTGCCATGCCGAACGGAAAGCAAAACCCGTCACCGGAGCCCGGGACGATCGACTATAAGTGGACAGACATCGCCGATGCGCGCGACGCGCATGACGCGCCTCCGCCGGGGATCAAGCAGGACATACGCGCGCAGTCCAGCTACTGGGACCAGCACCGCAGGCCAACTCTGGCGACCGACCGTGCGCTCACCGGTCACTCGCTTGAATGGGCCATGCGACTGCCGCCGCTTCTGAGGCCGCAGGCCCTGTGCGACCGGTTTCCGCGCATCGTGAACTCCATCAGCGAGAGCTGGCACGACCTCGACCGATCGATTGCGCTGTTCGAGCATCTGCTCAATGACCGCCGCCGGGGCCGGCGCGGCTTTCCGGCCGAGGCGCTGTGCGAGATCGAAGCTTTGTGCGAGCACCGCGTGATGCTGGCCTCGCACTCAGGGCCGGTGTAAACGCGGGCCGCGCAGAAGCCGGGCGATTGGGTCCGGTGCCACGGGCAGCCCGACATGGGCGGCCCTTTCGGGTGTCTTGGTGGCTGGCCCCACGGAAGGAGCGCGTTACCGCTCAGCCACCCGCGCGATTTCCAGCCTCAGACCGCTGGTGCCCAAGGCGACCGGCGACAACTCGCCGATGAGGTCGCCCGGCTGAGGCGCGGCGTTGCCACTGCGGCTGACGCGGGCGATCACGGTGGCCTGCGGGAGCGAGGACAGGCGCTGCGCCGGCGACATGGCGCTGGCGTCGTCAAGCGTGAAGTCGAAGGGCAGGTCGCGCACCTGGCGCCGCAGGATGGCCACCGGCATGCGAGAACCCTGCACGGCGCGGGCGAAGACGAACACCGTGTCGTCGGGGCGCACCTGTGACTTCAGCGCCGTGGCAAGCGACACGGTGCCGGTGATGCGAGCCGCGGGGGGCGCTGCGGCCGGTGTGCTGACCGATGGTGCCGGTGCCGTTGTCTCGCTTGCCGACGCGGCGCCACCGAGGCTGCGCGCCTCCTGAATGCCGGACTGGAGTTGCGCAAGGTAAGGGCTGTCGCTCGGTGCCACGCGCCGCGCGTGCTCCCAGTGCGTCACGGCGGCTGAATAGTCGGCGCGCTCGAAGGCGTCGGTGCCGGCCAGGGACAGCGCCTTCAGGTTGTCGGGATCGAGTTGGAGCGCGCGACGCACCAGCGCCATGGGTTCGCCGCTCATGCGTCGGCCCTGCGCGACGGCCAGCGCATCGGCATGGTCGGCCAGCAGGGCGGCGTCGTCGCCATGCAGCGCACGCGCCCTTTCGTAGGCGGGCAAGGCTTGCGCGTGGCGGCCGAGCACGGTGAGCGAACGTGCCAGCATGGCCCAGCCTTCGGCGTCGTCGGGTGACGATTGCAGGTGCTCAGCCAGGCGATTCACCATCGCCTCCACGCGCTGCGCGGCCAGCGCGGGGCCGGGTGCGCTGGCGCCTGCTGCGGGTGCGGTCGCCGCGAGTTGCGAGGCGTTCCAGGCGGCCTTCGGCGTGCCGGTCCAGGCGTAGCCGGCGACGGCGATTGTCAGCACGGTCGTTGCCACCGAAGCCCACAAACGCCAGGGCCGCGCGCCGCAACCGGCCCCTGCGTGTTCGCCCGCCTCGCCCGCCACGCGCTCGACCACGCGGCGTTCGACCTCGGCTCGCGCGCGGCCGTAGGCTCCGTCGTCCAGCGTGCCGGCGGCGTGCAGCGACTGGAGCTGGCGCAGTTGTTCCTTCAGCTCAGGCAGGGTGGCGGTCATCGGCGGGATCGGGGTCGGGTTCGAAGGCGTCGGGGGCAAGGCGTTGGCGACGGCGCAGCACCATGGCCAGCGCGGCCAAGCCGAGTGCCAGCAGCACGGCCGGGCCCATCCACAGCAGGGCCGTGGTGGGCTTGAAGGGCGGCCGGTACAGGACGAAGTCGCCGTAGCGCGCGGTCATGTAATCGCGGATCTGCGCCTCGCTCTGGCCCTGGCGCAGCTGTTCGCGGATCTGCTGGCGCAGGTCTTCCGCGAGGCCCGAATTGGAATCGGCAATCGTCTGGTTCTGGCAGACGAGGCAGCGAAGCTCGGCGGCGATGGTTGCCATGCGAGCTTCGAGCACCGGATCATCGGCGGCTGGGCGCGCGTCGGCGCCGAAGGCCAGGGAGCAGGCCGCCAGCGCAAGCAGCGCGGGAAGTTGTCGCGGATTACGCATCGAGCTGCCTCACCAGCGGGACGATGCGCTGCTCGATCACCTCGGGCGTCAGCGGCCCGATGTGCTTGAAGCGAACCACGCCTTGCTTGTCGACGATGAAGGTCTCCGGCACGCCGTAGACGCCGAAGTCGAGGCCCACGCGGCCGTCGGCGTCAAAGAACGACGCCTCGTAGGGGTTGCCGAAGCGCGCCAGCCAGCCCAGTCCGTCGCGCCGCGTGTCCTTGTAGTCGAGCCCGTAGACGGGCAGCAGGCGCCGCTTGGCGAAGGCCATCAGGAGCGGGTGTTCCTCGCGGCAGGCGCTGCACCACGAGGCCCATACGTTGAGCATCCACACGCGGCCGAGCAGGTCTTCGCGGCGCACGGTGCGGGCCGCGTTATCAAGATGCGTGAGGGCGAAGCCGGGCGCCGGCTTGCCGATCAAGGGCGAGGGCACCTCGCGCGGGTCGCGAGTGAGCCCCACGGCCAGAAAGCCGACGAGCACCATGAATAAGCCGAGCGGGAGCAGGAAATGCCAGCGCTTCATGCGGTGACCCCTGCCGTTACGGGCGCCCGTGTCGAGGTCTCGCGCGAAGCGAGCGCCCGGTAGCGCCGGTCGCTGGCGGCCAGCGCGCCGCCCAGCGCCATGAGTAGGCAGCCGCCCCAGATCCAGTCGACGAAGGGTTTCACGTACACCCGCACGATCCAGGCGCGGCCGCGGTCTACCGGCTCGCCGAGCGATACGTAGAGGTCGCGCAGCAGCCCGGTGTCGATGGCGGCTTCGGTCATCGGGTTGCCCTGCGTGCGGTAGATGCGCTTCTCGGGTTGCAGGCGCGCAATGGTGCGACCGTTGCGCTGCACTTCCACCGTGGCCTGCGCAGCGGCGTAGTTGGGCCCTTGTACTTCGCGCACGCCCATGAACACGAAGCGCAGGCCCTGCACTTCGGTGCTGTCACCGGGTGCCATGCGCAAGTCGCGCTCGGTCTCGTAGCTGCTCACCATCGTGACGCCCAGCACGAAGGCGGCGATGCCGAGGTGGGCGAGCATCATGCCGACGGTGGCGCGAGGCAGTCGCAGCCAGCGTGCAGGTCGCCAGCCCCCGTTGCCGAGCAGATCGATGGCCACGCCGGCCGCGATCCAGAAGGCCAGGGCGAGACCGAAGCAGCTCATGGCGCCGATGCGGCCCATGGACCACGCGGCACCAATGCCAGCCAGCACCGACACTGCGAACGCCCAGCGAAGGCGCGCGATCAGTGGCGGCAGTTCAGCCTGCTTCCAGCGCGCCAGCGGCCCCACCGAAATCAGGAACAGCAGCGGCGCCATCAAAGGCACGAACACGGTGTCGAAGTACGGCGGGCCCACCGAGATCTTCCCGCCGCCCAACGCGTCGAGCGCCAGCGGGTAGAGCGTGCCCAGGAGCACCGCGCCGGTCGCCACCACCAGCAGCACGTTGTTGATCAGCAGCAGGGTCTCGCGCGAGAGCAGCGCGAAACGCGCGCCCCGCCCCACGCGGGGCGCGCGCCAGGCATAGAGCGCCAGGGAGACGCCGACCGTCAACGCCAGGAAGGCGAGAACGAAGATGCCGCGACGCGGGTCGGTGGCAAAGGCATGCACTGACGACAGCACGCCGGAGCGGACCAGGAAGGTGCCCAGCAGCGACAGCGAGAAGGCCAGGATCGCCAGCAGCACCGTCCACGACTTGAATGCACCGCGCTTTTCGGTGACCGCCAGGGAGTGGATCAGGGCGGTGCCCACCAGCCAGGGCATGAAGGAAGCGTTCTCGACGGGATCCCAGAACCACCAGCCGCCCCAGCCCAGCTCGTAGTAGGCCCAGGCGCTGCCCATCGCGATGCCGAGGGTGAGAAAAGCCCAGGCTACCGTGGTCCAGGGCCGGGTCCAGCGGGCCCACGCGGCGTCGAGATGCCCGCTCACCAACGCGGCGACCGCGAACGCGAAGGCCACCGAGAAGCCGACATAGCCCATGTAGAGCATCGGCGGGTGGAACACCATGCCGGGGTCCTGCAACAGCGGGTTGAGGTCGCGGCCGTCAACCGGCGCTGGAAAGAGCCGCTCGAAGGGATTGGAGGTGAGCAGCATGAAGAGCAGGAAACCCACGGCCACCAGCCCCATCACCGACAAGATGCGCGCGAGCACCGGCGGCGGCAGGTGGCGGCTGAACAGCGACACCGCCTGCATCCACACGGCGAGCATGAGCACCCACAGCAGCAGCGAGCCCTCATGGCCACCCCACACGGCGGCGATGCGGTAGGTCAGGGGCAGCGCCGAGTTGGAGTTCGACGCGACGTACAGCACCGAGAAGTCGTTGAGCACGAAGTTGGCGGCGAGGCTCGCGAAGGCCAGCAGCACCATCAGGCTGTGCGCTGCCGTCAAAGGCCGCGCCAGCGACACCCAATCGGCGCGCCCTCGTGCCGCGCCGGCCATGGGCAGCACACCCAGCATCAGCGCCGTGCCCAGCGCAAGCCACAGCGCGAAGTGGCCCGCCTCCGCAATCATGGCTGCGCGCCAGACGCTGCGGCCGGCGCGGCCATGCGCTCGTTCACCTGCCGGGCCTTGGCCAGGGCTTCGGCGGCTTCGGGCGGCATGTAGTTCTCGTCGTGCTTGGCCAGCACTTCGCTGGCGACGAACACGCCGTCTTTCAGGCGACCCTGCGCGACGACGCCTTTGCCCTCTTTGAAGAGGTCGGGGAGGATGCCCTCGTAGCGCACCGGGACCGTCACCGCAGTGTCGGTGACGACGAATCGCACGTTCACGCCGTCACGCTTCACCGACCCGGTTTGCACCAGGCCACCCAGGCGGAACGTGCGCTCGGCCGGCGCTTCTTTGGCGGCCACCTGGCTGGGCGAATAAAAGAAGACGAGGTTGCTGCGAAAGGCGTTGAGCACGAGCACAGTGGCGGCGCCCATGGCGCAGACCACGGCGGCGGCGATGGCCAGGCGTCGGTGACGAGGTTTCATGCGGACTCGGGCAGTGCGGACGGGTCCGCCGGTTCGTCGGTTGCGGGGTCGGCGCGGAGTGCGCGCCGGTAGCGGGTGACCGTGAGCGCAGGCTCTACCAGCATCAGTACAGCGGTGGGGACAAAGGCGCCCCACACGTAGAGGCCGTAGCCGCCCATTGCGAGGAAAGCGTGCAGGTCGGGCCAACTCATCGAAGCGCTCCGGTGGCCTTTGCACGCAGGGCCTGCACCCAGGACGCATCGCCTTCGCGCTCGAGCACGATGGCGCGCGTGCGGGTGAAGACGGCAGCAAAAGCATAGGCCCAGAAGGCGAGGGTCATGAGCAGCAGACCGACGAGCATGGTGTTCGCCATCTTGGGAGCGGCTGTCATGCTGATCGTGGCGCCCTGGTGCAGGGTGTTCCACCAGCGCACCGAGAAGTAGATGACCGGCACGTTCACCGCGCCCACCAGCGCCAGCAGCGCCGCGGCGCGGTCGGCCCGGCGGGTGTCGTCAATGGCGCCGGCCAGCGCCAGCACGCCGAGGTAGAGAAAGAGCAGGATCAACTCGGACGTCAGGCGTGCGTCCCACACCCACCAGGTGCCCCAGGTGGGCTTGCCCCAGAAGGCCCCGGTCCACAGCGCGATGACCGTGAAGAGGGCTCCGGTCGGTGCGATCGCGCGTGCCAGCATCGCGGCCAGGCGCACATGGAAAGCCCAGCCGATCGCCGCCCAGAAGGCCATGGCGAGGTACAGCAGCATCGACATCCAGGCCGCGGGCACGTGGATGAAGATGACGCGGTAGGCCTCGCCCTGCGTGGCGTCGGTGGGTGCGACGAAGAAACCGACCCATAGGCCCACCAGCGCGAAGCCCAGCGTGGCAACCCACAGCCAGGGCAGCAACGTGCCCGCCAAGGCGTGAAAGCGCATGGGCGAGGCGAAGGTGGTGAAACGCAGCGAGGTCATGAGAACGGGTCAGGCGGGTGCTGTGTCGGCTCTGTAGGCATGGTGGGTGTGCGGCGGCACTTCGACAAGCTCAGTGCGAACGGGTGTGGGTCAACGCGCCAGACCGTTCGTCCTGAGCTTGTCGAAGGATCGGGCTGAGCCTGTCGAAGACCGCACACCGCTCGTCCTCAAGCTCGGCGAGGACGGGCAGGCAGGCGAGCCCGGAATTATCCTTCTGCAAGTAGAGCGTCAACGACGGTTCGACGAGCAGGAATTCGTTGATTTGCGATGAATTGTTATAGCTTGAGACTCGCCAAGTTACCGCCTGCCACCATCGCATCACCCAACGTGTCCAGCGGCGCGAGGAGGCCCTGCAGGTCTGCCTCGCCGAACTTCACCGCGCGATCCCCGTCGGTGCCGAGCACGCCCTCCGCCAAGGCCGCCTTTCTCGCCTGCAGCGCCAGCATCCGCTCTTCGATGCTGCCTTCGACCACCAGCTTGTAGACGAACACCGGCTGGTCCTGGCCGATGCGGTGCGCGCGGTCGGTGGCTTGGCGTTCAACGGCCGGGTTCCACCACGGGTCGACGTGGATCACGGTGTCGGCCGCGGTGAGGTTGAGGCCCACACCGCCGGCCTTCAGGCTCAGCAGCAGCACGGACTCATCCTGCTTAGCCTGGAAACGCGCGACGATGTCGCCGCGCTCGCGTGGCGGCGTCTCACCGGTCAGCGTGAGGTACGGCAGCGCCTGCGCCGACAACGCCTGCCCGACCAGTGCCAGCATCTCGGTGAACTGGCTGAACACCAGCACGCGGCGGCCCTCCGCCACCAGCTCGGGCAGCATGTCGGTGAGCAGGTCCATCTTCGCGCTCGCCATCGTCGCCGGCGTCGCGGGGCCCTTCACGAGCCGCGGGTCGCAGCACACCTGGCGCAGCTTCAGCAGCGCATCCAGGATCGCGATTTGCGCGCCGGCGAAGCTCTTGCGCTGGAGGACGCGCCGCACCTGTTCGTCGGCAGCCAGGCGCACGCTCTCGTACAAGGCGCGTTGCTGGGCGTGAAGCTGGACGCGGCGGATCACTTCGGTCTTGGGTGGCAGCTCGGCCGCCACGTCCTGCTTGCGGCGTCGCAGGATGAACGGCCGCACGCGCTGCGCCAGCAGTTGCGCGCGCAGGCTCTCGCCATTGGTTTCGATGGGCCGCCGCCATTGGCGCGTGAACGTGCGCGCGTCGCCAAGGAAGCCCGGCATCAGCAGGTCAAAGTGCGCCCAGAGTTCGCCCAGATGGTTCTCCAGCGGCGTGCCGGTCACACACAGGCGATGGCGCGCGTTCAGGCTCCGCAGGGCGCGGGCGGCGCGGCTGCCGGCGTTCTTGACCATCTGCGCTTCGTCGAGGATCAGCAGGTGCCACGGCTGCTGCTGCAGCGTCTCGATGTCGCGCCACAGCAGCGGATAGGTGGTGAACACCACGTCGTGCTCGCCGATGCGTTCGACGTGCCGGTGTCGCTGAGCGCCCTGCAGCGTGAAGGTGCGCAAGGCGGGTGCGATGCGTACAGCCTCGGCTTGCCAGTTGGCGATGAGCGAGGTGGGCAGGACGACGAGTGCGGGCCGGTCGAGCCGCCCCGCCTGCTGCTCCACCAGAAGGTGGGCCAGCACCTGCGCCGTTTTGCCGAGGCCCATGTCGTCGGCCAGGATGCCCGCCAGGTGGTGCGCACGCAGGTATTGCAGCCAAGCCAGCCCCTGCAGCTGGTAATGGCGCAGCGTGAGCCCCAGCCCCGAGGGCGCCTCCACCGGCGGCGGCGTACCCGCCTCGCGCAAGCGCCGTGTCAGCGCCGCAATGCCCGCTTCGCCTTGCACTTGCCAAGCGCCATGTTCGCCGGCGCGCGCGACCTGCGTTTCCGACAGGCGGTCGCGCAGCGCATCGAGACGATGTGCCTCCCACGTCGAGAGCTGGATCGGCCCCTCATGCTGCCGACTCGGGTCGGTCAGCAGGTCGACCATCGCGCCGATGACGGCCTTCAGCGGCGCGGCCCGCGCCTCGATGCGCCGCCCGCCTGGCGCGTGCAGCCGAACGATCGCGCTGTCGGACATGGCCGCGATCTCGCTCGCGTCGAGCCAGCGCGCGTCACGCCTGATCAGATCGGCCAGGAGAGGCACGAGGTCCAGCGATTCGCCTTCGACCTCGACTCCCAGGCTCAGCATCCACGAGCCTTCGCGCTGCGGCTGGCGCAGCGAGGAAACCGTGGGCACCCGCTCGCCGAGCTCGGCGAGTTCGCGCGCCGGTTCCGCGCCGACCGGGTCGATCACCAGGCGCCATTTCTCCACCGGTACGCTCTCGTGCGCGAAGCCCGGCCTCACCACGATCTGCCAGCCGGCGGCCTGCAGCCGGGGTACCTGTTCGGCCCAGAAGTCGCCGAAGTGCGATTCCTCAGCCAGGCTCCACAACGAGTCATGACCATCGGCCGCCTCCGGTCGGCGCCATTGCAGCGCTTCGCCCGGCAACGGCCGCAAGCCGCTGGCCCACAGCGCATCGCGGGCGTCGGCTTCGGCAGCGAGATCGCGCAGCAGCACCACCCGATCATTCCACGCACCGCGCAACAGCTCGGTCGGCTTGGGCCGACTGTTGAGCACGCGCGTAGGCGCGGACGTGTCCCAGTGCAAGCCGCTGGCGGTCGCGTAAGTCCAGTGCGCCTGCGCCACCGTCACCTGCGTGCTGCGCGGGCCAAAACCGGGCACGGCGCGCAGGCCCAGCAGGCCGTCGCCGCGGGTGAGCGTCTGCAGCGTCAGGCGGGGACGGAAGTGGCCGGGGACTGGGGTGTCGGTGCGGGGGCCGGAAGGCATGGCCGCATTGTCGTGTCGCGCGCCATACTGATCAGCATGCGACCAACCTGGACGGGACGAGCGGGCTGGTCGAAGCAAAGAAGAGTAGCCAAAGCCGCACGCACCCGACCAGCAAGACCTTCCCGAAGAGCAGTACGCCTATAGGCCGGGCCGCAATGCCCAGCAGGCGGTGATCGAGGTGGGAGAGACGCTGTTCCGAGGCCATCCGGAAGTCGTAGACGCGGACCTCGCCGACTACTTCGGGTCAATCCACATCGGGGAACTTCTGCTGTCGCTCGCGCGACGCATCGTGAACCGGAGAGCGCTGCATCTGATCAAGATGTGGCTGGAATGCGCCGTGGAGGAAACCGATGATCGAGGTCACCCACCATTCACCGGATTGGTCCAGAGTACTCGCTGACCCTCTGCTGCTAATACCGCAACGAAAACTGCAGTTCGACAGTTCTAGGTGGCAACACTAGCGCCGTCTGATCTGCCAGCGTACCCATAACGCCACCAGGAAGGCTGCCGGTGAACGGTGTGTCGGCCGCGTAACTGACGATGAACTTGTTTGTCAGGTTCTTTCCGATCAGGGCCAGCTGACTCCGTCGGCTTTCCGACTGCAGACGAATCGCGGCGTCCAGCCTGGTGTAGGACGGCTGCGCGTCGAGCGGCTGGCCGAGAGGCGAGACGGAATAGCTGCTGCTGTAGCTCACGGCGGCCGAGACCCCGAGCACCAGACCGCCCCTGATCGGGCGGTCATGGTCGAACCCCATGGTTCCCGTCCACCTGGGGGCGTTTATCAGCGGCTTGCCACTCAGATCCTGCAGCGGCGTGTTGTTGGGCGGCGGGCCGACCCGGTTGCAGCCGTCCGCCTGTGTTTGTCCCGCATAGCAGGAGACGATGAAGTCCCGGTTGCGGGCAATGTTGTGTTGAACGGAGCCGCGCAACCTGAGCCCCCGGGTGCCCGGAGGTAGGAACTCTGCGTCCATCTCGAAACCCTTGGTTATTGCCGAACCGACGTTGGTCGTGATGGGGGCGAGCGTGGGCGTATTGAAGAACTCGAGTTGCAGATCGGAGTACGCATAGCGATAGGCCGCCAGGTTCACGTGCAGCCGTTGATCCAGCAGCGTCGCCTTGAGCCCGGCCTCGATGCCCTTGACGGTTTCCGGCCTGAAGGTGAACGTGTCGATCGAACTGCCAAGCAGCGACTGGACGCCGCTGTTGGAGAAGCCACCCGACTTGTAGCCCGCCTTCCACGCGGCATAAGTGGTCAAGTGCTCGGTCGGTTTCCATCGCAACGAGACCTCCGGCGAGAGGTCATTGAAGTGCTGATCGCTCTCTAGCCGCTGGTTCAGCGCATAGATGCCGGCCACCATGGGGTTGACGTACGGCTGGACGAAGAACGATCGCTTTACTTCGTCGGTATAGCGGGCTCCGGCTGCGACTTCCAATCCAGGCCGCGCAGCCCAGATCACCTGGGCGGAAATGACCTTGGTTTCACCGCGCGTGGCCGAGACCTGGCTGTATGTGGCGTATCGGTGGATCGGGTCCGCCGCCGAATTTTCGGAACCGAGGATCATGGGGGTTCGCGAGAAGTTCAGCTTCGTGCGCTGGTAGAGCACCCCCAGCATGTAATTGATCGGGGCGTTCCATTTCGTATGGAGGCGAAGCTCCTGGGAGTACGCACGGTAGTCGGTGCTTCCGTCGGCATAGATGAATGGCGCACCCGTCAAGTCGTAGTCGCTGGCCTCGGAGTGCTCCATGTACTGGCCGTTCGTGATCGAGACCAGCGAATACTTCTCGCCTTCGTAGTCGACGCGCGCAGTGAGTCCGCTCGATTTGTAGAGTGAGTACAGCTCGCCGCCGTATCGGTTCAGATCCGGTCGCGTCGCGGCAATGTCCGCCGGCACCGGGTTCTGCTGCACGAAGAAGCTATCGCCGCAGGGCTCGGCCGGATGGCTGGCCGATGTGCCCGAGGGGCATTTCCAAAGCTTCTCGTTCCAGGTCGAACTGCCGCTGCGGTGCGTGCCTCCCGTGGCCTTAAGCGTCAGCTTGAAATCGTTGCGTGGCGCGTAGGTCGCTGTAAGGCGGCCGAACAGCGAACGATTCGCGGGCAAATCGCGCTTGCCGGGTGCGGCCACGGGGTGGCCCGTCGATCCCCCCGTTGCTGCATCAGTCGTCGTGTAGGTGCCGGGTGCAGCTTCATTGCGCATGTAGCCGCCGTCCATGTGTCGGCTACTGAGCGCGAGTCTCAACCCGACGGTGTCGCTCACTGGGCCTGAGACGACGAGCGTTCCTTTGCGTTCACGCGCGCGAAACTCGTAGCCCACTCGAGCTTTCAATTCGAACTTCGCGCCCGGATCCTCGGAGGTGATCGAAATGACACCGGCTGTGCTGTTCTTGCCGAAGAACAAAGCCTGAGGGCCTTTGAGGATCTCGACCCGCTT
This sequence comes from uncultured Burkholderiaceae bacterium, assembly GCA_965653625.1. GTDB lineage: Bacteria > Pseudomonadota > Gammaproteobacteria > Burkholderiales > Burkholderiaceae_C > Albitalea. The sequence continues at coordinate 10,745 of CBFHAS010000054.1, read as the reverse complement.
CAGGTCATCGAATCCTTCGTCGATCATGCGGCCTTGTCCGTAGTAGGCGCCATCGACGATGACGGCGACGGACTGCTCGATCCCCACGCTCGTGAAAGTGGAGCCGATTCCGCGCAGTCTGAAGTCAGCTCCGGAGCCGCCAAAGCCCCGCGTGACGATCAATCCAGGCGTCGCTGTCGACAGCTCTTCAATGGACCCGAGATTGAGACGCTCTATCCTGTCACCCGTCAGGGTCGTCATGACGACCGGTGCATCCTGAACGTTTTCCAGCCGTCTGCGGGCGGTGACCGTCACACGTTCGAGCTGCTCCGGAGGGCCCACTTCCTGGGAAGTCGGCGCCTGAGCCTGCGCGGCGGGTTGTTCGACCGATGGATTTGTGTCTTGGGCGCGTACGCCTGACCCTGTTAATCCGAGGGTCACGGCAGAGGTACAAACGGTGACGAGGCACGGAAGACCGTCTCTTAGCGCCCCGCCGCCGACGCCCACCCTCCGGCGGAGGGCTTGAAGCCGTGCGCGCAGGCCCGTGCAAGGCTCTCGTCCATTCGCACCCACGGTTGTACTACTCCACCGGTGGTCAAGAGCGCCGATCGTATGGGATTTCCCTGTCCAGAGGCTGGCACGTTCCGCTGGTGTGAACCTGAAAAAGGGTCTTCCATTTCTGAAGCTGTAAACAAGGCAGTCGGTGCCCCCGCCAGCGTATGAACCGCGCCGTCAGCCGCACTCACTCAACCACGCGAATCAGCGTGCGCAATGCCAGCAATCCGGTCACGGCAAACAGCGCCAGGCTCCAGACCTCGTAAGGTACGCCGAGCAGCGATACCGCTGCGTCGGCGCACGAAGCCCGAACTTGGAATAGCCACGGCGCGAGCCCTTCGGCGCCCAGCGCGTTGAGGATGCGGTCGGCCAGCGTGAGGTTGCACGATGCCGACTTGGCGGCCACCAGGTTCTGAAACACCGCGGCTGCCACGCCCAGCGCTGACAACAGCAGCACGCCAGCCGCAAGCACTTTGCGCAACAAAGGCGGCCCGGCGACCGCCGCCCCCAGGGCCACGATGGCGATGACCACGAAGATGAGTCGCTGGAGGATGCACCAGGGGCAAGGCTGCATGTCGAAGACGTACTGCGACACCAGCGCAGCGCCCACGCCGGCCAGGCTGAGGGCCGCGATCACCGGCATCCAGCGCCGCGTGGCAAAGCGCCCCACAGACGAGTTGGTCGAGCCGCTCGCCGCCCGGCCCTGCTGCAGCATGCTCACGCGACCTGGGCGATGAGATCGATCTCGACGCAGGCGCCGAGCGGAACCTGCGCCACGCCGAAGGCGCTGCGGGCATGCGTGCCCTTGTCGCCGAACACCTCGCCGAGCAGTTCAGAGCAGCCGTTCGTGACGAGGTGGTGCTCCGTGAAGTCCGGGGTGCTGTTCACCAGGCTCATCACTTTGACAATGCGCTCCACGCGGTTGAGGTCGCCCACGGCGGCGTGCAGCGTGCCCAGAAGGTCGATGGCCACGGCCCGCGCGGCCTGCTTGCCGGTGGCGGTGTCGGTGTCGCGGCCCAGCTGCCCCACCCAGGGCTTGCCGTCGCGCTTGGCGATGTGCCCGGACAGGAACACGAGGTTGCCGGTGCGCACGAAAGGCACGTAAGCCGCGGCCGGCGTGGCGATGGGCGGAAGCTCGATGCCGAGCTGCTTGAGGCGGTCGTAAATGGACATGGGGCCGTCCTTTTGTCGTGCGTCTGAAAGGGCCGCGAATCCTACACTGCGCCCCCATGGGAGGAGACGACAAGGGGTGGCGCCTGGGGCTGCCGGCGCTCGCGTGGCTGGGCGGCATGGCCGTGCAGTTGCAAGAGCGCGCACTGCAGCCGCACGCGGTCTACTTGGCTGCGATGGCGGCCGGCGCGCTCGGCGTGGCCGCCGCATGGCGCTGGCGGCGCGCATTTGTTCTGGCACTGCTCGGCATGGCGGCTCTAGGCTTCGGCGTGGCGGGCGAACGCGCTGCCGAACGGCTGTCGCAGGCACTGCCGGCGATGCTGGAGGGGCAGGAACTGGAAATCATCGGCGTGGTGGCCAGCCTGCCGCAGCGCAACGCCAACGGTTTGCGCTTTCGCTTCGAGGTCGAGCAGGCCCGGTGGCGGGGCGAGCCGGTCGTCGTGCCGACGCGGCTCTCCCTGGGCTGGTATGGCGGTTTCCATGAGGATGCGGCGCTGAGTCCGGTGCAGCAGGCCCTCGGCGCGGGGCAGCGTTGGCGCTTCACGCTGAGCCTGCGACGGCCGCATGGCCTCCTCAACCCGCACGGCTTCGACTATGAGCTGCTCCTCTTCGAGCAGGGCGTGCGAGCCACCGGTTACGTGCGCGACGTGCCGCCCCCGGCGATGCTGGACTCGGCGGCGGGCCATGTTGTCGAGCGGGCGCGCCAGCACGTGCGCGATGCCATTGGGCGCGCCGTGCCGGACGCCCGCGCGGCGGGCGTGCTGGCGGCGCTGTCCGTGGGCGACCAGTCGGCCATTGATCGCGATGACTGGGAGTTGTTCCGCATGACCGGCATTGCCCACCTGGTGAGCATCAGCGGATTGCACGTGACCATGTTCGCCTGGCTGGCGGGGCTGGCGATCGCGGCGCTGTGGCGGCGCAGCGAGAGCGCCATGTTGGCGATGCCGGCGCCCCAGGCCGCGCGTTGGGGCGGGCTCCTCGCGGCGACGGCCTACGCGGTGTTCTCGGGCTGGGGAGTGCCGGCGCAGCGCACGGTGTGGATGCTTGCCACGGTGACGCTGTTGCAGGCCATGGGCCGGCGCTGGCCCTGGCCGCTGGTGCTGTTGTCCGCGGCCTGGGTGGTCTCGGTGCTCGATCCGTGGGCCTTGCTGCAGCCCGGCTTCTGGCTGTCCTTCGTGGCGGTCGCGTTGCTGATGGCTTCGGGTTTCGCGCTCGGCGATAACGCCAAGCCGGCCAGTCGCTGGCACGCCGCGGCCACAACGCTGCGACAGGCGCTTCGCGGCCAGGCCGTGGCGACCGTCGGTCTGACGCCTCTCTCGCTGGTGTTCTTCCAGCAGGTGTCGCTTGTGGGGTTCTTCGCCAACTTGGTGGCCATTCCTCTGGTCACGTTGGTGATCACGCCGCTCGCGCTGCTGGGTGTGCTGGCCCCGCCGTTGTGGCCGTTGGGTGCCTGGGTGGTGCAGCGGTTGGCGCAGGGGCTGAGCTGGTTGGCCGCATGGCCCGGCGCGGTGTTGACCGTGCCGGTCGCCCCGTTGTGGGCGCAGGCTTGCGGCCTGGGTGGTGCCGCGTTGGCGGTGCTGCCGCTGCCCTGGCGTTTGCGCATGCTTGCCGTGCCGCTGGTGTTGCCCTTGCTGATGCCGGCCGTGGAACGGCCTGCCCAAGGCAGTTTCGAGCTGCTGGTGGCCGATATCGGCCAGGGCACGGCGGTGCTGGTGCGCACCGCCCGCCATCTGCTGGTCTACGACGCCGGTCCGCGGTACAGCGCCGACAGCGACGCCGGGCAGCGCGTACTGCTGCCGCTCTTGCGCTCGCGCGGCGAGCAGCGCATCGACCGCCTCGTGCTCACGCACCGCGACATCGATCACGTTGGCGGTGCGAAGGCGCTCTTCGAGGGTGTGCCGGTGGGCGACATGTGGAGTTCGCTGGAGCCCGGGCATCCGCTGATCCCGATGGCCGGCTCGCATGCCCGCTGCGAGGACGGCCAGTCATGGCTTTGGGATGGCGTGCGGTTCGACATGCTGCAGCCGCCCGCACTCGCGTTCGGCAGCCGGCTCAAGCCCAACGCGCTGTCCTGTGTGCTGCGCGTGAGCGGTGCGCAAGGCAGCGTGCTGCTGACCGGCGACATCGAGCGCCCGCAGGAAGCGTGGCTCGTGGCGCAGCATGGGCCCGCGCTTCGCAGCCAGGTGCTGCTCGTGCCGCACCATGGCAGCAAGACGTCTTCCAGCGAACCCTTCCTCGATGCCGTAGCGCCGCAAGTGGCGGTGGTTCAGGCCGGCTACCGTAACCGCTTCGGGCACCCGGCGCCCGAGGTCGTGTCGCGGCTGCGCGGGCGCGGCATTGCGGTCATCGAGAGCGCATCATGCGGTGCGTGGCGCAGCACCAACTTGGCCGGCCAGGGGGCTTGCGAGCGCGATGTCGCACGCCGCTACTGGCACGATGCTTCGCCTTCGGCACCATAGCGGGGCCCCCGAAGAAAGGCCTCGTGGCCTGCACCTTGCTTGTGCCCGTTAAAGGAAACGCCGGGCCGCCCCCGGCCCGGGGGGCGCTCAGGAGACTTGCGAATGAAACCGAGCTTCGACGAGATGCACTCCACGGCCGGCTTTGTGCGCGAGCACTACCGCGGCTACCAGAACTGGCTCGCCGAGCAGCCGGTCGACGCGATGCGCGCACGGCGCGAAGAAGCGGAGATGATCTTCCGCCGCGTGGGCATCACCTTCGCGGTCTACGGCGAGAAGGACGAGGCCGCCTCCGGCACCGAGCGCCTGATTCCCTTCGACCTCATCCCGCGTGTCGTCCCGGCCCATGAATGGGCCGACATGGAGAAGGGTCTTCGCCAGCGCGTGACGGCGCTCAACCGATTCATCCACGACGTCTATCACGACCAGGAGATCCTGCGCGCCGGGCTGGTGCCGGCCGATCAGGTGCTGAGGAATGCGCAGTTCCGCCCCGGGATGATGGGCGTCGACGTGCCTTGCGGGGTGTACTCGCACATCTCGGGCGTCGACATCGTTCGTGCGGCCAATGCCGACGGCACAGGCAACTACTACGTGCTCGAAGACAACCTGCGCGTGCCGAGCGGCGTGAGCTACATGCTCGAGAACCGCAAGATGATGATGCGGCTCTTCCCCGAGCTCTTCGGCCAGCACCGGGTGGCCCCCGTGGCGCACTACCCGGACCTGCTGCTCGAAACCATGCGCGCCGTGGCACCGGCGGCGGTGAACGAGCCCACCGTGGTGGTGCTTACGCCCGGCATGTACAACAGCGCATATTTCGAGCATGCCTTCCTCGCCCAGCAGATGGGCGTGGAGCTCGTCGAAGGGCAGGACCTTTTCGTGCGCGATAACTTCGTGTACATGCGCACCACGCAAGGCCCGCGGCGGGTGGACGTGATCTACCGCCGCATCGACGACGACTTCCTCGACCCACTGGCCTTCCGGCCCGACTCCACGCTGGGCTGCGCCGGGCTGCTGGAGGTGTACCGCTCGGGCAACGTGACGCTGGCCAACGCGATCGGCACGGGGGTGGCCGACGACAAGTCGATCTATCCGTACGTGCCGAAGATGATCGAGTTCTACCTCGGCGAGAAGCCCATTCTTCACAACGTGCCGACCTACCTGTGCCGAGAGCCGGCCGATCTTCAGTACGTGTTGGCGAACCTGCCCGACCTGGTGGTGAAGGAAGTGCACGGCGCAGGCGGTTACGGCATGCTGGTCGGGCCCGCGGCCACGAAGGCGGAGATTGCAGACTTCCGGCGGGTGCTGGAAACGCACCCGGCGCGCTACATCGCCCAGCCCACCCTCAGCCTGTCGACCTGTCCCACGTTCGTGGAAAGCGGCATAGCGCCTCGCCACATCGACCTGCGGCCGTTCGTGCTGTCGGGCAAGACCGTTCAGATGGTGCCCGGCGGGCTGACCCGCGTGGCGCTGAAGGAAGGATCGCTGATCGTCAACTCGTCGCAAGGCGGAGGCACCAAGGACACGTGGGTGCTTGAGGGCGAGGCTTTGTAGAAAGGACAACGATGCTCTCGCGAACCGCTGATCACCTGTTCTGGATGGCGCGCTACATGGAGCGGGCCGAAAACACGGCGCGCATGCTGGACGTCAACTACCAGACCTCGCTGCTGCCCCAGTCGGCCGATGCGGCGGAGAAGGGCTGGAAGGGGCTGCTGTCCATCTCCAGCCTGAGCGACGACTACACCAGCCGTTACGGCGCCGTGACGGCCCGCGGTGTCATGGACTACATGGTCTGCGATGCCCGCAATGCCTCGAGCATCCACAGCTGCCTCATGGCCGCGCGCGAGAACGCGCGGGCGGTGCGTGGCACGCTGAGCACCGAGGTGTGGGAAACGCAGAACCAGACCTGGCTCGAGTTCCAGCGCATGGCGGCCACGGGCGATTTTCAGAAGGACCCGAGCGCGGGATTCGAATGGGTGAAGTTCCGTTCTCACCTGTCGCGCGGCGTGACCGTCGGGACCATGCTGCAGGACGAGGCCTTCCACTTCCTGCGCACCGGCAGCTTCCTGGAACGCGCCGACAACACGGCGCGGCTGCTGGACGTGAAGTTCCATGCTTTCGACAGCGAGCTCTTCGGCGCGCCGCAGGCCCAGGTCACCGGCCAAGGCACAGGCGCCGGCAAGGATGTGGAGTACGACTTCTATCACTGGTCGGCGGTGCTGCGCTCGGTGTCGGGCTTCGAGGTCTATCGCAAGGCCTACCGCAACGTGATCCGGCCGGAGAAGGTGGCCGAGCTGCTCATTCTGCGGGCCGACATGCCACGCTCGCTGGCGGCCTGCATGAACGAAGTCGTGTCCAACTTGCGCATGCTGGCCAACGAGCAGTCGGGCGAGACGCTGCGCCGTGCCGGCCGGCTGCAATCAGACCTGCAGTACGGCAGCATTGACGAGATCGTTCTCACCGGCCTGCATGCTTTCCTCACGCAGTTTCTGGAGCGGGTCAACACGCTCGGCGTCGGCATCAGCCGCGACTTCCTCGTACCTGTCAGCGTGTGACGGGCAAGGCGGCCACTGTGTCGGCGACCCAGCACCACTGCTCAGCGCCGTGCCGGCGCGCTGAGCCGGGGCAACGTCAGCCTGAGCAGCACAGGGTCGTGGTCACTGGCTGCATCGGCAAACGCTGCGTTCACGTGCACGGCGTCCACCGCCGGCTCGGCCAGAGCGGCGAGCGAACGGCTCACGAGTGCGTGGTCCAGCATCTGGGCCTGGCCTTCATGGATGTACGTGTAGCGTTCCTTGGCCGGCAATTGGAGGGCCGGGTTGACGAGCGGCGCGCGTTCCAGCGTCTTCAGCGTGGCCGATGACTCGCGATCGTTGAGATCGCCGATCACCACCACTCTCGCCTGTGGGTCGATGGCGAGCAGAGATCGCACGAAGTCGGCGACCACGCCCGCCTGCGCCACGCGCTGGGGCGCGCTCGGCGCGGCCGGCGGCTGGAACCGGCCCCAGGGTGACGGATCGCGGCGCTTGGAAGCGAAGTGGTTGGCGATCACGAAAAGGGTGTGGCCGTTGAACACGAACTGAGCCGCCAGTGGCTTGCGGCTGGATCGGAAGGCGGGGTGCGAGGGGGCGATGCGTCCAGGCGACGCACTCAACGCCGGCCCCTGGGCCGTGCGCAGCACCGACACGCCGCCGGGGGCCCGGCTTCCGGGTCGATCGACGAAGCGCACGCGCGCCGGGTCGAACAGCAACACTTGGCGTATGTTGCCGCCGGGCTCGCCGCCGTCCTCGTTGGGCTGCGGGTCGATCTGGCGGTGCGCATACACGGGGCCGCCTTCCGCGCGAATGGCTTCGAGTAGCGTGTCGATGGTGAGGCGCGCGCCTGCACGGCCATCATCGATGGCGCCGTTGTCGTCCTGTACTTCGGTGAGTGCGAGCACGTCGGGCGACCGCAGACGCTTCACCACCTGCACCGCGAGTTTGCTGAAGCGCCGGGGCGAGTCGTTGGCGTCGAGGTTCGCGACGTTGAGAGACGCCAACGTCAAGCGATCGGCGTCGGCTTGCAGCGTGGTGGTTTCCCGCTTCAAACGCGCCCGAACGAAGAGCGGCTTCTGCGTAGCAAAGAGTTTGTAGCGGCCGTAGTTGTAGTCCACGATGCCGTTCAGCGCCTCCAGGGCGTCGCCGGCGTCCAGCCTTGGCAGTCCTCCCTTGGGCAGGATCGCTCCGGACACGAACACGCGGGCGGGCTGCCAGCCGGGCGATGCCGCCACGGTGGTCGGTACGCGAGCCCGAGCGCCGCCACTCAGCTCCACTGCCACTCGGTTGAAGCGCATGGGCCCGACGGCCATCGCTGCCGGCACGGTGACGCGCATCGCTTCGAGGCTCTCGAAGAAGTCCATGGCATGGCGGGATGGATCGAGCCGGCCAGTGCCTTCGACGTTGCCGCCGGGTGCAGCACTCGCCAGCGAACGATGCTCCAGCGGGCGGCCCCCGGGGCCGAGAACCATTGGCGGTGGCAGCTTGCGCCTTGTCGGTGCATCGGTGAATACGGCGCTGGCGACGATCTGCGTGAGGGTCAGGTTGTCCGTGCCGGCCACCTCGCCACCCGGCCTGTGTTCCTCGACGCGACCCGTGACGCGCACCGTGTCGCCCACGTGGACGGCGGGCGAGCCTGACGTGGCCACATAAAGGCCCTCCGAGGTGGCCGGGTCGGCATCGGGTTGCCAGTCCTCCATGTAGAACCCGCCGGTGCGCAAGGCGGTCACGATGCCGGGCACGCCGGAGACGTTGCGGCCGTTGAACGGGGACAGGTGGCGGGTGCCCTGGATGTCGTGGATGCGAACGGCCTGCGCCTGTGCGTCGAGCGCCGCGGCGGCAAGGAGCATGGCGAGGAGCGGTCGGAACAGCTGGCGAGTCATGGGTCGGGCCGGGAGAGAGCGCGCAGTGTGCCTGCCGTGGTTTCGAGACTGGGTGTGAGCTGCACCACATTCGAGGGATCGTCCACGAGGGGGTGCGACACCGTCCGCTGCTCCCGACCTCGGCGGGATGGCGAGGCATTCATCAGCCGCGCACACTCGCTGCCCACCAGACAAGCACATGACAAGGAGGAGGACAGGTGGACGACGTCGTCATCGATCCCGGCGTGCACCGCGATGCTGCGATGCACGGCAGGCAGCCGTTCACGGCACGAAGCCAGTCGAGCGGCCTGGCGGCCCAGGGCGCCGGCTGGTATGAATCGAGCTGGGACTTGATGCGGGGACTGGAGGTGCGCGAGGGGCTCCCCGTCGATGCAACCCCCGGGGAATGGCTGGACGTGGCCGTGTCGAGCCCGAGCGGTATCCGTGCCGAGCGAAGCCGGTAGTGATGCCGACGAGGAAAGTCGCGGGGCGGGGGCTGGTTCTGCCTATTGAGCTTTTCTGAGTTCACGACATACCCTCCGTTCGGGCTGAGCTTGTCGAAGCCAGCGCGCACCTTGATGCAGGCACTTCGACAGGCTCAGTGCGAACGGATCGGAGTGTCGTGACTGACGGAAACCTCAATAGGCGGTGCGGCGGTTCTCCACATCCCGTTCGGGCTGAGCTTGTCGAAGCCAGCGTGCACCTTGATGCGGGCACTTCGACAGGCTCAGTGCGAATGGATCGGAGAGTGTCGTGACTTACGGAAACCTCAAATAGGCCGAATCGGTCTCGCTGCTTCCGTGTGCGTTACGGCGTTTCTTTCGGCGCCGATGCCGTGAGCTGCGCAGTGTCGGCACGTGCCTTCACTGCTTGGCCGAGCTCGATCACTGCCATGGCGTAATAGCTCGACCAGTTGTAGCGGGTGACGGCGTAGAAGTTCGTCGTGCCCGCCACATAGCTGGCCGCTGCGTCACCGTTTTGCAGTTCCACCAGCGCCAGCTTGCTGGTTTCCAGCGTGCGTGCGGCTTCGGGCAGTTCGGCGCCCAACTCGATGAACTCTTCGGGGCTGAACAGCGGCAGGATGTCCGGGCCCAGCAGCTTTGCGCGCGCAGCGGTGTCTACGGGTACGGCCACATCGAAGTGCGTGGGCAGCGCGCGTTGCCATCCGGCCACGGACAGGAAGTGCGCCACGCTGCCGATCACATCGGCCGCGCTGGCTTGCAGGTCGATGCGGCCGTCGCCATCGAAATCGACCGCGCGCGCGGCGATGCTCGACGGCATGAACTGCGGCATGCCTATCGCACCCGCATAGCTGCCGCGCCAGCTCAGCGGATCGACACCGTTGTCACGGCATAGCACCAGGAAGGCTTCCAGCTCCTCGCGGAAGAAGGCGCTGCGGTCACGACGGCCGGCCGGGAAGTCGAAGCTCAGCGTGGCTAGCGCGTCGATGATGCGAAAGGAACCCATGTGCCGGCCGTAGAAGGTTTCCACGCCCACGATCCCGACCACGATCTCGGGGGGCACGCCGTAGTGTTTCTCGGCCTGCGCCAGCCACGCGGCATGGGTCTGCCAGAAAGCGGCGCCGGCCTCGATGCGGCTCGGCTCGATGAACCGGGCACGGTACGCTGCCCAGTTCTTAGCGGTGCCTGCCGGCGGCGGCATGATGAGCTTCGCCACGGCCGGCTGATAGCGTGCCTGCGCCAGCGCGTCTCGCACCCACGCCGAGTCCAGGCCGCGTCGCTCGGCGACCTCGGTGCCGAAGCGCATCAGGTCATCTCGCAGGCCATAGGGGGGCGTTTGCGGCGCGGGCTGCGGCCGAGACGCGGCTGCGGCTCGCTTCTTCTTCTTTGCAACGGCGGGAGTGGGCATGATCGCCAAGCCCACGGCGATGGCGGCGAGCAAGGGCACGGCGGAAGCAAGGCGGCGCAAGGTCATGTCGGTTCACAGCATATGCGCACTGGCACCGCTTCGCAGTTGCCGCGCTGCGGCACGGAACCGACGCGTGAGGTGAGTGTCGGGCCGCCGTGCTGCATCGCAGCCGTAACGCTGGCGTTCGATGGTATGCAGCATGTCGGCCAATGTGTCTCCGCCGCGCCCCAGGCGGGCGCGCACCCGGGGGGGCCCCCTGGGCGGCGCGGGAAGGGGGGCGGCGTAGCTACCCACCGCCCCCCGCGCGGGGGGGATGGGCGCCA
>CBFHAS010000053.1:0-27240 GCA_965653625.1 uncultured Burkholderiaceae bacterium | reverse complement strand
GCCGACCAGTCGAGCAACGCCGCCATCTTCTACAGCTCGGGCCTGAAGGGCCGCTTCGAGGAAGGCAAGCGCACCGACGACCACGTGCTCAAGGGCCAGACTTACAAGGTGCTGGAAGTGCACGGCGGGCAGCTGGTGGAAAAGGAAGTTCCCATGCTCAACGCGCTGAACGAAGTGCTGCGCGATGACTACATCAAGGATTCGATCGCCGGCGTGGAGCGCTGGAACAAGGTGATCGAAAAGGCGGGCATTGCGTTCCGCTTGCAGGTGCCGCACAAGGCGTTCCATCGCAGCATCGGCGCGCTGGCGGGCATCAAGATGTCGCCCGATGGCCGCGTGATGAACGAGAACGAGTGGGAGGCGCGCAAGAACGAGTGGCTGCCAAGTGCCGAAGACCGTGCGTTCGTCGCGAGTCTCATGGGCCGCGTGGTCGAACCGGGCAAGTTCGCCAATTGGATCGCGCCGCCCGTCATGGGTATCAACCGCCAACCCATCGACTTCGAGTACGTTCGGTTCGGCTGAGAAGGTGTGAACGAATCCGCCATGCCCGCTCATCCCGCCAAAACGCGCCCACTCTGCGTTGCAAATGCTCGCCATAGCCCGAGCTATGTCTGCGCTTTGCGCCTTGATTGGGCGCGTTTTGGCGGGCTGCTCGGGTACGCCGGATTCATTCACACCTTCTGAGAAAGACACGCAATGGACATGGCCGTCAAGCCGGGGCTGCTCAAGCAGCACCTGATCGACCCCGAAATCTGCATCCGCTGCAACACCTGCGAGGCGACCTGTCCGGTCAGCGCGATCACGCACGACTCGCGCAACTACGTGGTCGATGCGGCCAAGTGCAATCTGTGCATGGCGTGCATCCCGCCGTGCCCCACCGGTTCCATCGACAACTGGCGCACGGTGCCGGTGGTGCGGGCCTACAGCCTGGAAGAGCAACTGGGCTGGGACGTACTCCCAGCAGAACTGACGCCCGAGCAACTGCAGGCCGCGGGCGTGGAGCCGGAGGAGGCGGTGGCGCTCGAACCCGAGCCGGTGCTCGCCGTGGAGCCCGAAGCCGCCGCCGGCGAGGCGCCGTTCAACTCGGCCGCCTACGGCTCGACCTTGCCGCCGTGGTCGGCCGCGCACGCCTACACCAACCTCTACGGCCCGAAGAACGTCACCGCGGCCGCCGTGGTGGGCAACTTCAACTGCACGGAGGCCGGCTTCGCCAACGAGACGCACCACATCGTGCTCGACTTGGGGCAAATGCCTTTCCCGGTGCTCGAAGGTCAGTCCATCGGCATCATCCCGCCGGGCCTCGATGCGCGCGGCAAGCCGCACACCGCGCGGCAATACTCGATCGCGAGCCCGCGCAACGGCGAACGGCCGGGCTACAACAACATCTCGCTCACGGTGAAGCGCGTCACCGAAGACCACCAGGGCCACCCCGTGAGCGGCGTGGCATCGAACTACCTGTGCGACCTGAAGGTGGGCGACACGGTGCAGGTGATCGGCCCGTTCGGCAACTCCTTCCTGATGCCGAACCACCCGCGCTCGAATATCGTGATGATCTGCACCGGCACCGGCAGCGCGCCGATGCGCGCCATGACCGAGTGGCGCCGCCGGCTTCGCAAGACCGGCAAGTTCGAGGGCGGCAAGCTGGTGCTGTTCTTCGGCGCGCGCACGCAGCAGGAGCTGCCGTACTTCGGCCCGCTGCAAAGCCTGCCGCACGACTTCATCGACATCAACCTCGCCTTTTCGCGCACACCCGGCCAGCCCAAGCGCTACGTGCAAGACCTGATGCGCGAGCGTGCCGTCGATCTGGCGGCGCTACTGCGCGACGAGAACACCTTCATCTACGTCTGCGGCCTCAAGAGCATGGAAGAGGGCGTGGTGCTTGCGTTGCGCGACGTGGCCAACGAGGCGGGCTTGTCATGGGACACCCTGGGCGCCGCGCTCAAGCGCGAAGGACGCCTGCATCTGGAGACCTACTGAACATGGACACGTTGGTGTGCGCCGTGTCGCCGCAAGGCGTCGCGCGGGTCGAGATGGCGCGGCCCAAGGTATTCAACGCCTTCGACGAAGCCATGATCGGCGAGTTGGACGAGCTGTTCGATCACCTGTCCGACGACCCCGCCGTGCGGGTTGTCGTGCTACAGGGGCAGGGAAAGGCATTCTCCGCGGGCGCGGACCTGCAGTGGATGAAGCGCGCCAGCGAAGCCACGCAGGAATGGAACCTCGCCGATGCGCGTCGCTTCGCCGGCATGCTGTGGCGCATCGCCTCGTGTCCCAAGCCCACCATCGCCCGTGTGCACGGCGTGGCGCTGGGCGGCGGCGTCGGCCTGGTGTGTGCCTGCGACATCGCCGTGGCGGCCGAGGATGCCAGCTTCGCGGCGAGCGAGGTGAAGTTCGGCATCCTGCCTTCGGTGATCGGCCCGTACCTCACCAATGCGGTGGGCACGCGGCATGCAAAGCGACTCGCGCTCACGGCACGCCGCATTGGCGCCGCCGAAGCCATGGAGATCGGCCTGGTGCACGCCGTGTGGTCGGCGGACCAGCTCGATGCGGCCGTGGACCAGGTCGTCGGCGAGCTCATGGCCAACGGGCCACAGGCCATGGCCGAAGTAAAGGCACTGTTTGCAAGACTGCCGGTCGGCCCGGTGACTGAAGATGTTCGAGAGCTCACCGCGCAGACCATCAGCCGCGTGCGCACCACCGATGAAGCGCGTGAGGGCTTCGCCGCCTTCCTCGGCAAGCGCCCTGCGTCGTGGACGCCGTCCACATGAAGGTCGACACCTCCAGCCGCGTCTTCGTGGTGGGCGCCGGCATCATGGGGGCCGGCATCGCTCAGGTGGCCGCGCAAGCCGGCCATCCGGTCATGCTGTTCGACGCACGCGAAGGCGCCGCTGCCCAGGCACGCGACAAGCTCGCCACCACGCTGGAAGGCCTGGCCGCCAAGGGCAAGCTCGCACCCGAGGCTGCGAGCGCCGCTATGGATCGCATCGCGGTGGCCGGGTCGCTGGACGATGCCGCGAATGCCTCGCTGGTGGTGGAGGCCATCGTCGAGAACGCCGAGGCCAAGCGCAGCCTGTTCCGCCAACTTGAAGCGGTGGTCGCGGCCGACTGCGTGCTCGCCTCAAACACCTCGTCCATCTCTGTCACGGCACTGGCCAACGGCCTGAAGCGCCCGGGCCGCTTCGTCGGCATGCACTTCTTCAACCCCGTGCCGCTCATGAAGCTCGTGGAGGTGGTCTCGGGTCTGCAAACCAACTCTGAAGTGGCGCAAGCGATCTTCGAGCTGTCGCACGCCTGGGGCAAGGTGCCGGTGCATGCGCGATCGACGCCCGGCTTCATCGTCAACCGCATTGCGCGGCCCTACTACGCCGAGACGCTGGCCTTGCTCCAGGAACGTGCGGCCGAGCCCGCGGTGCTCGATGCCTGCCTGCGCGGCGCGGGCTTTCGCATGGGTCCGTGCGAGCTGATGGACCTGATCGGCCACGACACCAACTTCGCGGTCACGCAGTCGGTGTACGAGGCGAACTTTGGCGACAAGCGCTACGCCCCTTCGCTGGTGCAGCGCGAGCTGATCGATGGCGGCCTGCTGGGCCGCAAGTCGGGGCGCGGGTTCTACGCCCATGGCGAGGAGGCGGCCACGCCACCCGCGACACATGCATGCAATGCGCCGCTGCCTTCAGCCCGCCGCGTCGTGCTGCATGGCGCGGGCGTGGCCGTCGATCGCTGGGCCGCGGCCCTGTCGCAAGCCGGCCGGGCGATCGAGCGACAGAGCGCGAGCGGATGGACCGGCCTCGACGCCGATGGCGCGCACCTGAGGCTCACCGATGGCCGACCGGCGGGCTTGGTCTCGGTGTCCGAAGGCGTGCGCGAAGTCGCGCTCTTCGATCTGCCGGTGGCCACCGGCGCTGCGCCGGGCACGCCGCTCGCGTGGTGTGCTGCGCGTGCGGCCTCGCAGTCATGGCAGGCTCAGGCGCCGCAGTGGCTCGCCGCGGCCGGCTGGTCGCCGCAACAGTTGAGCGATGCACCTGGGCTGGTGGTCGCGCGCACGCTCGCCATGCTCATCAACGAGGCGGCCGATGCAGTGCAGCAGGGTGTGTGCACACTCGAGGCCGCTGACGCGGCGATGAAACTCGGCGTCAACTACCCCGCGGGGCCCTTCGAGTGGCTGGCTGCGTGGGATGCGCGCGAGGTGGTTCGCCTGCTGGACCATCTGGACCACCACCATCGCGGGGAGCGCTATCGCGTGAGCCCCGAGCTGCGCCAGCGCGCATGGATGCTGGAGCTTTCTCGATGAGCCGCGCATTGCAGCAACGCGCGCTGGCTGGTTGAGATGCGCTTCGCTGACTTTCACGAGGGCCAGCTCATCGAGGCCGGGCCCTACGTTCTCGGAGAAGAAGAACTGCTCCAGTTCGCTCGTGCCTACGACCCGCAGTGGTTCCACACCGATCCCGAGGCCGCCCAACGCGGCCGGTTCGGCGGCCTCATTGCCAGCGGCTGGCAGACCTGCGGCATTGCCATGCGGCTGGTGGCCGAGGCGGCATTGGCGGGATCGGAATCCTTCGCGTCGCCGGGCCTGGCCTACGTGAAATGGCCCAACCCCGTGCGTGCGGGCGACCGCCTGCGCTTGCAGGCCCGCGTGCTCGAAACGCGCGTGTCGCGCTCGCAGCCCTGGCTCGGCGTGCTGCGCTGGCAGTGGAGCCTTGTGAACCAGGACGGCATGGAGGTGCTCGACCTCGAAGCCACGAGCCTGTTCGACTTGTCTGCCAGTGCTTGAACGCCTCTTGGCAAGGGTAGTCGTACTTTTCGTGCAGATTGGTGCGCTTCGGCTTCGGTCGCCCGCCACATGCTGTTCCTCATCTTGGTAGCGCTGCGATCCTTCGACGCATGACACTGGGCGAACACCGTGCGTCGTTCGCAGACCGCGGTCATCACCCCGTGATCCCGATGCTGTCAGCCAGCGAGAAGCGCGCAGATCACGGCTGTTGCCGGGTCTGCAGCGAGGTGACAGGCTCCAGACCAGTGGTTCGCGGGCACCGGCAGTCGGCCAGAAGCAGCCTTTCAGGATGAGCTCGACACGAGTCGCAGGGCACCCGCAGGTGATAGCCGCACGTACCCTGCGGATAATGTGCGCACCTGCATCGGGTGCTACCAAAGACACGCCACACCGACCTCCAGCGACTGCACCCGATGCAGGTAACCCAAGGGGAGAACATGCCTGCACTTGTGCCCGAACTGGTCAACATGGCGAGCGATCCCGCCGTGTCGGTTTCCGACCTACTGCGCCGCGCCCTTGTCGCTGCCCGCCGTCTCGACGTGCCAGACCTCATAGACTGGATAACGTCCGAACTGAACGGCTACACGGGAGAGGTGCCCGAGTACCGAAAGATTCGGGGCCACCTTCGAGGCGATGAACCCCTATCACGGCCCAGTGCCCCTTCAAATGGCGGGCAAGGGTGCCGACTGGCTAACGCTGCTGCCTGAGCGCGGATCAATCCCCGAGCTTGAACCACTGTCCAAGGGCACGGGCACGCTTCACCGCCACTTCCCGACCGCCTTAGAGCAGGAAATCATGAAGGTGATGAACGTCCCCCTGAGGCCGCACCTCATGTTCACGACCGTTCAGATTCGGGGCATCGTTGAACGGGTGCGAAGCCGCATCCTTGAATGGGCGCTAGACCTTGAAGGCCGGGGCGTACTGGGGGAAGGAATGACGTTCACCCAACAGGAGAAGCAGACAGTGCAAGAACAGCACTACCACTTCGGAAACGTATCGGGTTCACAGATTCAAATCAGTTCCAACGGGTCAACCCAGACCCAAGCCAACACCACCACGGGCACCGACCTCGAAGCCTTGCGGGGCTTAATTGAAGCCCTGGGCACCGCCATTGACCGTGAGACCGTGCAAGGCGATGCAGCCGACGAACTGCGGGCCGAACTAGCGACCCTCAAGGCACAAGCCGCTTCACCAAAGCCGAAGTGGGAAATCATCAGGGCCACGGCCCGGACCATCAAAGCGGTAGCTGAAGGCTCGGCGGGCAACATCCTGGGGGAACTGGCGAAGCCGCACGTTGCAACACTGCTGGCACTTGCTGCTGGCGCTGCTGGGGGCTGAAGGCCCGCTGTCAGTCGGTTGCCAGTGCAGGCCGCATCCTTGCTCTTGGTGGCGGCAGTCGCAGGCGGGGTACGTTTTAGCTCAGCAATCCCGGAACCTCGGAGGCACGCTCCGACATGTCAACGGTTCCTCATAGTCGGCGTCTCAGCTGCCGAGCGGGCTCGGCGAAGGTCTGAGATGGGTCGGGTCCGGCCGCCATCCCGGCGAACGCACTGGCGTAGACCGGTCGTTGACCGTCGGCCCTGCTCCGCCTCGACTCGAGTGCTATCAGTTCGAGGCGAACTCTTCGCCCAAGATCGAGGCGATGTCTTGGCGCTCGCCCAGCAGTCGGACCACATCCAGATGGTCCCCGCGCTCGAAGCAGCACCACAGCAGCGGAAACTTTCCGACCCGCCGGGTCCGAAGCTCCGGAATGCCCAGCAGCTTGCCGAGCGTAGGCGAACCCCTGCCGGGTTCGAGTTCGATCTGGTCAAGCGCGTCGTTGGTGGCCTTGGCCACCCGCATCGCCACGCGCGTGCCACCCTCCTTGCGGTAGTACCGGACCTCGCCCTGCTGATCGCGCAGCGCCTGAGGGCTAGAACCGCCGGCTTCAATCGATCTCGCCGCGAGCGATCGCCAGCAGTTCCTTCTCGTCCGCCTTGGTGCGACGCCGGCCTGGCCCGGATGCCAGCCCTTCCGCGATGAGATCGCGAAGCCGCTTCTTGGCCTGCTCTTCCTGGTCGCGCCGTACCAGGTCACGGATGTACTCGCTGGTGTTGCCGTAGTTGCCAGCAGCGACCCGGTTGTCGATGACTCGCGCATCGACTCGGGCAAGGCAAAGCTCATGGTTTCTTGGTCGTTTTGACAAAGTTGTCAACCTCGCTGGCCGGCATGTTTCCAGACTACCCCTTAGCAAGGGCTCGACGTGCGTTATTCGCCAGGCGCCGCGAGCCTCAAATCAGCCCATCGAACGGCAGCACATCCACCAGTTCGCCTGCCGCCACGCTGCCTTGTTCGTGGCTGAGCACGACCAGCCCGTTGGCCTCGCTCATGCTGCGCAGGATGCCCGATCCCTGCGAGCTGGTGATCGCCACCTGCCATGACCCGTCGGCCGCGCGGCTCACGATGCCGCGCTGGTACTCGGTGCGGCCGGGCTTCTTGCGCAGTGGCTTGACGCTCGCCGCGCGAAGCATCGGCAGCGGCGCGGGCGCAGCGCCGGCCATGCCGAGCAGTGCCTCGCGCACGAAGGCGTAGAAGGTCACCATCACCGCCACCGGGTTGCCCGGCAGGCCGAACAGGATGGCCGTGTGCCCGCCGCTTTCGATGCGGCCTATGGCCATGGGGCGTCCCGGCCGCATGGCAATGCGCCAGAACAGCACGTCCCCCAGCGCGGCCATCACCTGCTTGGTGTGGTCCGCCTCGCCCACGCTGACGCCGCCCGAGGTAATGACGGCATCGGCGTTCTCCGCGGCGTGGCGGAATGCCTCCTCCAGCGCTTGGGGCTCGTCGCGCACCACGCCCATGTCCAGCACGTCGACGCCGAGCCGCTGAAGCATGCCCCACAGCGTGTAGCGGTTGCTGTCGTAGACGCATCCTTCGTCCAGAGGCTCGCCGATGGAGCGCAGCTCGTCGCCGGTGGAGAAGAAGGCCACGCGCAGCTTGCGCCACACCGGCACTTCGGCTTGGCCCAGCGACGCGAGCAGGCCCATGTCGGCGGGGCGCAGCACGCGGCCGGCCTTGAGCGCAGGCTCGCCGGCCGCGAGATCTTCGCCTCTGCATCGCCGGTTGTCCCCGGCCTTGACCACACCGGGTGGGATGAGCACCTTGCCTTCGCCCCGCTCCACGAACTCCTGCGGCACCACGGTGTCCGTGTCGGCCGGCATCACCGCGCCGGTCATGATGCGCAGGCACTGCCCGGCCAGCACCTCGCCCACATGGCTGTCACCTGCCAGCCCGGTGCCCACCACCTCCAGTGCGGTGGGTGCATCCACGAGCAGGTCGCGGCCGTGCAGGGCGTAGCCGTCCATCGCCGAGTTATCGTGGGCCGGCACGTCGATGGGCGAGATGATGTCGTGCGCCAGCACTCGGCTGAGTGCCGAGCGGATCGGGACGAACTCCGAGGCCCGCACCTGCGGTACCAGCCGGGTGATGAACTCCTGGGCCTGCGCCACCGGCAGCGCGTTGGGGTCGTAGCCGCTGAGGCAGGAGGCGATTTCTTGGAGCGAAGGCATGTCAGAGGTCGAGGACCATGAGGTCCTTGTCATGGTATGCGCCGTCGACCTTCAGGGCCCGAGGCTGCGTGCCGTAGCGGCGGAACCCGGCTTGGGCATACAGGGTGGCCGCCACTGTGTTTGAGGAAGTCACGCTGAGCGTCAGCATCTCCAGCCCGCGCACCGCCCGAGCCCGCTCGATGCACGCCATGAGCAGCATGCGGCCAATGCCGCGCCGCCGGGCCTGCGGGTGCACCATCATGCCGGTCAGGTGAGCGATGTGCCGTACCTTGGCCCGCGGCTCGCGCTCGCAACTCACGGCGCCCACGAGCCGATCCGCATGCCAGGCGCCCAGCGTGAACTGGCCACCTTCGGGGCGGTCGGCGCCAATGCGAGGCGCATAGGCACAGGCCGGACGCGCCCGCTCCGAGGCCGCGTCTGAGGTGAAGGATTGGGGATGAAGTGCCAGCATCTCATCGCGCAGCGCCTTGTACAGCGGCAGGTCTTCCATGACCAGCGGGCGGATCAGCAGCAGCTCAGCGCCCATGGCCCTGCAGTTGCCGCAGCTCCTCGGGCGTGTTGGCGTTGAAGAAAGCCGCGTCGTCGTCGAACGGCACTTCCACGAAACGATGCTGTGCCGTCCAGCGGTCGATCTTGCGCTGGCCCGACTCGATGAAGCGCACCAGGCTTTCCATCAGCGATGCCCTGAGCAAACAGAAGACAGGCTGCACCTGCAACCCCTGAGGGCCACGCGTGGCGGCCATGGCGATCTCCGCCCCGTCGTTCACCAACCCGGCCGCAAGCCGGGACACCAAGTCTTCGGGGAAGGCCGGCGTGTCGCAAGGCACCGTGACCAGGTAGGGCGTCTCGCAGTGCTCCAGCCCGGCCAGGAAACCGGCCAGCGGGCCGGGGTAATCGGGCACGGCGTCGGGCCACACCGGTACGCCGAAGGCATCGTAGGCACCGAGGTTGCGGTTCGCATTGACCATCACCTGCCCGACCTGCGGCGCGAGCCGCATGAGCGCGTGCAAGGCGAGCGGCATGCCCCGATGCGGCTGCAGGCCCTTGTCGACGCCGCCCATGCGGCTGCCGCGTCCGCCGGCCAGCACCAGGCCGGTGATCTCTTCCCTGGCGATCATGCTCATGCGCGCCACCCTCCAAGCGGCCGGCCGCTCATCCGCCGATGTAGTGCATTTCGACGCGCTGCTGCCCGCTGCATTCTTCGGCCTGCATGGCGCCTCGCAGCTCGGAATAACGGTCCTCGCGCCCCTGCCAGATGTGCGCGATTGCCGAGCCGATTTGCTCATCGTTGAAGCCGCCTCTTAGCAGCGCGCGCAGGTCGTGCCCCTGGGAGGCGAACAGGCACAGGAAAAGCTTGCCCTCCGTGGACAGCCTCGCACGGTTGCAGTTGCGGCAGAACGCCTGCGTCACGCTGGAAATCACGCCGACCTCGCCGCCGCCGTCGCGCCAGCGCCAGCGCTCGGCCGTCTCGCCGGTGACGTTGGGCTCCACCGGGTCCAGCGGCCCGATCTCGTGCAGCCGCGCGATCACTTCAGCCGAAGGCAGCACCTCGTCCATGCACCAGCCGTTGGTGGCACCGACGTCCATGTACTCGATGAATCGAAGGATGATCGGTGTGCCGCGGAAACGCCGGGCCATGGCGAGGATCTCGCTGTCGTTCGTGCCTCGCTTGACCACCATGTTCACCTTGATGGGCCCCAGACCCGCCCGCTCGGCCGCTTCGATGCCGCGCAGCACCTCGTGCACGGGGAAGTCGGCGTCGTTCATGCGGCGGAAGATGGTGTCGTCCAGCGCGTCGAGGCTGACCGTGACCCGCTTCAGCCCGGCGTCCTTCAGCGCCTGTGCCTTGCGGGCGAGCAGTGAGGCGTTGGTGGTGAGCGTGATGTCGAGCGGCTCACCCTCAGGTGTGCGCAAATCGCCCAGCATGCCGATCAGCACCTCGATGTCCTTGCGCAGCAGCGGCTCCCCGCCCGTGAGCCTGAGCTTGTGAACGCCGTGGGCCACGAAGAGCCGCGCCACGCGCGTGATCTCCTCGAAGCTCAGCAGCGAGGTGTGGGGCAGGAAGTTGTAGTGCTTGTCGAACACTTCCCGGGGCATGCAGTAGCTGCAGCGGAAATTGCACCGGTCGGTCACCGAAATGCGCAAATCGCGCAGCGGCCTGGCCAAGCGATCGGAGAGCAGGCCCGTGGGCGCAATCGCGTGACCCGGTACGAGCGGCACGCGCGCCGCGACCCGGAGATCGGCAAGCTGAATGACTGCCTTTTCGGCCATGGATTGATTTTGCACGCGTGCCGGCACCCCCGTCGGCACGTGGGTCAGAGGTCGGGCTGCGGCAGTCTTGTAGCCTCGGTGGCAGGCGCTGTGCCATGCCGATCCCCTGGCGCATCCACACGGCGCGCACCGGTGAAACGCTTGCGCCAGTAGGCGAAAGCCATGTCCTCTATGCGCACCCGTCCGCCAGCGCGCGGGGAATGGATGAACTTGCCGTTGCCCACGTACATGCCCACGTGGGAGAAGGTGCGCCTGCGGGTGTTGAAGAACACCAGATCGCCGGGCTGCAGCTCTTCCCGCTGCACAGTGCGCAGGCCAGGTGCGGTGGCCTGCTCGTCGGCGCGGCGAGGCAGCAGCAAGCCGAAGCTCGCCTGCACGATGTGCCGCGTGAAACCGCTGCAGTCGAAGCCCGACTGCTCGCTGGAGCCCCCGCGGCGGTAGGCCACCCCGAGGAAGTTCATGGCCTTGAGCACCATGTCAGATGCCCGGTGGCGCACGCGCTCGCCGAAAGGCGCTGGCTCGGCCACAAGTTCCGCCGGCGGCGCCTCCGGCGAGAGCTCATGGGCGTGCCAGCTCGGCGGCACGTCCTGGCTGGTGGGCGCATCGTCCTCAGGCGCTGCCGTCGCGATGCCGCACAGCAGCGCCAGTGAGAGCGCAGTGGTGACGAGGGTGTGGCGCGGGCGCATGGCCGCGCAGCATAGGCGAACTCAACGCGCTGTCTGACGAGAGACGACGTGACAAACGACTCAAGCGACGCCGGTAGATGCTGGCAATGCTGTCGGCCGCGGCCACCGGCTCAAGGCTGCCAATCGACGCAGTCGTTGCAGCAGAAGTTACCCTCGGTGTGCCGGAGGGCGGCGTACACTGGCCGTCGACTTCGGTTGTCCTTGCTGGAGGTGGACGATGCAGGCAACGCGAATCGAGCTGATGCAGGGCATGCCCATCTTCGGCGCCATCCGCGAGGATGTGCTGAACTTCCTGCTTGAGCAGGCCCGCACCGTGACCGTGGCTGCCGGCGACCATTTCTTCCGTGAAGGCGACGAGGCGCTGCGCATGTACGTGCTGGAGTGTGGCCGCGCCGCCGTCCTCAAGGGTTGGCACGGCCGCGAACTGCTCCTGCGTGAGCTGCACCGTGGCGATTGCTTCGGTGAGATGGCCCTCATGGACCTGCTGCCACGCAGCGCTACGGTGAAGGCGCTCGAAAACTGCACCGCCATCGAACTGAAGCCTGAGGACCTGCTGCGCCTCTTTGAGCGCGACATCGAGCAGTTCGCGCTCATCCAGATGAACATCGGCCGCGAGGTCTGCCGGCGCCTACGCGCCACCGACGAACTGCTGTTCCGGGCCCAGATGGGTGCGCCCACGGAGGCGTCAGGGGCGTTGTTCCGGGCGACCTGAGCGGCTCGCGTACGCTGCATGCTTCCCCCGGAGCCTTGCGCCATGACGACCCGCCTGTCCGTCCCCAAGGAGAAGCTCAAGTTCGTGTTGCTCGAGGGCATCCACGCCTCCGCGGTGGATACGTTGACAGGCGACGGGTATACCCAGGTCGTCACACTGCCCAAGGCACTGGCCGGCGAGGCGCTGGTCGAGCAGATTGCCGATGCGCACTTCCTTGGCATCCGCTCGCGCACGCAGCTGACCGAGGCGGTGATCGAGCAGTCGCCCAAGCTCGCGGCCATCGGCGCCTTTTGCATTGGCACCAATCAGATCGACCTGCGCGCGGCCATGCGGCGCGGCATCCCGGTATTCAACGCGCCGTTCTCCAACACGCGCAGCGTGGCCGAACTGGTGCTGGCCGAGATCATCATGCTGATGCGCGGCATCCCGCAGAAGAACGCCGTGCTTCACCGCAACGGCTGGACCAAGAGCGCCACGCGGTCTTTCGAGGTGCGCGGAAAGACGCTGGGCATCGTGGGCTACGGCCACATCGGCACGCAGATCGGCGTGCTGGCCGAGCAGCTGGGCATGACCGTGCTCTTCTACGACATCGAGACCAAGCTGCCCCTGGGCAATGCACGCCATATGCCCACTCTCGCCGACCTGCTGTCGAAAGCCGATGTGGTGAGCCTGCACGTGCCCGAGACGCCCGCAACGCACAACATGATAGGCGCCGCGCAGCTCTCGCGCATGAAGCCCGGGAGCCACCTCATCAATGCCTCACGCGGCACCGTGATCGATATCGAAGCGCTCACGCAGGCGCTGGAGAGCGAACACCTGCACGGCGCGGCCATTGACGTGTTCCCGGTGGAACCGCAGGGTAACGACTCACGCTTCGAATCGCCCCTCACGCGCTTCGACAACGTGCTGCTCACGCCGCACATCGGCGGTTCGACGGCCGAGGCGCAGGAGAACATCGGGCGAGAAGTGGCCGCCAAGCTCATCCGCTACAGCAACAACGGCTCCACCGCATCGTCGGTGAACTTCCCCGAGGTGACGCTGCCGGAGCACACCGGGCGATCGCGGGTGCTGCACATACACCACAACGTGCCGGGAGTCATGGCGCGCATCAATGAGTCGTTCTCGCACGCGGGCATCAACGTCGATGCGCAGTACCTGCGCACCAACGACGAGGTGGGCTACGTGGTCACCGATGTGGACAGCAGCGCGCAGACCGTGGCGCTGTCCGAGCTGTGCGCCATTCCCGGGACCATTCGCTGCCGGGTGCTGTACTGAAGCTTGTCAGGCGCGTTTCTGGTAGGTGCCGAGCAGTTGCGCCTGCGCGAGCACGTGCCCCTGCATGGCCTTTTCCAGGGCGGCCTTGGTGGGTGTGAGCCGGTCAGAGAGTTTCTGGTCCAGTGCGTAGAGCTTGAAGAAGTAGCGGTGCCGGCCTATGGGCGGGCAAGGGCCGCCCCAGCCTGTGCGCTTCCAGTCGTTGAGTCCGTCGCGGGTGCCTTCGGGCAGCGGCTTGCCACCTTCTGGTAGACCTTCAGCGGAGGGTGGGATGTCGTACAGCACCCAGTGCACCCAGGTGCGCTGCGGGTGCGCCGGGTCGGGTGCGTCAGGGTCGTCCACGATGAGCGCCAAGCTCTGCGTACCCTGCGGCAGCCCACTCCATGCAAGGGGCGGGGAGGTGTCCTGGCCTTCGCAAGTGAATTGGCTGGGAATGTCGCCGCTGTTCGAGAATGCAGTGGAGCTCAGTTCCATGCGTCATCTCCGTGGGCCCCGGCGGCCCGCGACAGACACCTTGGCACGGCGGTGAGCACCCTGCGCAGCTCGGAAGTTTCGGCCCCCACGGCATGAGGGTCACGGCGGCGGTGGGTTACCCTGCGCGCGATTTCGAATCGCTGAAGGAAAGACGATGAAAGACCTTCCCGCGCGGGAAAAGCTGGATCTGGCTGAGATGGTGGCGCAGTACCTCGTGCTGGCTGGGTCGCTCGACAAGAACTCGGCGCTCGAGGACTACGATCGCGCCAACGAGTTGAGCCTGGAGCTCGCCATGCTGTTGCCAACATCGATCTATCGCGCCATGGCGGAGGCGGTGGCCCACCCCGACGGCAAGGTGAACCCCGCGTCGGTGGCCATCATGATGCGCAGGGAGTTGCTGGCGCCGCTGGAAGGCGAGCTGAGCGCCGCTCAGGTGGCGTTGCATGCGCCGGGGGCGCCGGACAAGCCGAAGAGCAAGGCGCACTGAGCCTGCCTGCACCCGGTGCCCCGGGTTCGTTCGGTCAGGCCGTCAGCAGCTCGAGCGTGCGCGCATCACGCTCGCCGCCGAAATACGTGTCCAGCGCCTGCTGGAACAGCGGCTCGTCCGGCGCCACCTCGCCGAACAGCGTCATGCAAGAGCGGAATTTCATGTCGTCGGGCGATCCCAGGATGTCGCGCGCCGAGCGGCCGGGTGCCGCGAGCACGAGCCTCGTGCATTCGGCAAGTCGCGGGCCGAGCACCGGGTGGCGCCAATAGCCCTCGGCTTCGGCGCGTGAAGCCACGCCATAGCGCTCGGCCATGGCGCTGTGGCCCAGTCCCCTGAGTTGCGGGAACACGAACCACATCCAGTGGCTGCGCTTGCGTCCTGCCGTCAGCTCGTCCACGACATCGGCATACACGTGGTCCTGCGCTTGCACGAAGCGCTCCAGGTCGTTCGGGTCATCCATTGCGCTGCCTCGCTTCGGGTTGCTGCTGTCGCGCTGCAAACGATAAGCCTCTTCATGGCTTCGCTTTGCGCAGCATAGGAACAGGGCAGGTGTGTGGATCCTTTTCCCGATGTTGCCGCGGTGCATGTCGGAATTACACTGCCCCGGCGCTCGCTCTCTCCGTTGTTCACCGAACCCCCGCGGCCCGGCCGCGTGCACGAGATGACCACTGTCGACACGCCGAACGTGATGCTCGACCGCATGCAGTACGAGGCCGATCCTCTCGCAGACCGCACCCTCGCGCGCATCCTCGGGCCCTGGAACGTTCACCAGGGCGCCTCCCGCGAGGAGCTGCGCGGCGACAACATCGAGCGATGGCGCCGCCTGAGGCTGGTGAACAGCCTCATCGATCAGTGGAAAGACAACCGCTGCCTCACCGAATGGCGCGCTCCACCCGGCACGCCGACCGATGTGGCCTGCGCCTTGGAAGACTTCCTGCATGAGGTCCCCGGAGTGCCGAAGTGGGCCGATCTCGCTTGCATTGCCCGGGCCGAATCGGTGTTCATGGACCAGGGAGCTCTCTCGTGCATCCTGCTCTTCTGCGCGAGTCTTCCCGAGTGCTATGTCGTGCCTGACCTCTCGCAGGCGCTGTACGCCACCGGCCAACTGGAGCGGCACACCGACTATCGCATCCGCGCCACCGCGGCCATGATCTTCCCGGTCATGATGCCGGGTGGGCTCACATCACCCGACGGCACGGGAATC
The DNA here is from genome assembly GCA_965653625.1 of uncultured Burkholderiaceae bacterium. Classification (GTDB taxonomy): domain Bacteria; phylum Pseudomonadota; class Gammaproteobacteria; order Burkholderiales; family Burkholderiaceae_C; genus Albitalea. The sequence goes on along the minus strand of CBFHAS010000053.1, from coordinate 11,815 downwards.
GCGCAGGTGCTCAAGGTGCGGCTGATCCACGCGACGGTTCGCAATCTCGTCCTGCGCGGAGATCCGGCCGAAGCCGTGGCGGCGCTGGGCGGTCGGCTGCGCTCGCCCGATGCGCTCGTGCTGCCCCCGCTGCCTGGCATGCAGCAGGCTACGACCATGCATGAAACGCTGCTGGCGCATGGCTGGAACGTCGGCAAGGATGGCCTGCCTTGCAACCAGGAGGAGCAGGCCTACACGCTGCTCACCTTCAACTACGTTTTCCTGCGGGCGATGCGTAAGCTGCGCATCGGCTTGCCGGACGAACAGGAGCGCGCTTACCTGCACGCCTGGAACGTGGTGGGGCACCTGCTGGGCCTGCGGCGCGACCTGATGGCCGACACCATGGGGGAGGCCGAAGCGATGTTCGCCCTGATGCAGGCCCGCGCCCGCGCGGACCGGTTCGTGCCCGACCCCCGGCCCGCGCTTGCAGGAGCGCTGATGCAAACCATGGAATCGCTGATTCCGTTGCGTGTGGCCAAGCCTGTTCCGGTGCTTCTGACGCGGCACCTGTGCGGCCCAGATACGGCGCGCGATCTCGGCATCGAAGGCAAGGTGGCCGAGCCGGCACGATGGCTGTTCGCCGCGCTCATGTTCACCGTGTATCTCATCGACGGTGTGGTTCGACGGTTCAAGCCGGATTTCTCCATCTCGCGCTTCCTCACGCGGCTGGTCGGCCGCCGCTTCCTCGCCGAGGTGCTGATGGACCAGACGCGCCCGCTGCGCCTGCCGGACAAGGCGCTCGACCAGGCGAGGAGCACCATGGCCGGCTGGCAAGAGGATCCGAAAGCGCCGCGCTGGATGAACCGGGTCGAGCGTCGTTTGCTGCGCAATGTGATTTCAGTTCCGCCGGCGGGGGCGCAACAATAGCGGCCTGTGTCACGACAGGCTCTCGCCCATGCCGCTGCTATGCCCATGCCTTCGACGGGCCTGCCTGTTGATCGCGCTGCTGTGGGCGCCGCTGGCGGGGGCCGCCGCGCTCGTGCTCGACGACGCCGCGCGCCGCGTCAAGGCATGGCCCGCCGTCGCGCTGATGCCTGAACTCGCCGGGCCGATGTCGCTGGCCGAGGTGCTGGCTGCGCGCGATCGCTTCATGCCCGCGCACGATGGCGATGGCACGCTGGGCTTGCGCAAGGAGGCCGTGTGGTTGCATGTGCCGCTCGTTGTGGCCGCCGGCTCCGACGGCCGCTGGGTGCTCGACATCGATTACGCCGTGCTCAACCGCGTGGACGTCTACCTGCTGTACCGCGGCCGTCTCCTCTCGCATGCCACTTTGGGCAACCTGCAGCCGGTGTCGCAACGTCCGCTGAGCAGCCGAACACCCGCCATGGCGTTGGACCTGCCTCCCGGTGAGCCGGTGGAATTGTTCCTGCGCGTGCAGACGCAAGGCGGCATGGTGCTGCCCATCACGCTGAGCAAGCCCGGCGCATTCCACGAACGGGCCCTGCGCGAGCAGTTGCTGCAGGGCTTGCTCGCCGGCTTGGGCCTTTGCCTCGTGATCTATAGCCTCATGCAATGGGCCACGCTACGCGAGACCCTGTACCTGAAGTACGCGCTGCTCAGCACCGCCAGCGTGCTGTTCTCCGTGTACCAGTTTGGTATCGGAGCGCAGTTCCTCTGGAGGGACAACCGATGGATCGAGCTGCATGCGGGCGGGCTTTCGGCGCTGGTCGCTTCGGCCTCCACCTTCCTGTTCGTGGAACACGCGCTGCGCGGCCCGCAGTCGAAGCCCTGGTTCGGCCGCACCATGAGAGCTGGCGCGGCGCTTCTCTTCGCAACGGCGGCGGCCTATGCGCTTGATCTGCTGAACCTGCACCAGGTGAGCGCCGTGGTCGGCACCCTGGGCTTGGCGCCCGCGGTGCTCGGTCTGCCCGGCGCGTTGGCGCGCGTGCGCCGCGGTGACGCCGTCGGCGGCTACTTCCTCGTGGCCTGGCTCGGCTACTTCATTGCCACGGCGGTGATGGTCGGCGTGGTGAAAGGAGGGGTGGAGGCCAGCTTCTGGACGATGCACTCGTTCCAGTTCGGCGCCACGCTCGACATGCTCTTGTTCATGCGGGTGATCGGCCTGCGGATGGAGGCGGTGCATGCGGCTGCCCAGCACGCCAAGCGCGAGCGCGACACGCTGCATTCGCTCGCGCACACCGACGCCCTGACCGGCTTGCCCAACCGACGCGGGCTGGATGCCGTGCTGGCCGCCGAGTTGCCGCACTGCGGCCCTGAGCATCTGCTGGCCGTCTACATGATCGATCTCGACGGATTCAAAGAGGTCAACGATCGCTACGGACACCCGGTGGGCGATGAACTGCTCATCGCCGTGGCGCGCCGCCTCAAGACCAGCCTGCGCACCAGCGACGTCGTTGCCCGCCTGGGAGGCGACGAGTTCGTGATTACCGTGACCGGCCTGCACGGCGACCCGCAGGCGCAAGAGGTCGGCCAGCATCTGCTGAAGGTGTTCGATGCGCCATTCCAGCTCTCCGAAGGCCGCCGCTGCAGCGTGGGTCTCACGGTGGGCTATGCCCTCGTGCCGCTCGACGGCGCCGACCCCGTGACCCTGCTGCAACGCGCCGACGAGGCCATGTATGCCGGCAAGCAAGGCGGCAAGCGCTGCGTGCGCCGGGCGCAGGCTGTGCGCGTAGCGTAAAAAAACTTAGGAAAGAAGAGGCTCTATGGCTGCAGGCAGTCTGCTCGCTCTGCTCGACGACATCGCCACCATCCTTGATGACGTGAGCATCCTCACGAAGGTGGCGGCCAAGAAGACCGCCGGCGTGCTGGGCGATGACCTCGCGCTCAACGCGCAGCAGGTATCGGGCGTGAGCTCGGAGCGGGAGCTGCCCGTGGTGTGGGCGGTGGCCAAAGGCTCGGCGATCAACAAGGTGATCCTGGTGCCGGCCGCGCTGGCGATCAGCGCCTTGGCCCCCTGGCTGGTGACACCCCTGCTGATGTTGGGCGGCGCCTTCCTCTGCTACGAAGGCGTCGAGAAGCTCGCGCACAGGTTCTTGCACAGCCGCGCCGAGGATGAGGCGCACCGCGAGGAGCTTGCCCGCGCGGTGGTCGATCCGGACGTGGATCTCGTGGCCCTGGAGAAGGACAAGATCAAGGGGGCCGTGCGCACCGATTTCATCCTCTCGGCGGAGATCGTGACCATTGCGCTGGGCGCAGTGGCGGGCGCGGAGTTCGGCGTGCGCGTCGGTGTGCTCGTCGGCATTGCCGCGCTGATGACCGTGGGCGTGTACGGCCTGGTCGCGGGCATCGTGAAGCTTGACGACCTGGGGCTGCACCTGAGCCAGCGTCCCGACGCATTCCGGCAGCGCCTCGGGCGCGGCATCCTCGCCGCTGCGCCGTGGCTGATGAAGGGGCTGTCCGTCGCTGGTACGGCCGCCATGTTCCTCGTCGGCGGAGGCATCCTTGCCCACGGTGTCGGTGCTCTGCACCACGGTGTAGAAGCGCTGGAGCAGGCGGCGGGTGCCGTGGCAGGGATCGGCCCAGTGCTGGCCGTGCTGGCGCCGCTGGTCGGCAATGCGCTCATCGGCGTGGCGGCTGGTGCACTGGCACTCGTGGCGGTGAGCGGCTTCCAGCGCATGCGAGGCGCTCGGCACGAGGCGCACAGCTAAGGACTGTGAAGCCAATCCGGCGCGGGCACGCCAGGTTCTGAGTGCTCGATCGCTTGCCTCCGCCGCCTGTCCGCGCCGTGCGGGCAGCGAAGCCCCGGATGTACTTTCTTACCTCGCAAGGCTAGTGTCTGTTTCCGCGCCTTGCCGTGGCGCGCTTGACCGACATGCGATGAGTTGTATTTCGCGCCCGTGGACATCGTCGCGCAGGCCGTGAACTGCTGTGCAATGCGATGGCGCCGAACGGCTCGCCTTTGCGCGGGCCGGCGCGAATGGCTGCGCGTGGCGGCTGCTTGGGGCGCGGCTCTGCTTGGCGCGCCGTCGTGGGCTCAGCCGAAGGCCGCCGCGCCAGCGGTCAAGGCGGCCTATCTGTACAAGTTTCTGTCGTACGTGGAGTGGCCGCCCGTGGTGCTCCCGGAGATGTCCACACCGCTGGTCATCGGCGTGGCGGGCGCGGACGATGTCCATGCCGAGCTGGAAGCACTGGTGACCGGCCGGCAAGTGAACGGCAGGTCGGTGATCGTGCGGCAGCTGGGCGATAGCGATTCGCTGGACGGATTGCACGCCGTGTTCGTCGGTCGCGGCCCAGTGCAAGCCGGCTTGCTGGCGGAGCTGCGCGGGCGTCCCGTGCTGGTGGTCATGGACGGCGGAGTCGCCATGAATGGCGCGGGCATGCTGCGCTTTCTTCCGGTGGACGGGCGCCTGCGCTTCGAGGCGGCGCCTGCCGTGGCGGAGCGCGCAGGGCTGAGGCTCGGATCCCGGCTGCTGGCCGTGGCCGAGCGCATCGTGGCGCCATAGCCGCAGCCGCTGCGGGACAACGCGACACGCTCAGAATCGCCCCATGGATTCGCTGTCGCAGCTCGCGCTCGGCGCCGCCGTCAGCGTGGCGGTCATGGGCCGGCGAACGGCCTTGTGGAAGGCGGCGTTGTGGGGTGGCGTGTGCGGAACGCTGCCGGATCTCGATGCGTTCATCGATCATGGCGACCCGATTCGCAACATGACGCTGCACCGGGCCGAGACGCACGCGCTCTTCTGGCTCACGCTCGCGGCGCCGCCCATCGCCTGGGTCGTGTCGCGGCTGTCCGGCGAGCGCGAGCTCCTGCCGCGCTGGAGCCTGGCGGTCTGGCTGGCGTTGATCACCCACCCGCTGCTGGACACGATGACGGTGTACGGCACTCAGCTCGCCCTGCCGTTCGACGACCGTCCCTTTGGTGTCGGCAGTGTGTTCATCATCGACCCTCTCTACACGCTGCCGCTCCTCGTCGGACTGACGATCGCGCTGCTGAGCGCCCCCAGGGCCGGGCTGGCCCGACGTTTCCTTGTGAGGCGAGGAGGCCGCGGCTTGCGCTGGAACACCGCCGGCCTGGTTTTGAGCAGTGCGTACCTTGCGTGGGGCGCAGCGGTGCAGCAGCATGTGGAAGGCATCGCACAGGCATCGCTGCGTGAGCAGGGCATCGCGGCGCAGCGCGTACTGGTCACGCCCACGGCTTTCAACAGCGTGCTGTGGCGCGTGGTAGCCATGGAGGCCGACGCCTACCACGAGGGCTTCTATTCGCTGCTCGAGGAGGAGCCGCGCGTGGGCTTCGACCGCTTCCCGCGCGGCGAACCGCTGTACCACGCGCTGCAGGGCGACTGGCACGTGAGGCGCATGGCGTGGTTCAGCCGCGGCTTCTTCAAGATGTGGGAGCGCGACGGCCTCGTGGGCATCGCCGACCTGCGCATGGGGCAGGAGCCGGCCTACACCTTCTCGTTCGTGGTGGCCGCGCGGCACAGTGCTCTTGCACCCATGCCGCCTCGGCAAGCGGGCTCGCGGCCCGACGCGTCGCGCATGCTTCCTTGGTTGTGGCGCCGCATGGCGGGCGAGCCGCTGCCGCCACCTCGTTGACGCAGCGAGGAGGTCAGCGCGAAGCGGTGCTCGCGGGCGCCACGCGGCGAGCTTTGAACTCCACCGGCACGTGCACGGAGACCCCACCCTCCGTCTGCATCACGAAGCGGATCTCCGCATCCTGCACGGTGCCGCGGTAGCGATGCACGCGCTGCACCGGCGCGCCGCTGCCCGCCACCTCGCTCGTGAGTGTGGAAAAGCGAAGCGTGCTGGCCTCGATCCGGCCTTCTACGATGCCGCGCGCGACCCCAAGAAAGGACGCGCTGCCGGACAAATCGTTGGCCTCGCCGGCGAAGATGAAGTGCTCCACGTGGTTCGCGCCGGGCCAGTCGTAGGTGACTTCGGCTCGCCATTCGCCATTGATGTCGGGCCGTGCGTGGCCGGGGCCGAAGAAGTACCTCGCGCCGACAGCCAGCCCTGCGACCGAACCACCTACGGCCGTCAGCAGCAGCAGCCGCTTCCAGTGGCCCACGGGCGAAACCGGCGTTTGGTCCAGCGATGCATACACCGCGGCCAGCACCCGTTCAAAGTCGGCGGCGAAGCGCGTGTTGTCTAGCGCCACGGCCTGGCGGCGTGCGAGTGGGCGCAGTGACTCGGGCAGCTCATCCTCGCGCGGCATGGGTGTGCCGTCCAGCAGCACCGGGATCACGCGCAGTCCCCGCACGAGCCCGGCTTCGACCTCGTGGCGCACGACATCATGCGGATCGTGCAGACGCGGTGGGGCGCCTTCGCGCGGGCCGGCCCAGCGACGGCCGATGAGCACGAGCAGCACGGCCGCTTGGCCCACCGCGTGTCGGATGGCTTCATCGAATGCGATGCCCGGTGCGATGTCGTCCACATCCATGAACACGCGTTCGTCGGAGAAGTGGCGCACAAGCGCGTCGTACAGCGCGCGGGCATAGCCGGCGGCGTCATCGCGGCGATAGCTGAGAAACACGCTTCCCTTGCGCATCGGGTGTGTCGACGAGTGGGGCGGCGAGCATACCCTTTGGGACCACGTGCTCGCGCGGCAGTGCATTCGTACCAATGCACCTTCCGGCATACGAAGAAAAGCGCTGTCGGTGTGAGGGAAATTCCGAAAGGGCATGGGCCTCTTGCCGCCATACACTGCCTACAGCATCGCACGCATAGAGCGTGCACGGTGCTGGCAGAAGTGTTGGAGCCCCTCGAGCGGGCTCCTTTTTTTTGCGAATTGGTCTGCGGCGTGGGTTGTCGGAGCTCGCTGCCCCAAGGAGTATCGTCCGCGCATGAACCCCCGCTTGCTGATGCTCACCTTGTGCCAGGGCCTGTTCCTGGTCAACAACGTCACTTTCATCGCCATTAACGGGCTCGTCGGGTTGAGGCTGGCCCCAAGCGCATGGATGGCCACGTTGCCGCTGGTGGGCTATGTGGTCGGGGGCGCGCTGTTCACCGGCCTCGTGGCCCGCAACCAGCGCGCGTGGGGCCGGCGCCGTGCATTCCAGGTGGGCTTGGCGGTGGCCGTGGCCAGCAGCGCGTTATGTGCCTATGCGGCGTGGTCGGCGAACTTCTGGTTGCTGGTGTCCGCCACCTTGCTGGCCGGCTACTACAACGCCACCGCAGGGCTGTATCGTTTTGCCGCCACCGAGATCGTGGAGCCGGCCTTCAGGGAGCGCGCCATCTCGTGGGTGCTGGCCGGGGGCATCCTGGGCGCCGTGGTCGGGCCGAACCTCGCGAGCGGCACGCGCGAGTTGCTGTCCGTGCCCTTCGCGGGTGCCTATGCGGCGCTGGTTGGCGTGGCCTTGCTGTCGTTGGCCGTCATGTCGTTCATTGAGTTCCCGCCTTTGCCGGTGCCCTCGGCCGCGCGGCCCGGCCGGCCGCTTTCAGAAATCGTGCGCCAGCCCGTGTTCATCGTGGCCGTGATGTCCTGCGCACTGGGCTACGGCGTGATGAACCTGCTCATGGCCGCCACACCCATCGCCATGGCGCAGTGCAGTCATCCCTTCGAGAGCACGGCCTTGGTGCTGGAGTGGCACGTGCTGGGGATGTTCGTGCCGAGCTTCTTCACGGGCTCTCTGATCAGGCGGTTCGGCGTCATCCGCGTCATGGCCGCGGGCGTCGCGCTGTGCGTGGCATGCATCGCGGTGGCGCTGTCGGGCGTCGAGGTGATGCGCTTCCTGCTGGCGCTCTTGGCTTTGGGTGTCGGATGGAATTTCCTTTATGTCGGCGGCACCACGCTGTTCACGCAGGCGTACCGGCCGGAAGAGAAAACGCAGGCGCAGGCGGCGATGGATTTCTGCGTCTTCAGCACCATGGCGATCACGTCTTTCGGATCAGGCGCGCTGATCACCACGCAAGGGTGGAACTGGCTCAACGTGGGCAGCCTGGTGCCGGTGATCCTTATGGCGGCGGGGCTCGCGTGGCTGTCACTGGTGCAGCGATCAGCGCGGGCAAGGCTGGCGGCGGGCTAGGGCAGCCGCCGTCGTTGGCCGCTGGACGAATGAGCCGCGTGCGCATAACGGAGCTTGCCTGATGGCCCCGGCACCGCGATTGCCAAAGATGGTGCCTCTCCCCCTCAAGAGAGTAGCCTTCATGGCACAGGCCGCTGCACCAGTGAACACCGCCAAGGTCGATCCCGAAGTGTGGTGTTTGTTCGACCAGTACGTTCACGGGGACATTGATCGCCGTGGTTTCCTGGACCGCGCCGCCCGCTTTGCCGCCGCCAGCGGCACGACCGCTGCCGCATTGCTGGCGGCGCTCAGCCCGGACTTTGCGCGCGCACAAAAGGTGGCGCCCGACGACGCGCGGCTGAAAACCGAATTCGTGGAGTTCGCCTCGCCAGCCGGCTACGGCAAGGTGCGCGCCTACGCGGCGCGCCCGGCCCGACCCGCGGGGTCGCTGCCCGCGGTGCTTGTGGTGCACGAGAACCGGGGTTTGAACCCGCACATCGAGGACATTGCGCGCCGTCTGGCCCTGGACAACTTCATCGCCGTGGCGCCCGATGCGCTGTTCCCGCTGGGAGGCTACCCGGGTGACGAGGACAAGGCGCGCGAGCGTTTCGCCGAGCTGGACCAGCGGAAGACGCAAGAAGACTTCGTTGCCTCAGCGAACCATGCCCGCCACATCGACGGTGGCAGCGGCAAGCTGGGCGCGGTCGGCTTCTGCTGGGGCGGCGGCATCGTCAACCTGCTTGCCACACGTGTGCCTGAATTGCGGGTAGGCATCCCGTTCTACGGCGACCCAGCCCCCACGGATCAGGTCAGCCGCATCAAGGCCGAGTTGTTGTTGATCTTTGCCGAGAACGATGAGCGCATCAATGCTGGCTGGCCTGCCTACGAGGCTGCCTTGAAGAGCGCTGGCGTGAAGTACGAGGCCCACAAGTACCCGGGCACTCAGCACGGCTTCAACAACGACACCACGCCTCGCTTCAATGCCGCTGCCGCACAGCAAGCCTGGAGTCGCACGCTCGCGTTGCTCAACCGTACCTTGCGTTAGAGACCTCGGCACAGACTGCGGTTGGAGCTGGGCCCTCACGGGGAGGGGACGAAGGCTGCTTTAAAAGCACCGGCACACACGAACACGGCGGGAGACGACATGCTCAAGTGGGCCATCTTTTTTTTCGCCCTCTCGCTCATCGCGGGCGTGCTGGGCTTCACCAACGTGGCCACGAGCGCGCGCTCGATCGCCAAAGTCTTCTTCTTCATCGCAGTGATCGTCTTCCTCATCGTGCTGGTGTTCGGTGTGATGCTGGGGACGCTGATCTTCTGAGCGCCCCCAGGGCCGGGCTGCGCCCAGCCCGCCCCCCGTGGGGGACAAGGAAACTTGGGGCGGCCCGGCGTTTCCTTGAGAAGCAGGAATGCCGACAGAGGCGTCATAGCGCTGCGCGCCCGGCCACGTGAACAGCGCTGCGGCAGCACGATCACGGCTGCAGGCAGGATGAGCTTGGGTCAGACGGACATGGCATCTCGCGGGGAGCCTGTTCGGCCATGGTCGGCGCTCCCGGCACCAACGCAGCCGGCAGCTCGAAGCTGAACACCGTGCCCACGCCCAACTCGCTCTCTACCGCGATGTCGCTGCCGTGCATCGCGACGATGCGCCGCGTGATTGCCAGGCCCAGCCCCGCGTGGTGGCGTGCGGTCGTGTCGGCATCTGCGGGCCGGGCCGCATCCTCCAGACGCGGCGCCTGGAAGTAGCGCTCGAACACATGCGGCAGGTCCTCGCGGGCGATGCCGCAGCCGGTGTCGCGCACCCGCACCTGCACGCCGGCCTCGCGCGATTGAACCTCGATGCGCACCTCGCCGCCCGCTGCGGTGTGCCGCAGCGCGTTCTCCACCAGGTTCTCCAGCGCGCGCTCGACCATGCCGATGTCGCCTCGCACGGGGGGACACCGCGGCTGCAGTTCCAGGCCGATGCTCACGCCGCCAGACGAGGCATGCAGCGCGAACTTCTGTGCGATGTCCTGCGCAAGCTCGGTGAGCGAAAACAGCTCCGACTGGATGCGGCCGGCGCGGCCGTCCAGCTTGGCCAGCTCGAAGAGATCGGTCACGAGGCGGCCCAGCCGCTCGGCGTGGCGTGCGGCCACCTCCAGGCAACTTCGCTCCTCGGCGGGATCGAGTTCTCCGCGTCGCAACAGCAGCGTTTCGAGGTAGCCCTGCATCAGCGTGAGCGGCGTGCGCAGGTCGTGCGACACGTTGGCCAGCAGTTCGCGGCGTTGCGCGTCGTGGTGCTCCAACTCGGCGATCTGGTGTGCGATGTGGTCGCTCAGCTGGCCGAAGGCGAAGGCCAGGCGGTCGATCTCGTCGCCATCGTTGCGTGCCCAGGGCAGATGCTTGGGGCGCGTGAAGCGGCTCGCGCGAAAGTCTTCCATCTCACGGGCCAGAAGGCGCAACCGGCGCGCGAGCAGGCGGAACACCAGCAGTGCCACCAGCAGGGCGAAGGCTATCGAGGCGCCCAGCAGCCCCGCGCCGGCCTCCAGCAGCTCGCGCAGCCGCGGCATGTGCATGGAGCTGCCCACCAGCACCGTCGCACCCGCGAAGAAGAGGGATGCGAGCACCAGGGCCAGCCGGCCCGACAGCGTGCCCCACATGGCGCCGAGGCTCAGTGCGCGGCCCGCGCCGGCGTGTCGCGCGGGTCACGGCAGCGGTAACCCACGCCCCACACCGTCTGGATGTACTCCGGGCTGTTGGGGTCGCGCTCGATCTTGGCGCGCAGCCGGTTGATGTGCGTGTTGACGGTGTGCTCGTAGCCGCTGTGCCCGTAGCCCCACACCTGCTGCAGCAGCTGGGCGCGCGAAAGCACGCGGCCCGGGCTGCGCGCGAAGTGCGTGAGCAGGTCAAATTCTTTGGCAGTGAGCTCCACCGGCTCGTTGTCCACCCGCACCTCGCGCCTGGGGACGTCGATGAACAGGCCGCCGATGCGGATCTGCTCGGCGTCTTCACGAGGCTGGGCGGTTTTGAGGCTGGCCATGCGGCGCAGCAGCGCCTTCACGCGCGCCACGAACTCGGCCACCGAGAAGGGCTTGGTCAGGTAGTCGTCGGCGCCCAGCTCCAGGCCGAGCACGCGGTCGAGTTCCGACGACTTCGCGGTGAGCATGAGGATGGGCACCTGCGGATCGCGGCTGCGCAGGCGCCGGCAGATTTCGAGGCCGTCGAGCCCCGGGAGCATGAGGTCGAGCACCACCAAGTCGTAGCCGCCGCGCTCGGCCTCCTCGGCGCCTGTCAGGCCGTCGGCGAGCCAGCGCACGTCGCAGTTGATGCCCGCCAGCTGCAGCTGCAGAAGGTGGCCGATGTCGGCGTTGTCTTCGATGATGAGGATGCGGCGGTTCATTGTTCTTGCCTCCGTGCGCCGGTCAAGACTGGTGTGAATGAAAGATTTGTACGTTGAAGGCTTGGCCAGCTCCGGCAGCCCCGAGTCATGCGTACTCCGACTGTCCTGGGACCTTTGTTGGTTCAGGCGTTCTGAAGCATAGGCAGGGCGCGCACAGGCTCAATCCGTGGTACTTCGCAATGGATTGCGGGGATTACTGAGGCCGTTCGACGCGGGCCGTGCCACCGCGCGGCGATCGCCGGGGAGACCATCGCACCAACGGTGTGGAGGCGGACCAGCCTTTACATCCCGTTCGGGCTGGGCCTGTCGAAGCCGCACGCGCGAACTCACATCCCGTTCGGGCTGAGCCTGTCGAAGCCGCACGCGAAGCTGTGCAGGCCCTTCGACAGGCTCAGGACGAACGGGGTGGAGGTGGACCATCGCACAAACGGTGTGGAGGCGGACCACCCTCCAACCCACGACTCGCTCACATCCCGTTCGGGCAGCCTATCGAAGCCGCACG
>CBFHAS010000052.1:0-27242 GCA_965653625.1 uncultured Burkholderiaceae bacterium | reverse complement strand
CGCTGGACCTCGGCAGCGAGGCGCTCAAGGTTCTGTTCGTTGGCGGTGGCCACAAACTCAGCGATTCGCTTGTAGTGTTCGACTGTGTCGAAGGTCTGGCGCCATCGCACGTCCGTGCCGTCTTCGTGTGAGAACAGCTCGATCGTCAGAATGAAGTGATGGCCGTTGAGGTGTTCGATCTCAAAGAGCTTATCGGCGCCTATGCGTGTGAAGCGGCTTTCGTTCGGATAGTTTGTTCCGTCGGGCCCATGCATCGTCAAGAGCCAGCTTCCGCCAGGTGTGAACTCGAACTTGTGAATCGTGTTCGTGAACCCCGCTGGCCCCCACCATCTGGCAATGCGAGCGGGATCACTCATTGCAGCAAACACCTCCGAGGGCCCCGAAGGAATGACCTTGTGCCTTGCATCCGAGCGGCTCTCGATTGGTTCCATGTGGCCTCCAGCGTGGTGTTGCGGCTTCTTGTGCCGCCTGGACAAGATGGTTTTGTGAGTTCGGGCGGTCCGACCGATTGTCGGTCGGGTCGGCGCGAACTTGCGCGGAGAGGGACGATAGAGAAACCTATTGATGCCGGATCAACAGGCGTGCAGGCAGAGATCCTCGAACGGCAGCCCCACATAGTTTTCCGCCATCACCGTGGAGGCAGCCCGTGAGTTCACGAGGTAGTCCAGTTCGGCGTGCTGCAGCTTGTATCCGATGGCGCCGGTGTCCGGGAACTTGTGCATCAGCGAAGTGAACCACCACGAAAAGCGCGACGCCTTCCATACGCGGCGCAGGCACACCTCGGAGTAGGCGTCGATGCCCGCGTCGCTTCGCTCGGCGTAGCGTTCGATGAGCGCGCGTGACAGGTAGCGCACGTCGGAGGCCGCGAGGTTCAGACCCTTGGCGCCCGTGGGCGGCACGATGTGCGCCGCGTCGCCGGCCAGGAACAGGCGGCCGAAGCGCATCGGCTCGGCCACGAAGCTGCGCAGCGGCGCAATGCTCTTCTCGATCGACGGCCCGGTGACCAGCTTTTCGGCGGCCTCGGGGTCGAGTCGGCGGCGCAGCTCGTCCCAGAAGGCCTGGTCGCTCCAGTCCTCGGGCTTGTCTTCCAGCGAGCACTGAATGTAGTAGCGGGTGCGGGTGAGCGAGCGCATCGAGCACAGCGCGAAGCCTCGCTCGTGGTTGGTGTAGATGAGCTCGTGCGACACCGGCGGCGTGTCGGCCAGGATGCCCAGCCAGCCGAAGGGATAGACCCGCTCGTAGCCCGTGACGGCGCCTTCGGGCACGCTGGCGCGGCTGACCCCGTGGTAGCCGTCGCAGCCGGCGATGAAATCGCATTGCAGTTCGTGGCGCTGGCCGTCCTTGGTGTAGCTCACCACGGGCGAGGCGCCATCGAAGTCGCGCAGCACCACGTCGCGTGCCTCATACACGGTGGGCAGGCTCTGCGTCCGGCGCGCTTCCATGAGGTCGCGCGTGACCTCGGTCTGGCCGTACACCACCACGTGCTTGCCGCCGGTAAGGCCAGCCAGATCGATGCGGTGGCGCTTGCCGTCGAAGCCCAGCTCGTATCCGTCGTGCACCAGCCCTTCGCGGTGCATGCGTTCGCCGACGCCGGCTTCGTCGAGCAGATCGACCGTGGTCTGCTCCAGCACGCCGGCGCGGATGCGACCGAGCACGTAATCGGCGCTTTGCCGCTCGAGGATTACGTTGTCGATGCCGGCGCGGCTCAACAGCTGGCCGAGAAGCAGGCCCGACGGGCCCGCGCCGATGATGGCAACCTGGGTGCGCATGCGTTTGTCTCCGGTGCGCGTTTGATCTGCCTCAAGGTTAGGTCTGAACCCGTCTCACGTTCAATGGACGGAAGCGGCAGGCGCTTGCACAATTCGAACATTGCCGCGTCGCCGCTGTTCGGCTCGGCTTCGTACACGCCCTTCCAGGCCCAACCCGACGCAAGTCCTTGTGCCCGCACCTCCCATGACCGCCCAGCTTCCCATCTACGCTATCTATGGCGAGCCGGGTCATTCCATGGGCGTGGACCGGCTGCACTGCGAGTCCGTGGCCGAGAGAAGCAGCCTGCACGAATGGGAGATCCGGCCGCACCGGCACGAGGCACTGCTTCAAATTATGTACATTCGCCGCGGGCAGGCCGAAGTGCAGGCGGAGGGCCGCACCGGCACGCTCCAAGGCCCCTGCGTGGTGACCTTGCCCTCGCTCACGGCGCACGGCTTTCGCTTCTCGCCCGAGGTCGACGGCATCGTTCTGACCGTGATTGAGCAGCACTTTAGCGAGCTTCTCGCGCATGAGCCGGTGCTGCGGGCGGCGGTCTTGCGGTTGCGCATGGAGGCGGTGCCGGCGGGGCAGGTGGCGACCATCGATGCGGCCGCCACGGCGCTGCGCGAGGAGTTCCGTGCCACGTCGCCTTGGCGCACGCTGGCCATCGACGCGGCCCTGGTGCGGCTGGTGATCGCGATGGCACGCAGCCTGCCCGGCGAGGCCGACGCGCTTTCCCCCGCGGGCGGCGGCCGGGCGCTGGAGCATGTGCGGCGATTTCGTGATCTGCTGGAGCACCGCTACCGCGAGCAGCCGTCCATGTCGGTGTGCGCGCAGGCGCTGGGCATCACGCCCACGCAGCTCAACCGCGTGTGCCAGCGCGTGCTGGGCCAACCGGCGCTCGCCGTGCTGCACCAGCGTCTCGTGCTGGAGGCTCAGCGCGAGCTGGCCTACACCACCATGAGCGTCAAGCAGATCGGCCTGGGGCTCGGCTTCACGGATGCGGGCTACTTCACCCGCTTCTTCCAGCGCTGCACAGGCCGCACGCCCACCGATTGGCGCGGTGTCGCGGTGAACGCGCAAAGGGTTCGGGCGACTGGGTGAGGCGCCTGCGCCTGCGCTATCGCGAGCCCGCCTTCGCTCTTCGTGGCGCGCAACTCGCTGCGGCTTGCACGAGCCTGACATCCGGGCACATCGCCATGGACATCCTGTACCGCCGTGATTTCCGTGTCGGCAGCGATGACTGTCTGCTCGAAGCGCCGGGCACCCGTCGGCTCACGATGAGGCTGAAGAAGTGGGGCAGGGCGATGTCGCTTCGGAAGGTTGAACCTGGGTCATGGCTCAGAAGCCAGTTCCCGCCGCGCCTGCCTGAACACGGCCTGCGCGCCTGCCAGCGCGAGCGTCGCCATGGCCACCGCCGCCACGAGATCGGGCCAGGCGCGGCCGGTGCCGATCACGCCCAGCGCGGCCAGCATGACGGCGATGTTGCCCAGCGCGTCGTTGCGCGAGCAGATCCACACTGCCCGCATGTTCGCATCGCCGCCTCGAAAGTGATAGAGCAGGGCTGCGACCCCCGCATTGGCGGCCAGCGCGGCGGCACCCACCGCGCCCATGGTGATGGCCTGCGGCGGCTCACCCACCCGCAACTGCCACGCAGCGCGGCCCAGCACGAACAGGCCGAAGGCGCCCATGCAGCCCGCCTTGAACAGGGCGGCGCGCGACCGCACTGCCAGCGCCATGCCGCCCACGGCCAGCGAGATTGCGTAGTTGCCGGCGTCGCCGAAGAAGTCGATGGCATCGGCCATCAGTGAGAGCGACCCCGACACCCACGAGCCGATCAATTCGGCAGCGAACATGCCTGTGTTGACCGCAAGCGCGATCCACAGTGCTCGCCGGTAACGCGGGTTGGCAACGGGCTGGGCCGTGGTGGAGCAGCAGTGCTCGGACATGGAGTTTTCCGCACGCAGTGTGGCCTCAGGTCGAAACCCCTGCCGACAAAGGTGAGGGCAGGAAACGGTTGCAATCCGAAGCGAAACTCCATCCTTTTCAATGCTCCATGTCCAAGATTCTCATCAGTTCTGGCTCTCCGTTTGAGGAGCAATTCGCGTACTCCCGCGCCGTCGTCGACGGAGAGTGGATCTTCGTCTCCGGGACGACGGGCTTCGATTACTCGACCATGTCGATCTCGGAGAACGTCGTAGAACAAGCCGAGCAGTGCCTGAAGAACATTCAGCACGCGCTCCACCAGGCAGAGGCAGATTTATCGAACATCGTTCGCGTCAGATACATCGTGCCGAACGCCGCCGACTTCGAAGCATGCTGCCCGGTGCTTCGTCGGTACCTCGGTGCTGTGCGACCGGCTGCCACCATGCTCTGCGCGGGTCTGCTGGACCCGCGCATGAAAATCGAAATCGAGGCCACCGCGCGCAAGACTGCGAAGCGCTGAACTGCTGAACGACGAGACGCCCAACCTTCCGTCGAGCGCAGACGGCCGCGGGAAGCCCTGTCGATTTCCCGTCTGCTTGTTCGTCGTCCCGATAGTCGGTCGCGTGGTGCGGCCGACCGGGACAAGGAGATCGCATGGAATTCGGAGGCAATGCGTGGTTTCTTCATCGCGGCGAAGGTGATTGCACCGTTCATGGTGCGACAGGGTTCGGGGGTGTTGCTGGCCATCACCACACCCGCCTCGCGCATGCCAGGCCCGGGATACCTGGGGCACAGCGTCGCGTGCGCTGGGGTGGAAGCGCTGGTGCGGCACCTAGCCGGTGGCTGAAGACAAGACAGTCCTCACCCACGAGCTTGTTTACGTTGGGCAACATGACCGCATGGGTCGTACTGAGTTTCTACGCCGCTATCTCATCGAAATGGAGGTGTTGGGCTACGCTCGCTCTCCGCTGGAGCTTGAGGCATATGCAAAGCAAGGTCATGTGCAGTGAGGCGGCACAACACGTGTCTTCCGAGAGATCAACGTGCCCGAGATCGTTGTCTTCGAGCACCTCTCGGAAGGACCATTCTTAGGCCTCGCCAAGCGCCGAACGCGTCGCCGTCAGTCGAAGATGTCGCTTAGCCACGACTTGCGCCGGTAGCTGCCGTGTTTCTTGCCAAAGTCGGAGTCTTCGAACGCAGGTCCACTCCGACGGACCGGACTGCTCCGATCAGAGGGCGCCTGGGTCGCATCGTGTTTGGCACCAAGTTGAACCAGTTTGTCCAGCTCTCCGCGGTCGAGCCACACTCCCCGACAGTTGGGGCAGTAGTCGATCTCAACGCCTTGCCGGTCTGTCATGAGCAAGGTCGTCTCCGGGCACACGGGACACTTCATCTTCGTCCTCTCCGTTTGGGTCAGGGTCACATTGACCGCCGATTGGCGGGCGCGAAGGGCTTTGACGCCCGCACGAAATCCGAGTTCCTTCTCGACTCACTTGCGCAGCGGTGGCCGATTCCCTTCTGGCGAGCCAATGTATGCGGGCACTGGAGCCGCCTGCTCGCGTGGTGGTGGCGGAGGGCGAGCACATCGTGGGGCTGCTGGAGCAGCTCGATGCGCTGAGCTTCGTGTCCAGCCACTCCTATCTGGTCACGGTGCAGATGGCCCAGGCAGGGCTCTCCGTCGGCAAGGTGGAACCACGACACCTGTCTACCCGGCGCACGCCGCCTTTACCGGTGGTTTGTTTCATCTCGGGATGTCCCCGCCATGCGCTACAGCACTGCGCGCCAGCCCAATATCCCACGACGCCAGGCCTTTCAAGATCGGCTCGATCACCTGTGACAGCTCCTGCATTCGAGCCTCGACCACGGGCTGGCTCGCCGTGCGGCACGCCTGCTCCAGCGCCATCGCGCTTTGCGCCAGGGTGTGCATGCCCAGCGTGCCGGCGATGGACTGGAGGTCATGTGCAAGCCGCCTCGCTGCGGCCGAATCACCTTGATTGCGGGCTGCGGCAAAGCGCGCGACGAAGTCGTGATGTGTTTCGAGGAAGCGCTGAAGCATTCTTCGCAACGTTGCCTCGTCACCGCGCAATCGCGCAAGCGCGGCGGTCACATCAACTCCCGGCACTGAATGTTGATTCGTCATGGGGTCGCCGCTGGATGCTTCCGTTGTCGAAGCCGCCGCAGCAACGCCCCGTGGAGGTATCCACTTTGCGAGGGTGGCGAACAGTTGATCAATGTCGATCGGCTTGGCGATGTGATCGTTCATCCCGGATGCAAGCGCCTCTTCCTTGTCTCCCACCATCACGCTGGCCGTCATGGCAATGACCGGCAGGTGCTGCATCTGCGGCCATTGACGCAGCGCGCGGGTTGCCTCGAGACCGTCCATCACTGGCATCTGGCAGTCCATCAGAACGGCGTCGAAGTGCTTCGTACGGAGGATCTCAAGTGCCTCGCGGCCGTTGTCAGCCGTCGCAACGATGATGTCTTCGTTGCGAAGCAGGTCGAGCGCGACTTCCCGATTGAACTCGTTGTCCTCGACAAGCAAGATGCGAGCACCTTTCAACCGCGACAAGTGCTCCGTCAGGGCTCGTTCGCGCCCCTCGGCGCGGGTGCTGACGAGCGATGCCAAGCCCAGGGCTTTGCAGCAGGCGTCAAAGAGAGTCGATGGCCTCGCCGGCTTGGTCAACACCGCAGAGATGCTGAGCCGGTGTTCGTCAACCCGCCGCATAACGTCGTCGCGCAAGAGCGCGGTAGGCATCAGCACGACCGGGAAGCGTCGGCCTCCTCGTTTCGATTCGGCGATCCGCTTGGCGCAATCGACGCCGTCCATTCCGGGCATGTTGCAGTCCAGCAGGACAAGGTCGTAGGGCATCTCCCGGGCATCAGCATCGACCACCCTTTGCAACGCCTCGGGGCCGTCGGCCGCGGTATCGGGCTGCAAGCCAAGCGCGCTGATCGTCTCAGCCAGAAGTTCCCGCGCCGAGCCGTTGTCGTCGACGATCAGCGCACGGCGTCCAAGAAGCCCTCCATGGCGCAGTGGCAGTGACGGTACGCCACTTCGCTGCACTTCGAATTGCAAGGTGAAGAAGAAGCGACTGCCTTGCCCGGGCTTGCTTGCCACGTTCAGTTCGCCTCCCATCAGGCGCACCAACTGCCTGCTGATCGCCAGACCGAGGCCAGTGCCTCCATGGCCCCGGCTCGTGGACGCATTGGCCTGCTCGAACGGCTGGAACAGCCGCTGTTGGTGCACTTGGTCGATACCTACACCGGTGTCGCGTACCTCGAAGCGCAGGCGGATCCAGTGGTCTGCTCGGTCAACGATGTCGATCTTGAGTACCACTTCACCTTGCTCGGTGAACTTCACTGCGTTGTAGCTCAGGTTCAATAGAACCTGACCGAGCCGAAGGGCATCGCCCATCAGCGCCGTGGGCAGCTCCAAGGGCACCGCGTACAACATCTCCAGGTCCTTTTCCTCGGCCTTCATTCCTACGACGTCAGCCAAGTGGTCCAGCACGTCGCCGAGCTGGAAATCGACGTGCGCGATGTCGAGCTTGCCGGCTTCGATCTTCGAGAAATCGAGAATGTCGTTGATGATGCCCAGCAGCGATTCCGCCGAGGCCTGGATCTTATGTACGTAGTTGTGCTGCCGCGCGGTGAGTCCGCTTTGCAGCGCGAGGTACGACATGCCGATGATGGCGTTCATCGGCGTGCGGATCTCATGACTCATGTGGGCGAGGAAGTCGCTCTTCGCTTGCGTGGCCGATTCCGCGGCACGCTGGGCTTCCTTTTGCTCGGTGATGTCGATCGCCACTCCGCCCACAGCCCAGATCTGCCCGAGCCCGTCGCGCAGCGGGAACTTCTGCGTGAGAAAGACGCGTGCCCCTATTGCGCTTTCCCGCTGCTGCTCAAGCCGTAGCGAGAGCCCTTCTTCGATCACCTGGCGATCCTGCGACTCGATAGCCGCTGCGACGGCGGGGTCGTACAGCTCGACCTCGCGCATGCCTACGAGCGACTGGCCGGGCCGGCCGAGCAGCACGGCGAGCTGCGGGGTGTGGCTGATGTAGCGACCTTCAAGGTCCTTGCTGAACACGATGGCGGGCGCGTGCTGCAGCAGCGCATCCCACGCATTGCGGTTGCGGTGCAGCTCGGCGGTTCGACTGGCGAGCAGCACCTCGAGCTCGCGGCTGATGCGTGCGTTCTCGTAGGCGGTGGCGAACTGCAACGCCATAAGACGCAGCGTGCCAAGCTGCTGCGTCGTGAGCGTGGTGTGCAACTGGCGGTTCTCGAGGTACAGCAGCCCAAGCGACTCGCCGTGCAAGGTGATCGGCAGCCCGACGATCGACTTCACGCCGCGGTGCAGCAAGGCCGGATCGGCGCCGACACGCGGATGCCGGATGGCATCAGGCAGGAGCAGGGGCTTGGCCGCCTGCGTCAGGTAGTGCAGCACCGATGCGGGCACTTCATCGCCGTCGCTCGGCGGCATTTCACCGTCCTCTGCATCGAGCGCGAACCACTGGCGCTCGGGCGCAAAGCCGGCGCGCGGGATCCACGCAGGGCCGCGGCGCCACAGCAGCACGCCGTGCTCGGCCGCGGCGTACTGGCGCAGCAAGTCGAACAGCACGCGAAGCAAGGCCCGCGGATCGCGCTCATGGGCCAGCAGGTCGCCTGCGCGGAGCAGGCTGTCGACGTCCAGTGCCGCCATCGAGCCATCGTTGCGCGATGCGCGTGCCGCCGGGGTTGCGTCGTGTCCGGCCAGCTGCGCGACTTTCGCTTTCGCGCCCCAGTCCTCGTAGGCGCGCACCGCCGCGGCACGGTAGGCGTCGGCAGCACGGTTCAAGCCTTGCGATGTGTAGAAGGAGGCGGCCAACTCGCAGGCCAGCGCATGGTGGCCGGGGCGGTGCCCGCGCTGAGCCGCGTCGAGCGAAGCTTCGAAGCTAGCCGCGGCTTCGGCGTGGCGGCCCTGCTCCCAGGCGTGCGTTGCGTGCAGGAGCTCGCACCAGTGACCGAAGTTTGCGGGCGCGTCGACGGCGCGGCGCTCCAGCCACGTCACCAATGGCTCTTGCTCGGCACGCAGTGCATCGCGCTCGCAGGTCAAGCTGTTTTTCAAAGCCATGCTCAACGCCAAGGCGTGCACCCAGCGACCGAGCGCAAACATGTAGCCACCGGTCAGGCAGGGGGCGTTGGTGGCCCCTTCGCGGCAGTACTGCAGCGCCTCGGCCCAGTCGCCGAACAGCGCAGCGCCGTAGGCGCGATAGACCGTCATCACGGCCTGGGAAAACGGATTGGCGGCCATCGCCCGCCGGTGCTCGTTGACGCTGTAGTCGTGGTCGTCCCACTCTCCGGGCGAGAGTGTTTGGCCGAGCAAGCAGCGCACGAACTGGCGGAAGACGAGCGCGCTATCGGTGGAACCGCGGTCACCGGTGCGCTGCGCGACTTGCAAAGCGACATTCGCGTCATGCAGCACCTCGTCGAGTTCTGAAGTGGTGTCAATGACAGGCGGCAGGGAAAGGAAATGGGCCATCGACGCGCATTCGGTGTCGCCCGCCTCCAGGGCCCAGCGGTAAGCCAGGCGCGCCTGCTCGACGCAGTGCTCCAGCGGCTCGAACCAGCAGGTGTTCACGCCGGCCAGGCAGTAGTACGAGCGTGCTCGCAGACGCGCACTGGGGTAGTGCTGCTGCAAGCGCAGACCAGCCTGCGCCAGCGCGTATCCGGTGGCCGGGTCATCGCGCAAACGGTTCAGCGTGATGGTCACCAGCACCAACGCCTCGGGTAGCGCCGCAAAGCGCCCACGCTCCCATCCCAGGCGCACGACGCGCAACTTGTTCCAGTCGCTGATCACCGGTCGAGAGTAAGCGGCCGCGGACGTGGTGCTGACCAGCATGAAGGCCGCGTTCTCCAGCGCTGGGTCGTCGAGCGGTGCGAGCTCGTCGAACAGGCCGGGGCCGCGTGTCTGCATCACCGCGTACAGCGCGTTGACCTCCTCGTGCAACGCGGCATCCCAGCCGCCATCATCGGGGTGCGGCAAGCCGAGCGCCTGCGCGACCTCCAGGCTCAAGGACACCGCCTCCTCGTAGCGGCCACGGTTGGCAAGCGAGATGTTCTGGCGCGCGGTAGCCTCGGCGATGCGCATCGGGCCAGCCCCGGGCAAGGTGGCCAGCGCGCCATAAACTTCATCGGCGGCGTCGTAGCGGGCGAGGCCAAACAGCACACCATGCTGCAGCAGCGCGAGCTCGAGCTGCTGGGCTTCATCCGCGGCGCCCTGAGCGGCCAGGCGGCCTGCTCCTTCAACAAATCGCAGTGCCGCCGCGAACGCCCCGCGCTCGAAAGCACCACGTGCCGTCACCAGCAGCAGGTGGAGCGCCTGCGCGCGCTCGGTATCGCGTTCGAGCACGTCCAGCGCGGCCAGGTAATGCTCGGCGAGCACAAACCGTGTCCCGTCACCCGGCACGCTGCTGTTCGTCGCGGCGGTGCCCGCTCCTGGCTGCAGCCGCTGCGCCAGCACCTGCGCGATGCGGCGGTGGCACAGGCTGCGCTCTAGCGGCGGCAGCAGGTCGTGCGCAGCCTGCAGCATGCGGTCATGGCAGAAGCGAAGACGCCGCGTGCCGCCCACCGACAGGCTGCCGCCGCGCCCGCCGATCAACATCTCCTGCTGCAATAGCGGCAGCAGCAACTCGTTCACTCGCTGCGGAGAGAAGCCGAGCACCTCCGACAGCAACTCATCATCAATCGGATTGCCGAGGCAGGCGCACACCGTAGCCAAGCGTTGCACGTCAGCATCGAGCAAATGCAGCCGTTCCACCAGGCCGGCGACGAGTTTGTCGCGTTCGGGCATAGCGTCCAGGGCCGCGGCATCCCAGTGCCAGCCGGTGGCATCGCGCCTCAGGTGCCCGGCTTGGAACATGCGCTGCAGGTGCTGGAGCACGAAGAATGCGTTGCCGGCGGTCTTGTGGTGCAGCGTGCGGGCCAGCGTGGACACCGACTGCGTGTCGGTGTCGAGCACGTCGGCGGTGAGCGCCTCCACCACCGGTGCGCTCAGCGCATCGATCGCGATGTCGATCAACTGCGTGCCGGCCTCGCGGATGCGCTTCAGCATGCCGTGCAGCGGATGCGATTCGTCGACCTCGTCGTCGCGGTAGGCGACCACGAGCAGCAACTCGCCACGGCTCTGTTCGAGCGCGAGGTGCTCCAGCAGGCCAAGCGAGTGCGCATCTGCCCATTGCAGATCGTCAACGAACAGCACGAGCGCATCGGTGGCTTGTCGCAGCACCTGAAGCGTGGCGGCCAAAGCCTGGCGGAGCCGGCCTTGCAGCTCGGCCCCGAGCATGCCTGGCGCGGTGCCCGGCTCGGCTGACGACGCGACCTCCGCGCTGGGCAGCAAAGGCGCGAGTTCGGGCACGACGAGCAATAGCAGATCGGCATTGCTGCCCAGGGCCTCGCGCAACGCATCGCGCAAATGGGCCAAGGAGGCCGGCGGTTCGCACAGGAAGTAATCCGCCAGTTCAACCATCAGCTCGGCAAGCGCGCCGTACGGGCGGTCACGTCGGAACTGCGGGAAGGCCGCGCTCGCGAACACCGCCCGGCCGGCGTGCCAGCCGGATAGGGCACCCAGCACCAGCGCGCTCTTGCCGGCCCCGGCCTCGCCGCGCACGACGGCGATGCGGGGGTTGCCTGCGCCGGTGTCCAACGCGGCATGCAGCAGGGCGATCTCGCCCTCTCGGCCAAACAGCCGCGACGGTGGCGCCGGCCGGCTGCGGCGGTCTTCGCGCCCGGGTGTGTAAACCACGTGATCGTGGCGCCGGCCTTGCGTCACCTCAAGGCAATGCTGAAGGTCCGCTTGCAGCCCGTGCGCTGACTGGTAGCGCTGTTCGGGCTGCTTGGCGAGCAACTTCATCACCACCGCCGACAGGCAGGCCGGCACATCGGGAGACAGCTCGCGCGGCGCTGTCGGCACGCGGGTGAGCAGCGCATTCAGCAACGCGAGGGGGTCGGTTTCCACGAAGGGCGGCTGGCCGCACAGCAGCGCGTACAGCACGGCACCCAGCGCGTAGTAATCGGCGCGGAAGTCTGCCGCTTGCCCGAGCCGGCCGGTGAGTTCGGGGGCGCCGTAGGGCAGTGCGCGCCCGAGTTGTGTCGGGTGGCGGAACTCAGCGTCGATACGGCCCTGCACCACCGCAGAGCCGAAGTCGATCAGCGTGACCTGGCCGGTGGCTGGGTCGAACACGATGTTGTCCGGGTGCAGGTCGCTGTGCAGCACGCCGGTGCGGTGAATGCTTTCGAGGATGCGCGCCAGATCGAGCGCAACGCCGACCCAGCGGCCCAGGTCGCGTGGCAGGCGGGTCGTCGCCTCCCCCAAAGCAAAGCCTGCGGCGCGCTCCTGCACCAGCATTCCGGACGCAGCATCGAAGTGCAGAACGCGTGGCACACCGGGCGTGCCCTGCAACAGCAAAAGCACCTGCGCCTCGGTGCGCAACTGAGCTTTCGCTGGGGCATCTTCCGTGGAGGCCGCCGCCTTCATCACGCAGGGCACCGCAGCATCGCCCCATAGGCCGACCCAGCCAAATAGGTGCTCGTCACTCCACAGCAAGCATCCCTCCACCAGCCGTGGATCAGCGCCAGCGTTCATCGAGAGATGCTACCGGAGGCGACCGTGGGACGACGCGGGTGTGTGACGTAGGGTCCCTTCGCTGTGCGGCTTGCGCACAAAAGCTGAGCCCATCGGCCTTCATTTGGGGATGGGAGCGGTGTCCGCGGAGCACGATCATTCCGAGGTGCGCCATGCGCGGCTGAGCGCGCGCACGTGCACTGACCAACGAACCCAGGGATGAACACCATGCACGACAACACCAAGCTCACTCGGCGTCGCCTGCTGTCCGGCACGACTGCACTGCCCGCCGCCGGGCTCGCCGCCTGGAGCGGCGGCGCCTTCGCGCAGCCCAAGCCGCTGCCCGCGTATGCGTCATGGAAGGACGCGGACAGCCTGATCGTTCATACGTCGAGCACGCTTGAGACGCGGCGCAGCGCCTTCGGCGCGGGCGTCATCACGCCATCGGACCGGCTGTACGTGCGCAACAACCTGCCTGCGCCCGATGCTTCCATCGTGGCCGACCGCGAGGGGTGGCAGATTGCCGTGGAAGGCGTCAAGAACGCGCGCGTGTTGAGCATCCGTGAGTTGAAGACGATGGGGGTGGAGACGGTGGCCGCGGTGCTGCAGTGTTCGGGCAACGGTCGCGGGTTCTTCCCCGCCAAGCCGAGCGGCACGCCGTGGACCGTGGGCGCCGCCGGCTGCGTCATGTGGACGGGCGTTCCCTTGAAGGCCGTGGTGCAGGCGCTGGGCGGCGTCGGCGAAGGCATGCGCTTCATCACCGGCACCGGCGGCGAGAAGCTGCCGGAGGGCATCGATGAGAAGGGCGTCGTGGTCGAGCGCTCGGTGCCCATCAAGGCGCTCGACGACGCGATGCTGGCCTGGGAGATGAACGGCGCGCCGTTGCCGGTGGCGCATGGCGGGCCGCTGCGGCTCGTGGTGCCGGGTTACCAGGGCGTGAACAACATCAAGTACGTCAAGCGAGTCGCCTTCACCGCGGCCGAAACCGACGCCAAGATCATGGCTCACGGCTATCGGATGACGCCGCCGGGCAGCAAGCCTGACCCGAGCCAGCCTTCGGTGCTGGAGATGAGTGTCAAGTCGTGGATCAACACACCGGGCGGGGAGGAGGGCGCGCTGCCTGCCGGCGTGGTGCAGATCCAGGGTGTGGCCTTCGGCGGCGTGCATGCCGTGAAGCGGGTGGAGGTGTCCGTCGACGGCGGCAAGGTCTGGCGCGCCGCGCGCTTCGTGGGGCCTGATCTCGGAAGGTTCGCGTGGCGGCAGTTCGCACTGGAGGCGAAGCTACCGCCGGGGATGCACACGCTGGTCAGCCGCGCCACCGATGAGCAGGGCAACGTGCAGCCCGAGCATCGTGTCGAAAACGTGAGCGGCTACAACAACACGAGTTGGGCGGATCACGCGGTGAGAGTCACCGTGGCCTGATGAAGGGCGGGCAACTCCTCGCCGGCTGGTCAACACGAAGTTCGCCAGCGTGGCGAATGACCTTCGCGGCGCTGCTTCCCATGGCTCTGGGGTTGTGCGCTTCGCCGGCGCATGCTGCCGACCCAGCCGAACAGTTCGCGCTCGGCAAACGGCTTTTCATGCAGACGGCCGTGCCGGCCTGCGCGCTGTGCCACACGCTGAAGGCTGCAGGCAGCACAGGTGCGGTGGGTCCGGTGCTCGATGAGCTCAAGCCCGATGCGGCGCGTGTGGCCAACGCATTGCGAAACGGCCTGGGCAACATGCCGGCGTATGGAGCGTCGCTGTCGGAGGAGCAGATCGAGGCGCTGGCGCACTACGTGGCGAAGGCGAGCGGCGCGGCGCAATACTGAGGTTTCCGTAAGGCGAGACACTCTCCGGTGGCCTGGGGGTGATGCGACACAAGTCTGCTGCTGCGTCGATGGATCAGACTGATAGGGGATGTCTGAACCCTACCCCTATCTCCGCTACAGGGGCGGGGCAAAATGCCTGCGTGAGGGTGGCGTACGGAATATCGCGCTGGTACTGGTCGAATTTGCCGGCAATGAAGTAACCCCGCTTGGCCACGATTGGTTGATGCAATTCACCGACCAGCGCCGACTTACCGATGCCCGAGTAGCCCGAAACAGTGACCAGTGCCGCTTGGCCGCTGTCCGCCATGCGATCGAATGCGGCCAGTAGCGCCGCCCTTTCCTGCTCCCGCCCATAGAGCTTGCGCGGGATCTGGAAACGGTCCGAAAAGTCCTCCGCCCCCGGCGGGAAGGGCGCGATACGCCCGGATGCGCGCCATTGCGCCAGACACCGCTCGAGATCGGCGTGCACGCCGCGCATGCTTTGATAGCGATCCTCCGGCAGCTTGGCCAGCAGCTTCATGACGATGTCCGAAACCGGCTGCGGCACCTCGGGGGCGATGTCGCACGGCGGCGGCGGGATGCGGGCGATATGGCAATGTGCCCATTCCAGCGGGTCCTTCGCGGCAAACGGCAAGCGGCCGGTGAGCATTCGGTACAGCGTGATGCCGAGCGAATAGAAATCGGTGCGGTAATCCACCGTGCGATTCATGCGCCCGGTTTGTTCGGGCGACAGGTATGCCCAATCGGGGCGTGCGGCGCGACCGTCAGACAAGAAAGCCTGGTCCGGGCCTGTGGCTAAGCTGAC
Source organism: uncultured Burkholderiaceae bacterium (assembly GCA_965653625.1). Taxonomy (GTDB): domain Bacteria; phylum Pseudomonadota; class Gammaproteobacteria; order Burkholderiales; family Burkholderiaceae_C; genus Albitalea. The sequence goes on along the minus strand of CBFHAS010000052.1, from coordinate 12,352 downwards.
ATCGGCCAGCAGGACGCGATGACTCTCTGGCGCCACCAGAATATTGGCGGGGCGGATGTCGTGGTGGATGACTTGCGCCGCGTGCAGACCTGCGGTGGCCTGCGCCAGCTTGCAGCCAAGGGCAAGGCAAGTGGGCACGTTCAGGCGCTGCTCGCCATTCAGCATGGCCTCCATCGACACGCCCTGAAAATTTTCCAGAACCAGCGCTACCCCTTGGGGTTCATCGATGAGTGCAAGCGGCTTGACGACCTCCGCGACATTCAGCAATCGAAGCAGCGCGTACTCGCGCCTGAAACGATCGGCCTGTTCACTCCCGGCCTGTGCAGGATCGGGCCGTTTCAACAGCACAGCCACGCCGTCGGCCGAGCGATGGGCACGGTGGAGAGCGAACCCGGCCGTCTCGCAGACAAGGTCGGTGGTTCGATAGTCCGCGGATGTCATGGCTGCTTCCTTGCGTGTTCGACCCCCATCGCCTCGCTTGAATGGCCCGTCATCGGGGTTGCGACAAGGCCGATAGGTTGCCCCAGGCCACGGGTCGAGCGCCTGCATCTGACTGCCTTAGCGTCGACGGTCCACAGCGGGAAAGCGAGCGGTCGGCTGAGTAGTTCGGCCACGATCGCCAACAGGGTGGCAATCGCCAGCATCAGATTAGTGTGCAAGGTGGCCGGGGGCAGGCGTGACGAGATGAAGTGCACTATCACGTTGCCGCCGTCAGCGCGTCGCCGGCGGGCCTTGGCACGTTGCTGGCAGCAGTAGTCGAGCGCAAAGTCATAGCGGCTTTGGTCTCACCCTGAAGCTTCCAAGTCTATCCCGCTTCAGGAAGAAGACTTTCGGCTCGGCAGGTCGCGGCGCCTTAACTGCACCGGTGCTAACCGACAGAGCCGCCGCAGACCGCCACAAGAACAGCTCGCATCTTCATGGACATCCCCAAGCAACCCGCCGGCACTTGGAATGGGATCGAGATCGCCGAGACGGCGTCCACCATGATGTCTAAAGGCAAGTCGAAGTGTCTGCATCGAGGTGCTAGCTGGCTTCGACCAGCCCGAACGGAGGGGTATGTCGCAAATTCGGGAAAGCTCCATAGTGGCCGATGCCCTGGCAGGGTTTTCGCTCGCGCGGGCACCATGCCCGGATGGAGAACGCGTAAAGCCCGGCATGGATGGCGTTGCGGTCAACCTTCCATCAGTGCCTCACACGAGGCTGTCCTTCCTCGTGTGCCGTTCCACTGTGCGCGAGCATGAGTTGGCCACGCAGCGGGGCATCGCGCAGCGGCTGGCGGCCCTGCTGAGGCTGCAGTTCGACGGCGATGTGGACCCCGCCCGCACGGCCGGCGGCGTCGGCTATGCCGTGCCCAATGACACGATCACCTCGCTGGAGGAGGCCGCCCGCCTGGGGCTTCGCAGCGAAGACGATCTCTTCGGCGGCGTGGTGCCGCACCCCTACGTCGCCACCAAGACCATCACGCATCCGCTCGTCAGTGAAGGCGCTGCCTGCCCGGTGGGCTGGTGCGAATCGTTCGGCCGGCGTGTGCAGCCGGTGGTGCTGCCGGGTGTCTCTGCCTTCTCGACGCACGATGCGCGCGCGGCCGGCCGGCGCCTGCTGCGCGACGGACCGGTGCGCCTGAAGCTGGCGAGCGGCATCGGCGGTTCGGGGCAATCGGTGGCCCGCGACGCGGCCGAGCTGGATGTGCAGCTCGGCGCACTCGACGAGAGCGCCCTTGCCCGCGAAGGCATGGTCATCGAGCGCGATCTCGCCGATGTGCGCACGCACAGCATCGGCCTCGTGCGCCTGGGCACGCTGATCGCCAGCTACTTCGGCATGCAGCACACCACGCGCAACGGGCACGGCCACGAGGTCTACGGCGGCTCCACCCTCACGGTGGCACGCGGCGGCTTCGATGTTTTGGAAGCATTTGCAGCAGGCGACGCGGCGGCGCGCCGCGCCGTCGCGCTGGCACGCCGCTACCACGATGCTGCGCTGGACTGCTTCGCCGGCATGTTCGCCTCGCGCGCCAACTATGACGTGGCCGAGGGCCGCGATGCACAGGGGCGTGAAGCCGTGGGCGTGCTGGAGCAATCGTGGCGCATCGGCGGCGCGAGCGGCGCCGAAGTGGTTGCGCTGCAGGCGCTGGTCGACGACCCCGCGCTGCAGACGGTGTGCACCTCTACCGCCGAGGTCTACGGGCCGCACACGGTCGTGCCCGAGGGCGCGACGCTCTACTTCCGCGGCGACGACGAGCACGTCGGACCCATCACCAAGTACGCGCAGATCCATCGCGATGGCCACACGAGAAGACAAGGTTGACATCGACACCGGCGGCGCCCGCATCGAGGGAACGCTGGTGACACCGGGCACGCTGATCCCAGGCGTGCTGTTCGTGCACGGCTGGGGCGGCAACCAGCAGCAGTACCTGGCCCGCGCTCGCGAGACGGCCGCGCTCGGTTGCGCGTGCCTCACCTTCGACCTGAGCGGCCACGCGGGCACGCAGCAGGAGCGCGAGAAGGTTTCGCGCGAGCGCAACCTGCGCGACGTGATGGCCGCCTACGACGTGCTGGCCGTGCACCCCCACGTCAATCGCTCGGCCATCGCGGTGGTGGGAAGCAGCTACGGCGGCTACCTGGCGGCCATCCTCACGACGCTGCGGCCCGTGAAGTGGCTTGCGCTGCGCGTGCCGGCGCTCTACATCGACACCGGCTGGGAGCTGCCCAAGATGCAACTGCACAAGGACCAGGATCTGAAGGCCTACCGCAGCAGCTTCGTGCCCGCCACGCAGAACCGTGCGCTGCGCGCATGTGCCGAGTTCCAAGGCGACGTGCTCATCGCCGAGTCGGAGTTGGACGACGTCATCCCGCGCCCCGTGATCACCAGCTACCGCGAAGCCTGCGTGCAGGCGCGGTCGCTCACCTATCGCTGCCTCGCTGGCGCGGACCACGGCCTCACCGACGATGCCAGCCAGCGCGCCTACACCGCGCTGCTCGTGCAATGGCTGGGCGAGCTGCTGCCCGGCGCCCGCCTCGGCGTGGATAGCGCGGGCGCCACGGCAGCGGCAGCACGGCAGGGCGCCGCGCAGGCTGCTGCCGCGGAGAACGAGCCGGAGGCACCGCCGAGACCGGGCTGAGCGAGCGCGTGGCTCATTGCCAAAGCGCGCGCATTGCGTCGAAGGCTTCGCGATACCGCCGCGCTTGGTCCGCCGCCAGGCGCTGCAGTGAGGCTGCGTCCACCCGCAGCGCGCGGTCGATGGCCGCGGCCAATTCGTGCGGCGCCACGGTCCTCGGCATGGTGGCGAGGTCCCAGGCCCCGGCATAGGCGGCCTGCTTGGTGGCGACGTGTGATTGCGCCGCGGTGACTACGTTGACGCGCGGCACGCCGAAGGCCATGGCGACGATGCGTCCGTGCAGGCTGCTGCCGGCATAGGCACGGCTCGTGGCGATGAGGGCGCAGAGATCCCAGGCATCGTCCGACGCGAACACCATCGCGGGCTGGTGCATGCGCGCTGCCATGCGGTGCAGCAGCGCCGGGTCGTCGTGCCAGGGGGCAAGACCCGCGCAGAAGAGCGCCACGCCGCAACGAGCCTGCACGGCGGCCAGGTCCAATTGCGTTGCCAGCCGCGTCAGCGTGTCGTCATCGGCAAACTCGGCACTGAACTGCACGGCGAGATGGCCCCGCGGGAAGCGCTCGCGCATGCGTGCGGATTCGCCTTGGGCCGCACGCTGATGGATGTGCGGGCCGAACAGCTCGGCCACCATGGTGACGGGGTCGGGCATGAGCCGGGCGGCAATGCCCGCCTGCTGCAGGCCCGCCAGGGTGAGGGCGTCGCGCACGCCGACCGCGTGCGCGGCCTTCAGCTTGGCGAACACCTCATCACGCATGGTCGGCTCGCACTGTGGCAGCCCCACACCGCCCACGCCTGCGAACACCACGCGCGACACAGCCGGCGAGGCTTCGCGCGGAACCACATACGGCGCGAGGTCGCTGGTGCCGATGAGCTGGCGAACCCACTGTGCCTGTTCTTGCGGGTGGTCGTCGAGGTAGGCGACGGTGGGCTGCAATCGATCAGGCGGCAGCAGCATCACAGCGGCCTGCCAGGCACCACACGAGAGGATCTCGCCGCCCGCGTGCAGCAGCACGGCAGGACGGCCGGCCCGTTCGGCGGCCAGGTCAGCGAGCGCGCGCACGTTGTGGCCGCCATGCCGGCGCAAGTCGCGGCTCACGAGTCCGGCCACCACCGTTTCATGGTCGCTCAGCAGTGCCTGTGCGACATGCGGAAACAGCAGGTCGCCGAAGTTGTGGCGGTCGAAAGCGCCGAAGAGGATGACGGCGGGCACCCGGGATCTCTTGAGTGTCTTGTCAACAGGCGCCTGTCTTTGCCGGCGGGTGCTCGCGGAACCACTCGACGATGCTTGGCATGTCTGGCTCAAAACCTCCGGGAACGGAGAAGTTCAATACGGCAGCTCGAACATCGCCCCGGTTCTCGAAGTCGTGCGTCACTCCTCCCGGTACAAGCACAAAGGATCCTCGGGCGGCGTCTGTCCACTCACGGTCAACCAGGAAGCTCATCGTGCCTTCGATCACGTAGAAGATGTCGTCTTCTGGATGGGCGTGTGCCCCAGGCCCGGTCGTGTGTGGCTCAAGCCACCACTCCGATATGGAGTAGCGAGCCTGCGATTCGTGGTCATCAGCCTTGAACAGCGCGCCGATCCGACCCATGGGATAGGCGCGTCCTTCGCCAGGCCCGAGGATGATTGGCTTGCGAGTGGCTGGTGCAACAGCGTCCATGGAATCTCCGTTCGTCGACGCTCTTATCGGCATCCCGCAGCCGCCGAGCCGATGGGTTGCATGCCGCCCCATGCCGGTATGACAACTCCGTTTTTCACCGCCGTCATCTCGGCGAGGATAGCCAACGCGATCTCCGGCGGGGTATGGCTGCCGATGGGGAGGCCCACCGGGCCGTGCAGGCGCGCGACTTCCGCTTCGGTCAGTTCCATGAATCGCAAGAGCCGTTCGCGCCGCCTCGCGTTGTTGAGGCGCGAACCGACAGCACCCACGTAGAACGCCGGCGACTTCAGTGCCTCCAGCAGCGCCATGTCGTCGAGCTTGGGGTCATGAGTCAGGGCCACCACGGCGCTGCGTGCGTCCGGTTCCATCGCCAGCACCGCGTCGTCGGGCATGGTGGTGACCATCCGTGTGCCCGGCACGTCCCAGCCGGGGCTGTATTCAGCGCGTGGGTCGCAGACGGTGATTTCGTAATCGAGCGCAAGTGCCATCTGCGCCAGATAGCGGGAGATCTGTCCCGCGCCGATGATGAGCAGCCGCCATTGCGGCCCATGCACAGTGGTGAGCTGCGAGCCATCCCATTGCAGCGCATCTGCGCGCTGTGCAGGGGTGACGATCACACGGCCGCTGTGGAGATCGACGCTGCGCTTCGCCAGTTGGCGCTTCGATAGCCGCGCGGCCAAGTCCTCCAGCTGAGCAACGTCAGGCGCCGGTTCGACCACGAGTTCCAGCGTGCCGCCGCAAGGCAGGCCGAAGCGAACGGCTTCGTCCTGGTCGATGCCGTACGTGAGCTTGAAAGCGGCCGAATCGCCGAGGCGACCTTCTCGCATGCGGGCGACGAGGTCGTCCTCGATGCAGCCACCGGTGACTGAACCTTCCACGACGCCATCGTCGCGCAATGCGAGCCATGACCCGGGCGGGCGCGGCGCCGAGCCCCAGGTGCGCGCTACGGTGACCAGCGCGAAGCGCCGGCCTTCGGTGGCCCAGCGGCGCGCGGCCGCGAGGACCTGCAGATCCACGCTGTCCATCAAGATTTCAGTTCCTCCATTGCGCTGCGCGCCACCCACGACGCATGAAACATCCGTCCGTTCGCCCTGAGCAGGGGACTGAGCTTGTCGAAGTCCCCGTGTCGAAGGGTCGGCGAGGTCCGCGAGAGGGCTTCGACAGGCTCAGCCCGAACGGGGTGTTGGCAAAGCGCTCGGGTTTCACTTCAGTGAGTCGGCCATGATCGGAAGACGTCGTACTCGCTTGCCCGTCGCGGCGGCAATCGCATTGGCCACCGTTGATGCCACCACGCCGTCCTTGAGTGTGATGGCGCCGTGCAGCGCTGCTGACAACGCAAACCCGACTGAGCCTTCGACCTGCGAGCGTATGTTGTCCGGGTTGATCTCGATGGCCGCAGTCGACAGCGCAGACGATGCGATCGACCTTGACGCTGCCGTCGGGCTTGACGGTCACCTCGGCCACCTGTGCGACGTAGGAGCTGAAGGACTCGTGCACCGCGACGCCGCGTCCGCGCTTGTCGCCGTTGGCACCAGGCGTGAGCGGTGTGCCCCAGCCGGCCTTCTGTGCGGCCAGCTTCAGCACGCCGGCATGGCGCGGATGACCGTCAAGCAGAGTCAGGCGATAAGCGACGGGGTCCTGACCCGCGGCCGCAGCGACTTCGTCAAGGAAAGTTTCTGTGGAGTAGGCCGTGTGCGTCGAACCGACCGAGCGCCACCACAGCACCGGCACGCCGATGTCCGTGGGGGTATGCAGATCGACCTGGAGATTGGGAATCGCGTAGGGAAGGTTCGCCGCGCCTTCGACCGACACGGGGTCGATGCCGTCCTTGACCATCATGGCGAGCGGCGAGCCTGTCAGGATCGATTGCCCGACCAGCCGATGACGCCAGCCGACCAAGCGCCCTCGTGCGTCGAGGGCGGCTTCGAGTACGTGGTGGAACGCCGGCCGGTAGTAGCCGGCCTTGGTGTCGTCTTCGCGCAGCCACACCAGCTTGATGGGTGCCCGGCCATCGATGGCCTTGGCGATGTTCACCGCTTCGAGCACGTAGTCTGAATACGGGTTGGCGCGTCGGCCGAAGCTGCCGCCGGCATACAGCATGTGCAGCGTCACCTGCTTCGGCTGGAGCCCGAGCAGTGCGGCGACGTTCATCTGGTCGATGGTCTGCATCTGCTCGCCGTTCCATATCTCGCAACTGTCCTTGGCCAGCCGCACGACGCAGTTCAGCGGCTCCATCGCCGCGTGTGCGAGGTAAGGAAAGTCGTAGGCCGCACGCAGCACGCGCGCCGGTTTTTCGAATGCGGCGGCGGCATCGCCATTCTTTCGCGCGATCGCACCGGGCGTTTTCGCAAGCTCGTGATACCGGGCAAAGATCTGCTCGGTGCCCAGCTTGAAGGCACCCGACTCGTCCCATTCGACCTGCAGCGCATCGCGGCCCTTCTTGGCGCTCCAGGTGTCCTTCGCCAGCACGGCAACCCCGGTCGGAACCTGCACGACATCGACGACGCCCTTGACCGCCTTCGCCTTCGTCGCATCGAAGGACTTCACTTTCGCGCCGTAGCGGGGCGCGTGAGCCACCACGGCGGTGAGCATGCCGGGCAGATGCACGTCCTGCGTGAAGCGAGCCTTGCCATTGGTCTTGTCGACCGAGTCTTTGCGCGGCGCACGCTTGCCGACGAGCTTGAAATCCTTGGGGTCCTTGAGCTTGACTTCGGCAGGGACCGGCTGTTGCGCTGCCGCCTGCGCGAGCTGGCCGAAGCTTGCCTTGCGTTTGGAGCGCGCGTGCACGACGACGCCCTCGCTCACGCTGAGCTCTTCGGCGGGGACCTTCCACTGCCCGGCTGCCGCGGCAACGAGCATCGCGCGCGCCGAGGCCCCGGCCTTGCGCAACTGCTCCCATGAGTTCGCGATCGCCGTGCTGCCGCCGGTGCCTTGCATCGGCCCCCAGAGCAGGTTGTTGTAGCGAGTGGCATCGGCGGGGGCGCCCTCGACACGCACCTGCGGCCACGCCGCATCCAGTTCCTCCGCCACGATGGTGGCGAGTCCGGAGTGGGTGCCTTGGCCCATTTCGACGTGCTTGCAGATCACTGTCACCGTGTTGTCGGCACCAATGCGCAGGAACGCGTTCGTTCGAAGGGCGTGGTGTTCGCTGCTGCGGTGCCGGCCTTGCCCGTGCCCGCCGCATCCGTCGCGCCCAGTGTGGTGGGCAGGTAGGCCGCAAGCGTCAAGCCTGCCGTGCCCTGGAGGAAGCGGCGGCGGCTGTCGTTCTCGATGTGGGTCGTGTTCGTCATGACGACTTCCTTCAAGCGAGCGACTTGGCCGCGTCGTGGATGGCGGTGCGGATGCGCGCGTAGGTGGCGCAGCGGCAGAGGTTGCCGCTCATGGCAGCATCGATATCGGCATCGGAAGGCTTGCGGTTTTTCTCCAGCAGCGCCACGGCGCTCATGATCTGCCCCGACTGGCAGTATCCGCATTGCACGACATCGAGGCGGCGCCAGGCCGCCTGAACGGCGTTGGCAACGCGCCCTCGGTCCACGCCTTCGATGGTGATGATCTTCTTGCCCGCGACAGTCGACACCGGCGTGCTGCACGATCGCACCGGCTGACCATCCAGATGCACGATGCAGGCGCCGCACAAGGCCATGCCGCAACCATATTTCGTGCCGGTGAGCTGCAGCGCATCGCGCAGCACCCACAGCAGCGGCGTGTCGGGTTCGGCATCGACGCGGGTCGCTTTGCCGTTGATGCCGAGCGTGACCATGAAATGCTCCGGCGAAGTTGGGATGGGGCCAATCTACCGGCCATCTGCTGATGCTCGCGCCGGTGCGACGGTGTACAGGAATGGGTCTCACCTGTCACAGCCACACCCACGACAGGGAGATCACGCGAGCCGATGTGCCGCGACCTGCGTGTGCTCATGCGCCTCGAAACCCCAAGGCTGGTGGCCCGCCGCCGCTGCGAGAGCGACGAGTGGCAGCGTGATGGTCGCCGTACACCGCGGCTCCTGTTCCGTGCTCAACGGAAGCGGTCGTTCAGCGGACGAAACTGGATGCCCTTCACCTGACGCTCGACTTGGCCGAGCGGTCGACAGCTGCAGCGTGGGACTAAACCATACCCAGGCTCTCTCTGAGGACGGGCGGGTCGGGTCTACTCCGACAATCCTGCAGTCACCTACTTCAAACTCGCTACGACGTGATAGATGGCCCAGGGGCGATCGCCGAGATCCCGTTCGCAGGGGAGGCCATTGCAGGTACCGCGCGACCCTCATACGCCATCAGGATGAGCGGTTTCGCCGCATCGAGGTCTGCCTGAGAGGCCAAGGCCAGCTCCAAGTCGCCGGTACCCCAATGCCCTTGTTGCCTGACATCCCGCCCGTTTGGCGGCAGCGGGAGCAGTTGATCGGGATCGACGTGAAGGTATAGGAGCAACCGGGCCTTCTGCGGTACGACCGTGGCAAAGTTCTTCAAGCGCTTGAAGGCCACGTACAGCTTCAGCTCCTTGCGTTGCACGTCGTCACCCAGTGACAGCACATGACCTTCAAGCGACGCCATCAACTCGCTCAAGTGGGGCGGTAGCAAAGGCAGCCAGTCAGCAAACGACCGATCCCCGGTGCCGGCGTTCGCCGCTACGGGTTCGGTGGGTGGTGGCTTCGGCAGCTTCACAGTCTTGGTTGCCGAAGCGCGGCCGCTGTTCGCGGTGGTAGCGTTGGCCAACTCCAGCAGAAGCAGTTCTTCGCCGAACCGCCGGTATCGAATCAGCTCGATGTTGCGGTTGATCTGCTGCACCGCATGGCCGTCGTACTTGGTGAAGTCGGCGGCAATGCACACCAGCCGCGGTGCCGTCCAGTCGATGGCATCGGCCGCCGGCTTGCCCAGCTTGTCCATCACCAGCAGCTTGAACTCGGCCTGGTGGTCCATCAGCCAGTCCAGGTAGAACAGTCCCTGGTTGATGACGTTCTCGCCGACCGAACGCTTGTATTCCAGGATCACCGGGCAGTTGTTCTCGTCCAGGCCCAACGAGTCGATGCGGCCTGCGTGGGTCTTCCCGGTGGAGTATTCGGTGGCCAGGAAGCGGATGCCGAGCAGCGTGTCGAGATTGGCTTCGATCAGCGTCTGCAACGGCTTCTCCAGGTCGGAGGCGTCGCCCTGCAGTTCGACGGCCCGGCCCGATTGGAGGCGAAAGAGTTTGATGTCGCTCATTCCAGACCTCTATTCGCTGTCCGCCAGCGGCAAGAGCTCGTCTGCAACGACGAACTTGCTAAGTCCGTTGGCAATCAGGCACGTTCGCGCAACCGCGGCAAAGGGGCTATTCGACCGACCCATTCCGATCATTTCGCTCGTGAGTTCAAGCAGTGTTGTTACTTCCTCGTCCGTTCTCTGGCCCTTGGGCTTGGCTGCGATGCGGCTGTATTGCTTCGCTCGCTTTGTGCACGCGAGCCAAACACGCTTCCGGGCGCGCGTTAGTTGGCTCTGTCTCAATCCCAAGCAATTGATGGCCATCGTCACATGGGCCTGAACCTCGTTCGGCAATCGATCGTCCGGCCATACAGTTCCATCGTCCCTGAACAAAAGCTTGCAGGGATCATCAGGGTCGACCGGGTCAAGCAAGATGGGGGACTCAGCTTTGCAATCCCGCCCGCACAATGTCGCCCGCTTGCTGGGGTCCAGCAGGGGAAACCAATCCCCTTTCCCGACGGTTTCCTCGGAGTACTCCCGGTTCTGCGTGTTGCAGAGCACACCGGCAAGCCGGAAGTTCTCAATATCGAATGCCAGCCAACAGTAGCCGTCGCATGTGTCCCGTAACGCCTGCTTGGCTCGGCCGTGGGGCCTGAAGTGGTCCACCTGATAGCGCGACACACTCTCGGGCGCCTCCGAATACCAGCACTTTCCATGAGACATTGCGCCCAGGTATTCACGCACAGCAGACCACTTTCCCTGATTTGCGGTGATGTACGCCTTTCGTTTGTCGGCATCCTGGATCGCATCCAACTCGGCAGCGGCTTGCTTCAAATCTTTCTTGACCTGATCCGGCACCAGGTCCCAGTTCCGATGGACGTAGATCATGGCTTCTTCAGCAACTGCTCAATCAATTCATGAGTGGTTTCGTCGCGCTGCGCAAGCTGCTCAGGGGTGAGCGGCTCTGCATCGGCCAACTCCACATCGTCCAGCTTCCGCAGGAACTCTCTATACAACTCGTCCCGCTCGTCGTACATGAACCCAAGCTTGCGCAGATCCTCATTGATGCGGTCGAGTTGCTGAGCCTGGGCGACACTCAACCGCTTCATGCGAGCCAACTTGTTGCGCTTGTCGATGAGTTCTTGGGTCGGCCGGTCCAGCGTGCTCGGCATGCCGAAGATGTCGGTCAGCACCCCCGCGATGCCCAATCCTTTGGGGTCGACAAATGGGGGAGATGCCAGCACCTCATTCGTCGCCGGATCGGTATGTAGAACGCGAACTTCGTTGCGAACGAGGCCAGCAATAGTCAGCGGATTGTGCGAGGTAAGCACGATGTGGCAGTTCTCTGCATCAGCCGCTGTCCCGGTCCACTGCTCAATGAGCCGAAGGTAGCTGTGCTGCCAGTGCGGATTGAGGTGCGTGTCAGGCTCATCCAGCAGAAAGAGCACCCGCTTGCCGCGGGCGATGCGCAACAAGCCCATTACCATCAGAAGCTGGCGTTCGCCATCTGACAGATCGCTGTACTCGATGTCGCCGCTGGAATCGGTTTCGCGCGTCACCCATACACTCAATTCCCGGATCAAATCCGAGACATCCAATGCTTCCAACGCGTAAAACATGTCGGCGTCATCGCTGAACGCCTCTCGCAACGACTCGATGGTTCTCCCTTCGGTCAGGAAGGTTGCGAACTGAGCTTCGTCCTGCCGCTTGTCGCGATAGTCGTCAATGGCATTGCCGGTCAGCCCAAAGGGGTGAAAGGCCAATGATTTCAACAAGTGCGCCGTCCGGCCAGCCGGACCATCCGCACCCCAGAAGTTGCTGGCGTCTTCTCTCTTCTTATCGCGGCCACCCTTGGCATACCAGGGCTCACGGAACAATGCCAGTGCCGAGTGGAACCCCGTGATACGCACGACGTTCCGAAGCAGGTCGTTCGCGTCCTTGTCCGGGAAAGCAAACTGGGCCAGCAAAGCCATCACGCCGTGTATCTGGCGGCAATAGAACAACCGGCGCGTCAGCAGTGCTTGGTAGCAGGCGTCCTCATCATTGTTTCGAGCAATAGACTTGTAGTAGTTGGTCTGGTGCTTGTCGAACACTTGCTCCAGTCGGCGCCCGCTGCCGGAGTAGTAGCCAAGGACCAGGTCGGGAAACCATTCAGACTTGTTTCGCTCAAACTCCGCACGCGTCACAGACTTGCCATCGATATTGATGGCGTCTTCCCCCGGCACGTTGCTCAGCACGACTCGCGTAAGTTCTCCCGCTTTGGCCTTGCGGGCCTGGATGCGGTAGGTCACGCGAAATCTGAAGCGCAATGCGGCACTGCGCAAGTCCACATGGCAGAACACCTGGGCTAGCTGTCAAGTCCCGGGTGATCATATGGTCTCCGAGAGAATAGTTCGGGTCGC
>CBFHAS010000051.1:0-27668 GCA_965653625.1 uncultured Burkholderiaceae bacterium | reverse complement strand
CTGCTCGACACGCCCGATCCACCGGCGCTGCAGCAGCATGCCACACGAACTGCCGCCGCGTGAACGTCGGCGAAGACCCGTGACTCAGTGCCTGATCTTGTACCCGGAAGCCAAGAGGCGCAGCGCAATGGAAGCCACCACGACGAAGCTTCCGGCGACGACCACGAAGCTGATCCAGGGCGACACATCGCTCACGCCGAAGAAGCCGCGCCGGAAGCCATCGATCATGTAGAAGAACGGGTTGAGGTGGCTCACCGCCTGCCAGAAACTGGGCAGCGACTTGACCGAATAGAACACACCCGAGAGAAAGGTCATGGGCATGATGATGAAGTTCTGGAACGCCGCCATCTGGTCGAACTTCTCGGCCCACAGCCCGGCAATCAGCCCGAGCGACCCCAGCATGCCAGCACCGAGCACGCCGAACACCATGATCCACCAGGGCTCAGCCAGGCCGAGCGGCGCGAACCAAACCGTGACCAGCAACACGCCCAGGCCCACCGCCAGCCCGCGCACCATGGAAGCACCCACGTAAGCCGCGAACCAAGCCCAATGCGACAGCGGCGTGACGAGCAGGAACACGAGGTTGCCAGTGATCTTGCTCTGGATGAGCGAGGAGCTGCTGTTGGCGAATGAGTTCTGCAGCACGCTCATCATCACCAGCCCCGGGATGAGAAAGCTGGTGTAACCCACGGTACCGAAGACCGTGACGCGGTCCGAGAGCACGTGGCCGAAGATGAGCAGATACAACACCGCTGTCAGCACAGGAGCGGCCACGGTCTGGAAGGCCACCTTCCAAAAACGCAGGACTTCCTTGTAGAGCAAGGTGCGAGCGCCGGCCAGCCGCCCGGTGACGATGGCGCCCGGCTGCGAAGTGGGCAGGCTCGGCGCGCCAACGGGGGCACCTGCGTGCTCGGCACTCCGGAATTCGCCCTTGGGACGGCCCGGCGAGCTCATGCCGCTGTCGCCTTCAATGGCTGCGGCCTGGACTCGCCCTGCATGATTTCGAGGAAGACGTTCTCCAGGTCCGCGCGGCCGATTTCCAGGTCTTCCGGCTGGCAGCCGGCGGCATGCAGGATGGCAAGCACCTGCTGCACTTCCTTCGCGTCATGCGCCTTGACCTGCACGATGCGACCGGTCACGCGCGACTGCGGTAGCAGCTGCGCGGGCAGCGGCGTGTCCATCTTGAATCGCATCATGGTGCTGGCGGTGCCGGCCAGGAGCTCGGAGGTGCGGTCCAGCGCCACCACGCGGCCTTGTTTCAGCATGGCTATGCGGCCGCACAATGCCTCGGCCTCTTCCAGGTAGTGCGTGGTCAGCAGGACGGTGTGACCCTGCTTGTTGAGCCGAGCCACGAACTGCCACAGCGTCTGGCGCAATTCGACGTCGACGCCGGCGGTGGGCTCATCGAGCACGATGACCGCAGGCCTGTGCACCAGCGCCTGCGCCACCAGCACCCGGCGTTTCATCCCACCCGACAGCTGACGCGTGTTGGCGTTCGCCTTATCTGCCAGGCCAAGATTGGCGAGCAACTCGTCGATCCAGTCATCGTTGTTGCGCACACCGAAGTACCCGCTCTGGATGCGCAGCGTCTCGCGCACGCTGAAGAACGGATCGAACACCAGCTCCTGCGGAACGATGCCGAGAGTGCGTCGGGTGAAGGCGTAGTCGGCCACCACGTCGTGGCCGTGCACGCGCACTTGTCCGCCGGTGGCGCGCGCCAGCCCGGCCAGGATGCTGATGAGCGTGGTCTTGCCCGCGCCGTTAGGGCCCAGCAGGCCGAAAAACTCACCGGGCTGGATGTCGAAGCTCACGTGATCCAGCGCTTGCACGCCACTGCACGGGCCGCGGTAGGTCTTGCTGACGTCCTGAAACGAAATGGCGGGCATGAGGCGGGCCATTTTAGGCAGCCGCTCCAATCGTGCGCCGGTACGGGGTGACGCCGTCGGTCGCCGAGCTCAACATCAGCCCGGGCAATCTGTACTACCACTACCCGGCGAAGGACGAGCTGATCAACAGCCTGTTCGACCGCTACGAACGCGCCCTCAACGAGTTGCTGCACGCGGCCGACAACGTGCGCAACGTGGAGGACGCGTGGCTCTTCTTCCACATGCTGTTCGAGCTGAAGCAGTGGTGCACGCGCGCCACCAGGGCGCTGCCCCCGTCGTAATGCTCGATGAAGTGGAACTGCCACAGCAGCCTTGAGCGGTCCAGCGGCGTACCGCGAGATCGCCCACCAGGTGCTGGAGCGCCTCATGTTCCGTCTGCGCGCCTCGCCGCCGGAGCTTGTGCCGCACGATGTGGTGCGAAAGAATCAACGTCGGCATCCGCGACCCAGCGCGCTCCCATGCGCTCTTCGGCGACCTTCTCGCCGGCTACTTCGGCTTCTTCGATGAGGCCTTGGCGGGCTTGGCCGCACCGGTCTTGGGACGCGCTTCGGCCGCCATCAGATCGTCGAGCTTCCTTTCGATCTCTGCTTCGATGGTCTTGCGGAACGCGCCGAGCAGGAAGCCCAGCTGCGCGTCCAGCTCGAAGTGCCGGGCCGAGACGATGAGCTGCCCCTTCACGCCGGGGCGCTCGAACTCGACGGTGTCCTCGGTCTCGCTCTCGATGACCGTGCACTCCATGTCGAAGCTCTTCTCCACCTCCTCGGCCCATTGCCAGGCCACGTCGCGAGCGCGGGCGAGGCCCAGGCGGTGCTCGCGATGGATGCGGATGTCAGGCATGAATCAGTCTCCATGGGTATTCAGTGCGGCGCGCCGCTCAGCCTTGTCGCGCATCGCCGCAAGGCGCCGCACCTGAGCGTAGAACTGCTCGAAATCACGACCGCTGCGCTCGAACTGGCGTTCGAAAGCGGGCACGAGGTCGAAGTAGGCAGCCATCACGCCAAAGGCCGCATTGTTGGCGCCCGCAAACCACGCGTCATACCCTGAAAACCCGCCCCAGTGCGTCGCCTTCAGCACCTCGTACTCGGTGCGCAGCCGCGCCAGCATCTCGGCCTTGCCGCGGCGCTTGGCCTCCTCGCTCGCATCGCTCTCGAAGAGCGACTGCAGCTCGCGCCGATAGCGGCCGGTCAGCTCGCGGAACTCGTGCCGGCGGCTGTCGAAGCGCTGGTACTCCTCGCGCGCTTGCGGCGTGGCCCGCTCGGCAAGCCAGCGCTGGCCGCCGATGCGCTCCACCGCGGTGGCGAAGGACTCATTGAACTCCGTGTCGCCCGCGGCATAGGCAATCTGGTGCGCGAGCTCATGGAAGATCATTCGCGCCAGCTCGCCTTCGGGGTAGCGGATGAAGGTGTTGAGCAGCGGATCAGCGAAGAAGTCTCCCGGCAACGCACCCAGTGTGGAGTAGGCCGGCACGCCGTAGACGACCACGTCGAGGCCTTCGCTTCGGAGCTCCGTGGCAAGCGCATCCGCGAGCGCGCGGTCGAAGTAGCCGCGATAGCTCACACAGCCGACCACCGGAAAGCACCAATTTTTCAGCTTGAGCGACAGCTCGGGCGCGGCCACCACGTTCCACACTGCCGCCGGGCGCTTGAGGTCGGCGTAGCGACGGTAGCTCGCGTTGTCCGGGAGCTTCAGCTCGCTCACGGCGTAATCGCGGATACGCTGGGCCAGCGCCAGCCGCTCTTTCAGCGCCGTGGAAGCCTCGCCGTCGGCCATCCATTCGGGCACGGGCCGCGCGGCGCGCAGCACGCCGAGATGTCCGCCCGCCGAGTGGGCGTAGTAGCCCAGCGTGGAACAACCGGTCCCCAGACACAGTGCGGCGGCCGCCACCACCGCCGCGCCAGCGAGCCCCAAGCTTGCCATCAGCAACCTGGCCTTCACAACGCGGCCAGCGCGGCTCGCCGCACGTCGACCAGGCAGTCGTAGAAGGATGGAGCCCGCCCGATATCCGCAAGGCGCTGGTGCGTGACCTCGTTGACGTTGGTTCCGTCCGCGCCGAGCTTGCGCCACCAGATGCCGAGGCCGTTGACCACCCCGGGCCTTGCGCGTTCGCCCACCAGGGCCTTGCACTGCGTCGAGCCACGGTCATTGAACACGTGCACTTTGTCGCCGTCATGGATGCCGCGCGGCGCGGCGTCCGCGGGGTGGATCTCGACCACGGGCTCACCCTCGATGTCGCGCAGGCTTTGCACGTTGACGAAGGTGGAGTTGAGGAAGTTGCGTGCCGGCGGCGAGATCATCGCGAGCGGATAGCGCGCAGCGAGTTCCGGCGTGCTGACCGCGCACTCATGGTTGGGCACGTGATCCGGCACACCGTACTGCGGCGAGTCGATGAGGCACTTTCCGCTCGGCGTGCGGAATCCGCCCTCGGCCAGCGGCGCCTCAGGCAGCGGCAGCTTGACCCAGCCCTGCTCGCGCAAGGCGTCGAACGACACGTCGCGAGAAAAGGCCACGCGGGCCATGTCCTCGTCGCTGTCGCCGAAGCACGGCTCGTCGAAGCCCATGCGCCGCGCCAGCTCGCGGAACACCGCCGTGTTCGGGAGCGCCTCGCCCAGAGAGGCGATAGCCGGCTCGTTGAGCAACGCGTAGGTGTGTCCGTAGCTGGTGTGCACGTCGAGGTGCTCCAGCTGGGTGAGCGCGCCGTCGGTGCCGGGCATCAGGGCGATGTGCTCGTGGCACTTGTCGGCCGTCTCGGTGCGCCGGGGGTCGATGCACACAAGCTTGGCGCCCTGCCGCTTGGCGGCCTGCGCAAGAGTCCAGAAATGCAGGTTGGAAGCGATGGAGTTGCTGGCCCAGATGGGGATGAGCCGGCTGTCGACCACATGCTCCAGGTGCATGCCGATCTTGCCGCCATAAGTGGCGGCAAGTGCTTCGCCGCCGGCGCTGGCGCAGATGGTGCGATCGGAGGCGCCCAGGCGGTGGAAGAAGCGACGGTCCATGCTCTCGCCTTGCAGCAGACCCATGGTGCCCGCGTAGCTATAGGCCCGCACTGTTCTGACGGAGTCGGTCATGCCCGGCACTATTGCACAGGGTGCTCGTCTCACGGCACAGGGACGGAGCAACACCTATTTACCATGGTTCGCACAGCGCCACGGCGATGGCGCGTTGTTCATTAGACCGAGCATTCCTTGGAGGAAGCAATGAAGCGCCGCGACCTCATCAAGCGGATGGCCGCCTCCTGCACGGCCACGCTGGCAATGCCGGCCTGGGCACGCGCAGATTCAATCGTCCTGGGCCAGTCGGCCGCATTCACTGGCCCGGCCGCGCAGTTGGGCATCCAGATGTACGAGGGCTCAATGATTTTCTTCGTGATGCTCAACGCGGCCGGCGGAATTCACGGGCAGACCATCGACTTGCACACACTTGACGATGGCTACGAACCCGACCGCTGCAAGGCAAACACCGAAAAGTTCATCAAGGACGACGTCTTCGCGCTGTTCGGCTACGTGGGCACGCCCACCTGCTTGGCGGCCATCCCGTTGGTGAACCAGGCCAAGATCCCGTTTTTCGCACCCTTCACCGGCGCCGAGGCGCTGCGAGACCCTTTCAGCAAGTCGGTGTTTCACCTGCGCGCCTCGTACTACGACGAAACGGCGGAGATCGTGAAACAGCTCACCGCCTTGCATCTGAAAAAGATCGCCGTCTTCTATCAGAACGACAGCTACGGCAAGGCCGGGCTGGATGGCGTGCATCGCGCGCTCAAGCCGCTGGGCCTCCAGCCCGTGGCGCTCGGCACCGTGGAGCGCAACACCGTCAATGTCGCAAAGGCGGTGCGGGACATCGTCGCGGCGAAGCCCGATTCGGTGGTGCAAATCAGCGCCTACAAGTCTTGCGCCGCCTTCATCCGACAGGCACGCAAGGCCGGCTACGGCGGCACCTTCTACAACGTGTCCTTCGTCGGCTCGCAGGCCCTGGCCGACGAGTTGGGCAAGGAAGGCCGGGGGGTGATGATCACGCAGGTCATGCCATATCCCTTTTCCCACAACACGGCCATCGCCCGCGAATACCTCGAAGCGGTTCGCAAGGCGGGCGGCGAACATAAGCCGAACTACTCCAGCATGGAAGGCTATCTGGCGGCGAAAGTGTTCGCGGAGGGTCTGCGCCGTGCCGGACGCAACCCGACGCGCGAAGGGCTGGTGACTGCACTGGAGTCCATCCAGGACGCAAACTTCGGCGGCTTCCACGTGAACTTCGGCCCGAAGCAGCACGTGGCTTCCCGCTTCGTCGAGTTGTCGATGCTGACCGAAGACGGGCGCGTGCGCCGCTAAGCTCAGCGGTCGATGAACTTGCAATGCTGGCGCGGGGAATCCCGCCGTGTGGCAAATGCAAGAGCCCCACGGGTAAACTGACTCGCTCCAAAGCCAGCGCCTCGCAAAAGGCGCCTCGCGAGCGGCGCTGGCGCGACAGGAGCCGACCCATGCGCCTCATCGAATCGATCCTCGCCGACGCTGCCGGCATCACTTCGCTGCGTCGCGACCTCCACGCGCACCCCGAGCTGTGCTTCGAAGAACAGCGCACCGCCGAGCTCATCGCCCGGCAACTCACCGAATGGGGCATCCCCGTCCACCGCGGCCTCGGCCGCACGGGCGTCGTGGGTGTGCTGAAGAACGGCACCAGTGCGCGCACGTTGGGCCTGCGTGCCGACATGGACGCGCTGCCCGTCACCGAGCGCAACACCTTTGCGCACGCGAGCCGGCACCCCGGGAAGATGCATGCCTGCGGCCACGACGGCCACGTGGCCATGCTGCTGGCCGCGGCCAAGCACTTGTCGACGCACCGCACCTTCGACGGCACGGTGTACCTCGTGTTCCAGCCCGCCGAAGAAGGCGGCGGCGGGGCGCGCGAAATGATGCGCGACGGCCTCTTCGACCGCTTCCCCATGGAGGCGATCTTCGGCGCGCACAACTGGCCCGGCATGCAGGTGGGGCAGTTCGCGATCAAGAACGGGCCGTGCTTCGCATCCAGCAACGAGTTCAAGATCACGGTGTGCGGCAAGGGGGGACACGCCGCCATGCCGCACAACAGCATCGACCCGGTGCCAGTGGCCTGCCAGATGGTGCAGGCTTTTCAGAGCATCGTGACGCGCAACGTGCGGCCCATCGACCCGGCGGTGATCTCCGTGACCATGATCCACACCGGCGAGGCCACCAACGTGGTGCCGGACGCCTGCGTGATGCAAGGCACGGTGCGCACTTTCACGCTGGAGGTGCTCGACCTGATCGAGCGCCGCATGCGCGAGATCGCCGAGCACACCTGCGCGGCCTTCGGCGCCACCTGCGAGTTCGAGTTCTCGCGCAACTACCCACCGACCATCAACCACCCGGCTGAAACCCAGTTCGCACGGCGCGTGATGGCCGAGGTGGTGGGCCAAGCCAACGTGCTGGAGTTCGAGCCCACCATGGGTGCCGAGGACTTCAGCTATTACCTGCTCGAGAAGCCCGGCGCCTACTTCCTCATTGGCAACGGCGATGGCAGCCACCGTGCGGGCGGACACGGGCTGGGGCCATGCATGCTGCACAACGCCAGCTACGACTTCAACGACGAGCTCATCCCGCTGGGTGCCACGCTGTGGGTGCGCTTGGCCGAGCAATGGCTAGCTCAGCCGCGCTGACGCTTCGCGCCTGCGCCGCCGCCGCGGTGGAACTCGGCCCAGTCACCCCCGTAGCCCTTAAAGAAATCGTCAGCCAGCGCGGCGGCGGCCTCCGGGCCTACGGCGCGGTGGGGAAGCGTGCGGGCCAGCAGCTGATGGGGCCGCCAGTGGAACACCACGCCGCCGAAGTCGAACGCCAGCTTCATTTCATGCGCGAAGACGGCGCATCAAGCCGGCGGTAGAGGCATCGAGCCCTTGCGTATCGCCGCTCGCCAACCGCGGCAAGAGGTCGTTGCACAGCGCCTTGCCCAACTCGACGCCCCACTGGTCGAAACTGTTGATGCCCCATAGCGCACCACTGGTGAACACTCGGTGCTCGTTCAGCGCGATGAGGGCGCCGAGACTCGCCGGACTGAGCTGGTCCAGCAGCAGGGTGGTGCTCGGGCGATTGCCTGGGAAAGTCCGGTGGCGCGCGATCGTGCCGGCATCCACCTCGCGTGACGCTGTAGGCGGCTTGTCACCGAGCGCCTGTTCCATGGGCTTGCCCAGCATCAGCGCCTGCGCCTGTGCGAGCCCGTTGGCCAAGAGCTTGGCGTGCATGTCGGTGAGCGCGTGCGTGGGCCGCTTGACCAGGATGAACTCCACGGGGATCACATCGGTGCCCTGGTGCAGCATCTGGAAGTACGCATGCTGGCCGTTGGTGCCGGGCTCGCCCCACACCACCGGGCTGGTGGAGAACGGCAGCGCGTCACCGTCCAGGTCGACGCGCTTGCCGTTGCTCTCCATCTCCAGCTGCTGCAGGTAGGCGGGCAGGCGCTTGAGCCCCTGGTGGTAGGGCGCAACGCTGCGGCTGGCAAAGGCGTGGAAGTTGCGGTACCACACGTCGATCAGGCCCAGCAGCACTGGCAGATTCCTGGCCAGTGGGGTTTCGGTGAAATGCCGGTCCATGGCGTGTGCACCAGCCAGCAGAGCGCGGAAGTGCTCGGCCCCGATGGCCAGCGCGATAGGCAGCCCGATGGCCGACCACAGGGAATAGCGCCCACCCACCCAATCCCAGAAGCCGAAGGTGGTGGCGATGCCAAACTCGGCCGCCGCCTTCACATTGGTGGTGGTCGCCACGAAATGCCTGGCGATCTCGGTGCCGCCATTGGCCTGGAACCATGCCCGCGCCGCGTGCGCGTTCGCCATGGTCTCCTGGGTGGTGAACGTTTTGCTTGCGATGATGAACAGCGTCTCGGCCGGCTTGAGTTGGCGCAGCACCGGCGCGATGTCGTGGCCGTCGACGTTGCTCACGAAGTGGAAGCTCAGGCCCGGATGCACGAAAGCGTCGAGCGCCGGGACCGCCATCTGCGGCCCGAGGTCGCTGCCACCGATACCGATGTTCACCACATGCCGGATACCGCTGGCCCGGGTGTCCCGCACCGTCTCGGCGTAGGCCAGCATGGCGTCAAGCACGGCGTACACCTCCTCGCTGACAGGCCCCTGCCCGCGCTGTGCCCGCAACGCGGTATGCAACACGGCGCGGCCCTCGGTGATGTTGACCGGCTCGCCCTTCAACATGGCATCGCGCCGCGACTCCAGACCACATTCGTGCGCGAGATCGAGCAGGAAGTGCAGCGTGGCCGTGTCCACCAGGTTCTTCGAGAGGTCGGCGAAAACGTGCGGCGCCTCAAAGGCCAGCGCATCGAACCGGCCCGGGTCGCGGGCAAATGCCTCGCGCAAATCGAAGGCTCGTCCGTGTGCTTCGTAGTGCCCGCGCAGGGTAGCCCAGGCTTCCGTGCGATCGCAGCGTGGTGTGTTCATGGCAGCGTGTGAATGAGGTGGTCGAGCCGGGTCGCGTCGGCCGCGAAAGCCCGGATGCCCTCGGCAAGCTTCTCCGTGGCCATG
This sequence comes from uncultured Burkholderiaceae bacterium, assembly GCA_965653625.1. Taxonomy (GTDB): domain Bacteria; phylum Pseudomonadota; class Gammaproteobacteria; order Burkholderiales; family Burkholderiaceae_C; genus Albitalea. The sequence goes on along the minus strand of CBFHAS010000051.1, from coordinate 18,251 downwards.
GCGTCGTCGTTCAGCGCCCAGCGGAAAGTCGCTTCGTTGTAGGTGATGGCATGGATGAGCGACGCCTTGGCCGCCTCGGGATCGAGCATGCGTACTAACGGCGCATCGCTGCCCTGCAGCGCCGCAAGCAACTCGGGGCTGATGGTGAGCAGGTCGCAGCCGGCCAGCGCCACGATCTGACCGACGTTGCGGAAGCTGGCACCCATGACTTCGGTTTCGATGCCGAACTTCTTGTAGTAGGCGTAGATGTGCGCCACTGACTGGACGCCCGGATCGTTGACTGCGGCATGGGCGGCCTCGTCCCACGCCGCAGCCGCGGTCTTCTTGTGCCAGTCGTAGATGCGGCCGACGAAGGGCGAGATGAGCCGCACGCCCGCATCGCCGCAAGCGACCGCCTGGCACAGCGAGAACAGCAGCGTGAGATTGCAGCGCACGCCTTCGTGCTCCAGGATGCGCGCCGCCTGGATACCTTCCCAGGTGGAGGCGATCTTGATGAGCACGCGCTCGCGCGCAATGCCAGCCTCCTCGTACAGCGCGATGATGCGATGCGCCCGAGCCACCGTGCCGGCGCAGTCGAAGCTCAGGCGCGCATCCACCTCGGTGGACACCCGGCCCGGCACGATCTTGAGGATCTCCACGCCGAACCGCACCAACACGCGATCGACGACTTCCTCATGCGGCCAGCCCTTGCACCGCGCCACGGTCTCGGCCAGCAGCGGCGCGTAGTCCGGCTGCTGCACGGCCCGCAAGATGAGCGAAGGGTTGGTCGTCGCATCGCGCGGCGCGAACTGCGCCAGTTGCCGGAAATTGCCGGTGTCCGCGACAACAGTGGTGAACTGCCTGAGCTGGTCGAGTTGGTTCATGTCCGAGGGTTGCGACAACCAGGCCCCCATTAGAAACGCAATCGGGTGCACCGCTCGGCTCGCAAGATAACCCTCATGGCGGCGTCGCGGTTTCGTTGACCCAGGGAAGAAACCTGGGCATCATCAAGATGAAACAAAGTTACAGCGACGCAAGACCATGTCGTTCGATCTGGTGTTTTTCGGCGGTACGGGCGATCTGACCTGGCGCAAGCTGATGCCGGCCTTGTTCCAGGCCTTCCGTCACGGCAAGCTGCCGGGCGAGAGCCGCATCCTTGCGGTGGCCCGAGACGAGTACAGCGACGAGCGCTACCGCGCCTGGCTGAAGGAACGCTTCCAGGAAGTAGTCGACGCCAAGCGCCCCAGCGAGGAAGAGTTCGAGCGCTTTGCGCAGCGGGTGCACTACCGCCGCATGGATCTCTCCCGGCCCGACGACTACTCGCGGCTGAAGCAGTGGCTGCAAGAGCGCGACGCGCGTACCACAGTGCTGTACCTGGCCACGAGCCCGCACTTGTTCCCGGCGATCTGCGAGCAGCTCGGCGCGGTGGGTCTCAACGGGCCACATGTGCGAGTCGTGCTGGAAAAGCCCCTCGGCCACGACCTGTCGAGCGCGCAGGAGATCAACCGCGTGGTGCGCTCCGTATTCAGCGAGACGCAGGCCTTCCGCATTGACCACTACCTGGGCAAGCCGTCGGTGCAGAACCTGATGGCGCTGCGCTTCGGCAACGCGCTGTTCGAGCCGCTGTGGCGACGCGAAAGCATCGCCAACATCCAGATCACGCTGGCCGAAGACATCGGCGTGGGCACACGCGGTGACTTCTACGACGGCACCGGCGCACTGCGCGACATGATCCAGAACCACGCGCTGCAATTGCTCACCATGGTGGCGATGGAGCCGCCACCGAGCAACGACGCTGACGCGATCCGCGACGAGAAGCTCAAGGTGCTCAAGTCGCTCAAGCCCTTCAACGATGAATCGGTACTGCGCGATGTGGTGCGCGGCCAATACCGGCGCGGCACGTCCGGCGGCAAGCTGGTGCCCGGCTACCTGGAGGAAGACAAGGTTCCGCAGGGCAGCCGCACGGAAACCTTCGTGGCGCTGCGCACCGAAGTGCACAACTGGCGCTGGGCTGGCGTGCCCTTCTACCTGCGCACGGGCAAGCGGCTCGCCGCACGCGATGCGCAGATCGTCGTGAACTTCCGGCCCGCGCCGCACAGCATCTTTCCCGGCATGCATTCGCCCAACAAGCTAGTCATCAAGCTGCAGCCGGAGGATGGTCTCGAACTGCACTTGCTGGCGGCCAAGGGTGCCGGCCAGCAGGAAACACTCTCGCCAGTGTTCCTCGATCTGGACTTCGACAAGGCTTTCGCAGAGAACCGCGTGGGGGCCTACGAGCGTTTGCTGCTGGAGGCCATCGCCGGCCGGCTGAACCTCTTCGTGCGAAGCGACGAGCAGGAGCAGGCGTGGCGCTGGGTCGAGCCGATCCTCCATGCCTGGAGCCGTGACAACACCGCCGGCGGCGCACCGCGCCCCTATGCCGCCGGCACGTGGGGCCCCGCCGCCGCCAGCGCCCTGGTGGCGCGCGACGCCTTCGCATGGGCCGAGGAGCAGTGAGAGCCACAAGGGCGCACGAGTGACCGGCATGCTGGACCGCATCCGCGCGTCGCTTCCCGCGCTGCCGCCCGCAGAGCAGCGGGTGGCCAAGCTGGTGCTCGCCGACCCGCGCAGCTTCGCCAGCCTTCCGGTCAGCGAGCTGGCTGAACGTTCGCACGTGAGCAAGCCCACCGTCGTGCGCTTCTGCCGCAGCGTCGGCTACGACGGCCTGTCGGATTTCAAGCTCAAGCTCGCGGGCAACGTGAACGAGGGCGTTCCGTTCGTGCATCGCTCAGTGGACGAACACGACAAGCCCGACGACGTGATCGTCAAGGTGATCGACAACGCGGTGTCCGCGCTGCTGAAGTACCGCAATGATGCGGCGGGCCACGCTTTCGAGCGCGCCATCGCCGCATTGGCGGCGGCCAACCAAGCCGGGCGGCGGGTGGAGTTCTACGGCGTCGGCAACTCGGGCATCGTCGCGCAGGACGCGCAGTACAAGTTCTTTCGCCTGGGCATCCACACCGCAGCCATCAGCGACGGCCACGTCCAGGTGATGAGCGCCACCATGCTGCAGCCGGGCGACTGCGCCGTGATCATCAGCAATTCTGGCCGCAGCCGTGACCTGCTCGACGCCGCCGACATCGCCCGCCGCAAGGGTGCGACCACCATTCTGATAACCGCCACCGGCTCGCCGCTGGCACAGACGGCGCAGGGATCCAACCACATCCTTCTTGCGGTCGACCACCCCGAGGACCACGAGCGCTACAGCCCGATGGTGTCGCGGCTGCTGCACCTGACGGTGATCGACATCCTGACCACTGCGGTTGCGCTGCGCTTGCCGGGCGAGTTGCGACCGATGCTGCAGGACATCAAACGCAATTTACGCGCCAAGCGCTACGCCCAGTCGGCGTAGCGCGCAGCCACCGGCGCGCGCGGCCCGAAGCTAAGCCAGCTCCAGCCGCATCAGCGAATCGACGCCGTACAGCTTAGCGAGCGCCGCCAGTTGGGGTGGCGCGTGCCGAACGGCAAATGCCTTGCCCCAGGCCTGCGCCACGCGATGGCATTCGAGCAGCACCGCGAGCGCGGCGCTGTCAAACTGCTGCAGGTTGGACGCGTCGATCACCACGTCGCCTTCAGGCTCGCGCTTGAGCGCCTGCGTCAGCATACCCAGTGCATCGCTCGCCTCTTTCATGGTCAGCGTGGCCGGAAGCAGCAGCATGGGCGTCGGGTTCCTGAACTCAGCTACGCGCAGGGCTGCCGCCCGCGCTCTTGTTGCGCTCCGCCAGCTTGGCAATCAGGCCGTCGATGCCGTTGGCGCCAATCTCCTGTGCGAAGCTGCTGCGGTAGTTCTCGACCAGCCACACGCCCAGGACGTTGACGTCGTAGATCTTCCAGCCGTCGGCCGACTTTTCGAGTCGGTAGTCGAGCTGGATCGGATCACCCTGCCCGCGGATCTCGGTGCGCACCACGACCTCAGGGTCTTCAGGGCTGCCGCGCATGGGCTTGATCTGGACGGTCTGGTCCTTCACTTGCGTGAGCGCACCGGAGTACGTGCGCACCAGCAAGACTTTGAACTCCTCTTGCAGTCGCTTCTGCTGCTCCGGCGTGGCTTGGCGCCAGTAGCGACCGACGGCCGAAGCGGTCATGCGCTGGAAGTTCACATGCGGCATCACCTTCTGGTCAACCAGGGCAATGATCTTCTGCACGTCGCCCTGCTGCAGCGACTTGTCGGCTTTGATGGCGTTGAGCACCTCCACGGACACCTGCTTGATGAGCGCGTCCGGGGCCTGCCCCTGTGCGCGCACAGCCGTGCCAGCTGCCGCAAGCGCGGCTGCAAGGGAGAAGACAAGAGCAGTGCGTCGAGAAAACATTGGTTTACCTTTCTGTGCGAGCCATTGACCGCTCTTGGAGGGGCGGCCGGTAGAACGAGTTTCGGGAAATCCGCGCATACGTGTGACTGAACGCAGTGACGACCACGCCAGCCGACTAACACGCCTTACTGTGCGGCGGGATTAGGCGGCACGGCAGGAGGGGGCACATCACCAGGGTCACCATCGTCCATATTGCTGGGCGGGGCATCGCCGTCATAGACGAGGCTGCGACGGCGTTGCAGGTAGGCATCCCGCAAGAACGTGTACTTGTCCAGCGCAATGTCATCGAGTACACGGCTCGCGCCCAGCAGGTTGGCTCGGGTGTTGATGAGCTGCAGCCCCGTCAGCTCCCACTTCACCGCTCCATCGTTCACAGCCAGCGCCGGCGACACTGAACGGTCCAGCGGCAGGGCTAGCGACTCGCGCACGCTCGACGGACCGAACAGCGGCCACACCACGTACGCCCCTGGTCCGAAACCCCAGGCACCCAGCGTCTGACCGAAGTCTTCGTACTGATGGTCCACGCCGAACTCGGTGGCCACGTCGAGCACGCCCAACAGGCCAAACACGGTGTTCGTACCAAAGCGGATCACGTCCTGGAAGCCGTTGCTGAACTTGCCTTGCAGGAAGTTGTTCGCCGCGGACCAGGCGTCTGCGGCATTGCCAAACAGGTTGTCGATCCCGTTGCGCACCGGCCGCGGCACCACGTTGCTGTAGCCCGTCGCCACAGGCTTGAGGACTTTTTCATCGAGCCGCTCATTGAAGGCAAAGACCCTACGGTTCCATGTCTCCCAAGGGTCAACCCGATCGCCGGGCGTCTTGGCGCCGACAGTGGAGCACCCCTGCAAAGCGGCCGCCGACAGTAGTGCAGCAAGTCCCGCCCCACGAGGTCGCATGGCGCCTGCCGGCAGGTTCATTTCTTATTCCCAGACGCCGCGGCGGCGGGTGCAGCGCCGTTGCTGCTATCGGCCGCGCGGTTGAAAAGGAACTGGCTGATGAGGTTTTCCAGCACCACCGCAGACTGCGTCTGGCGGATCACGTCGCCGGAAGCGAGGGACTTCTCGTCGTAACCCGGCTCGATGCCGATGTACTGGTCGCCGAGTAACCCCGAGGTCAAGATCTTGGCGGACGAGTCGCGCGGGAACTGCACGCTCTTCTCGAGCTCCAGCGTCACCAGACCTTGAAAGGACTTCGGATCCAGCGCGATCGAGGTGACACGGCCGACCACTACCCCGGCGCTGCGCACCGGCGCACGAGGCTTCAGCCCGCCGATGTTGTCAAAGCGCGCCGTCACGATGTAACTGTCGCGTGTGCCGAAACTGGCGAGGTTGGCCGCCTTCAGCGAGAGAAACACCAAGCCGACGATGCCCAGCAGCACGAACAGCCCGACCAATGTCTCAGTACCCTTTTTCGTCATGGTTCTTTCCTGCGTCCCGTGCAGTCAGTTCGTCGAGAACATCAGGGCTGTAAGCACGAAGTCCATGCCCAGCACCGAAAGCGACGAGATCACCACCGTGCGCGTGGTCGCATAGGCGACGCCTTCCGGCGTGGCCTCGGTTTCATAGCCTTGGTACAGCGCCACGGCAGTGCAGATGATGCCGAAGACAATGCTTTTGATGACGCCGTTGCCGACGTCACGCCACACGTCAACGCGGTCTTGCATGATGGACCAGAAGTTGCCCGCATCCACTCCGAGCAGCAGAACGGCCACGACGTAGGCGCCCAGGATCCCGACCGCCGAGAAGAGGATAGCCAGCAGCGGCATGGAGACCGCTCCGCCGATAAACCGGGGCGCCAGGACGCGGCTCTTGGTGTCCACCGCCATCATCTCCATGGCGGCGATCTGCTCGCCTGCCTTCATGAGGCCGATCTCCGCGGTGAGCGAGGTGCCTGCCCGCCCGGCAAATAACAGCGCGGCCACCACGGGCCCCAACTCGCGCACGAGCGACAGGTTGACGATGAGCCCCAGCGATTCGGTGGCGCCGTAAGTGACCAGCGCGTAATACATCTGCAGCGCCAGCACGAAGCCCACCGCCATGCCGGAAGCCAAAATGATGAGCAGCGAGAGGTTGCCCACCGCGTGGATCTGCGCCACCACCAGGCTGAACCGGCGCAACGCCGCCGGCACTGCGCGCAGCACGTCGACGAAGAAGAACGCCGCATGGCCCAGCGAGCGCAGTACCCCCAACGTGCGGGCCCCCAGCGCGGCGACGGCGTTCATACGGGAGTCTCCACTCGCACGTCGAAATCCTTCGCCAGCGAAGGTGCGGGGTAGTGAAACTTCACCGGCCCGTCGGGCTCACCGCGCACGAACTGCCGCACCTCGGGATCGGTCGAGTTCATCAAGTCTGAAGGGAGCCCCTGCGCCACGATGCGCCCTCCCGGCGCCATGAGGATGACGTAGTCGCTGATTGCCATGCATTCGGGCACGTCGTGCGACACCACGAGCGAAGTGGCTCCGGTCACGTCGTTCAACGTACGGATCAGGTTGGCTGCCACGCCCATGGAGATCAAATCCAAACCCGCGAAGGGTTCGTCGTACATGATCAACTGTGGGTCCAGAGCAATGGCGCGCGCCAGCGCGATGCGTCGCGCCATGCCACCCGACACCTCGGAGATGCGCAATCCGGCCGCACCTCGCAGGCCCACCGCGTTGAGCTTCATCAGCACGATGTCGCGAACCATGGACTCAGACAGGTAAGTGTGCTCGCGCAGCGGGAAGGCCACGTTGTCGAACACCGACAGGTCGGTGAATAGGGCGCCGAACTGGAACAGCATGCCCATGCGCCGCCGCATGCGGAACATGCGTTCGCGGTCACGCGGGTCGACAACCTCGCCGTCGAAGCGAACCTCTCCGGCCGTAGCGATGTTGCTGCCACCAATGAGCCTCAGCAAGGTGGTCTTGCCGCAGCCTGAGCCGCCAAGGATGGACGTGACTTTGCCGCGCGCGAAGCGCAGCGAAATGTCTTTCAGGATCGTCCGGCTGGCGTCGTAGCCGAAGCTGACGTGATCGATCTCGATCAGGTTGGCGGTGTTCAAAGGCAGCGGTGGCTGGAGACCCGAATTCGATGCCGATGCGGGTAGCCGCGGGCGGCAGCTCCAGCACGGGTCGGGGCTATTTTGGCATGCCCCCCTTGTGCGGACGGCCCCGCGACAACAGCGCTGCTCACGAGTGTTGCAGTCGCGCGACCGCCCAGCCGCTCAGTCGACGACGGGAAGTTCGCGCCAGTTCAGGCGTCGCATGCCCAACTCGGGGCGCCACTTGAATGGCACGACGCTGACTTCGCCCAAATCGGAGCCCGCCACAAGGCGCGGTTTGCCGTCCACGCTATAGAACCGCAAGTCGGTGACGATCCCCGAAACGGATTCGTAGGCACCCGCTTCAAGCACGGTTGTCCCCGTGGCGAAGTCGATGCCGTAAATGTGGCTGCTGCCATTTGGCTCACAGGCGCTGCCGTTCGGCAGCACAGACGCAAAGGCCACGAGTCCGTAGAAGTTCTTCGCACTGCCAATCACGCGCCACCCAATGGTGTTCTTGGCGCCCCCCTCGGATTCGACGACTTGTGTCCCCAGTTCGACGTACCAACCCATGGAACTGGCGGCCACATCCGTCATGCCCTTTATCAGGTCTTCGACGCGGACCAAGTTGCTCCGCTGCAGAGGGAACGACACGCCTTTCGGCAAGTCGCTCGCTTTGTTGAACGTCGTTTCGTTTCCATCCATCACCGAATAGAACGCCTGCACCTGGCTGCTCTTGATGTCACTGGTGTGGAGAAGACGACCCGTACCCACGAGAACATGTCGCGTGAGCTTGGAAGGTGACACCTCGATCATGGGGCGCGTGGTAATCGGCTGCGGACTGCCTTCCTTGTCCTTGTCGGTCAGTTGAGCAAGCTTCTCTGGCGCCGGATAGGCCCCCTTCTCGGCCGTGAGGTTCCAACGCCACAAATTGCCGCGCAAGTCCCCCGCGTACAGCGCGTCAGCCGTGCCGTCGGTGCGGTCCAGTACGTAGGTGTTCGCATGCGCCAGGCCCGCATCCTGCGTCGTCGACCCCTCCCCCGTGGACACTTTCTCCAGCAGTTGACCGGTCGCCGGATCCACGATGAAGAGGTACCCCATACCGGTCCGGTTGTTGTAGCCCGAGGGGAGGATCACTACCCAGCCATACTTTCGTGTCTTGACGACGGATGGATCGCCGAACGTGTAGCCCATGTCCTCATCCGTGAACTCCCACAGCACCCGGTTCGCGACAGCACTCTCGCTGGTCATGGACGCAGGATCGGTCACGTCAATGGCGTAGTAACTGCGGCCACCCTTGCCGAGGCCACCAATCAAGACAGAACGCCAGTCCGGCTTGCCTGTGTTTCGATTCGCCCCCGGCGTCTTGTCGAAATCGATGTCGTAGATGGTGGGGGTCGCATCCACGTAGTAATGGTGCGAGAACTGCGGATTGCCCAGGCCGGCCAATCCATCGACGCCGGGCGTGTTGTTCGGCCCCTGATAAAGATCTCCAGGCACGTAGGCAAAAATTTCTCTCCCGGCCGCAGCATCATTGTCCGCCATGGATCCATTGACTGCGTGCAACATGCCGTCATTGCCACCGAAATAGACAACCGTGGGCCGATCCTTCCAAGCTTCTTTAAATTTCGAGTAGCCTGGATTGGCAGCGTCCGACAGCACCAAGCTCGGCGGTCCCTCAGCCGTGATCTTGGAACCGACGATGTCGCCGAGAAGCTCGGGACGGTAACGATACGGCCTGCCACTCGTGTCGGGCAGTCGCTCGTTCGAGCGGTCTCCACGAAGGTAGTTCAACAAGTCGCTGCTGTCGTCGCCATCGCGGTACGGCGAGTCGAGCGCCGCACGCTGAGAAGCGGAGATGCTGGCATGGCGGAACGGCACCGCACCCTGGGTCTCGGTGTTCCACGTCACGACCCGCCGGCCGTTCGTGATTGAGGTGTCGCTGCTCCACCCGGCACCCGCCAACTGGGAGTTAAGTTTGTCGGTCAAGGACCATTTCGCGATGAGCGCCGGTTTGCCCGTTTTCTCGTCGAAGCCCATCGTGCTCGCGGCGACGTCGCCCGTCCAATGCTCGCCACTGAACTTGGCGCTGTAGCTGGCATTGCCTGCTTCGGACACCTGCGGCAACGGCGTGGCGAACGATGTGGTGAACGCTTTCAACTGCGAAGCGATATCGGCAAACGCTCGCGTTAACCCAGATACGACTTGGTCCGGCCGTGCGGCAGTGAAGTAGTTGTCGGGCCTGGGCTGCCCACCGACTGTGTCTGTGTTATTTCGCCACCAGCTTTCGTTCTCCGTCCACTCCTTCCTCGACCCGTCGTAGGCGTTGTACCCGTCCGGCACTCGAAAGCCACCGTACTTCGCAGCCAAGTAGAACTGGTTGTTCGGCTTGTACTCCTGGTACTCCAACACATCGAGCCAGTAGGTCTTCACCGACTGACCGCGCGGCATGCTTTTCGGGTTGGGAAGGTCTGGCCGGATGTCCGAGGTGTTGGCGTCATACGCCAACCCGGCCATGAGTGCGGAGTTGTTGGTGCAGCAGCCGTTGTACGGAACCGCAGTGGCCAGCGAACCGCCCAGCCCCTCCAGTTCGCCCACCTTGTTGGTTGCTTTGACTGAATCAACGGTCTCGTCGTTCGTCACCTCGTCCGGCTTGGTCGGCTCACTAGCGGTCCCCGTGGAACCTGGCACATTCTTGTCAGCATGGGTGTTCACGTCCCCGATGCCCAGGATGAAGTTTCTTTGGCAGGTGTACTGGATGGGATCGTCCCAGTTGGTGATGACGGGGAAGCCATCAACCCACTGGTTTCTTGTGGACTCGTCGGCTTTTCCAGGGGATGAGTAACTCGGAACATTGCCAAGATGCTTGAAGTACCGCAGGGCCGCGTAATACAGCTCCCCGACCGGGTCGTACATTTTGTAGGACCCTGAAACGCCAAACTTGTTTAGATAGTTGATAACCCCGCTGTTGGCGACTGGCACGCCGAACCCTCCTTTGGAGACATCGGCTGCGGTGTCGGCAGCATCCGAGCTGTCTGGATTGACGGTGAAGACGCCAGTCCTGGCATCCCATTCGCTGAAAGCGTTGGGCTGGTTGGGCTGGCCGGGAACAACGATCTCGGGCCCGACGAACTTTTGGCGTGCACGTAGCACACCACCATCGCGAATCACCACACCATTACGGCTCTGGCGGCTGTCGTTGAGATAGCCGAATGCGCTCAAGCGGATACGGTCCGAATACTTCTGAATCAGTCCCTCCGGCTTCCAATAACCGGACGGGTAGCGCTTGCAGTTGTCCTCAACGCCCACCGACGTGTCGCACACCTTGACACGCACATCCACCTCATACACCTTTTCCTTGTTATCACCCGTGATGTCCTCGCCGTTCCAAGGCACAGCAGCATTGTTGGGATCGCCGCTGGCGGAGAAGCGCATCTTGGTTCCCAGACCCTGGATGCGCATGCGAAGCCCGTTCGTACCCCAGGGCGAGGCCCCCTTCACCAGCGCACTATCAGACAAACTGCGGTCGGGGAAGTTGTTGGTTCCGCCTTGCCCGGAGGCATTGGCCTTTTCGAGGATCGTGAGGTCTTCAAGATCAACGACGCGGTGCCCCCCGGTGAGCGCCCAACGGAACGGGTCGATGGTTTGCATCGTGGCCCAGTTCAGGAAGTTCCCGCTCCACTGCCCCGCGCAGGTCCGGTTGCTCGCCTCTCCGACGGGCTTGAAGTAGCTCCGCGTCGTGTCCGTGGGCTTGGCAACGTACTTGTAGCACTTGTTCGGATCGAAGTAACCGAGATACGGCGTCGCTGTCGACGTGCTGTAGGTGCTGTCAGGGTGCGCCACCGACACGGCAGTCGGGTACTCCACTGACAGAGGCAATGCCAGGTTGCCGGGCACGCCGGTGCTACTGAAGACAGGCTGGTCTGCAAGTGGAGTTGCCGCATGCGAGGGAAGCATCGCTGTCACGGCAAGCATGAACATCATGCGCCGCGGTGCCTTGGATACTCCGCCGGCGGGAAACAGTCCAAGGAGATTCATGTCGTCGCTCTCGCTGTGGCTACAGGGTGAAGGTGGTCTGGAAGAAGGCTTGCGTGTCTCGCGGGCCATCCACTCGGATGCTCAAGCGGTAAATCACCTGCCTGGGCACTGCGCCGGCACCGCCGCTGGATGAGTTGTCCTCCGCGCGCCGCAGTTCTGAGCCCGAGCCGCCCAGGGGCGCGGCACCCGATGCCACACTGCAGTGCTCGACTCCGAGCGCAGTGTCGAGCCCCTCGATGTCGCACAGCCGGTCCACGACATAGTGGATGGTCACCCGCTGGTCATCGACCGGGATCGTTTTCGCCGGCTTGAAACCGGCATCACCACTGCCCAGCAGGGCTTTTGGAATGCCCTGCGGATTGGACTCGAGAATGGTCGCGCTGTAGTTCAGGGTCGCGTCCCTCTTGGCGCGCGCTAGAGGCGTCCCAAGCAAGCCGCCTGGTGCGAGAACCTTCATCACCTCCGGCACGGCCCGCTCACCTTGATTGACAAGATCCCGCTTGAACGCCAAGTTGCCTGATGTGAAGAGCGACGTGTTGAACGACCGCACGAGGGCCACTGACGCGACCAGCATCACCACCAGTGCAATGAGAACGACGACCAGCACGACTCCGCGCTGCGAGCAGCCCGCCCGCTGGGGTGTCGGCGATCCAAGGAAGTGGGCGCGTTTCACAGGAGCATGTTCCGCAAGGGTATGGTGAGCTCAACCGATCGATGGCGCCGTTTACGCTCGTCGTCGGTGAGGGTGCGCGTTTCGCTGAGCCCTTCAAGATCGCCGAACAACTCGATGGTCTTCCGTTCGACGAAGCTTCTATCTTCGTCATCGACAAACTTGCGCGCGTTCGGGTCGGTGAGTCGATCTGTTTCGATCAGCGACGATCTCAGAATGAGCCCCAGCCGAACCGCAACGATGTTTCGCAGCCTCTGGCGAGCCGCGGCAGTGCCGTCGAGTAGCGACCCAATGGCGTAATCCCCGGAGGGGTCGACCCACTCATCCAACTTGCTATCGCCGTTGGTGTCGATCCCGTACAGCGCACGGATCTGCGCCACGCCCTCGGCGAGCGGAACCGCGTCAGCGGCCGCGATGCCAAGCAGGTCGTAACTCAGCAGCGTATCGTTATCACCGACACCGAACATCTGAAAAAGCGGCGGGTTGTCGCCTGCATTTCCTAGAGCGAGGGCGTAGGTGGTGCTTGAACCGGTGCCGAAGGCCGTGAGGCTCACGTTCGTGCCGTTCGCCCGGTAGAACTGTCCGCCGAATGTGAGCTGTTGACTGACCGAGCCCTTGAAGGAGGACGGCACCTGCTGCACCATGCAACCGAGATCCCGTTCGGCGATGAGAAGAAGGTCGTCACCTCGCCAGCCCAACGTGTTGGGCAGCCGAACCGCGTCCGAACTCACAGACCCAGGGTTCACAGGCTGTCCCGTTTCTCCGAACCCGCCCGAGCCGGTCATGACGATTACAACGTCCGAGCCAGTGTCATCAGCCCCCTTGGATATCAACACAGGGGCGACACGGAGCTGCGTTGGCACCGTGTCGAAAGGAGCGCTGAACGCCGCCGGTGCTGGCAGGATTTGCTTGTCGTTGCGAGACGCATTGATCGCGCAGCCGAAGACATCGCGCCAGCGGTGGGCATAACCGGAGCCGGCGCTGCGGATGGCCCGGTCAAGGACATAGGCCACGTACGCCCCCGTCTGATTGACGTCGTTCACCGACGTGGTGCTGCGCTTGGCGCCCTCGCTATGGGTCATCACGTTGGCGACGGCCATCGTGAGCACCAGCGCAATGGCCATGGCCACCAGCAACTCGACCAGCGACACGCCGGCAGCAGCACGGCGCGCGGTACAGCCTGGTTTCATCACATCACCACCTGCGTGACGTAGCGGTTCTCGCTTCCCTCGGCCGCCTTGGGCGGCCGCCAGGTGATGGTGATCGTGGCCACGTCTTGCCCATCAACCCTCTCTACCGTCACTTCGCCCTGGCCGTTGGGCAGGCCATCAGCCTTGGCGTCGCCCACGCGCTCCTGCCATGTCGCGTAGGCATGTTCCGTCAGCGTGACGGACTTCTGGGTCCACATGACGGCCGCAATGTTGTTCGCCAGCAGCGCTGCCCGATTGCTGTCCTCCGCACTCATGGAGTACTGGATCGCCCGAGTCTGCAGGCCCACGAGGCCGAGAATGCCGATGGAGAAAATCAGAAGGGAGGTGAGCACCTCGATGAGGCTCATGCCGGCCTGACGGCGACGAACTGAGTTCATTTTTCGGAGCACCCCTGCGGCGTATCGGAGGAAAGGGTCTTGGTCGGCTCGCACATGCGCACTTGGCCGCCCTGCGTGACTTGAACGCGCAGCGCTCGGTCAGCACCCTGCGCCGTGAGCGTGTACGCAAGCACTGAAGCGATGCCGCACTCAGCATCCTTGACTCCAGGATGCTCATTCTTCACCAGCCGTCCGGCAGAGTTGAAGCAGATGGATGCCGGCCCTTCGATCGCTACGCCGTGCGCGAGGTCAGACAAGGCCCCGCCCTGGACAAATTCGTGCTCCTCACCGGCATTCGACACGGGAGGCACCGTGTGGATCGCCCAGTTCGCGCCATTGGCAACCGCCGCGGAATCCGGCCCGGGTTCCGCGTTGGTCAGCGAAAACACTGTCTGCCGGTTGCGGCGCACCGCCTCGGCCTGCGCCATGCGAAGCCCGTTCTGCAGAGCCTCGGATGCGCTGCGTACGCTGGAATTGCGGATCGCCGTCGTGATGAACGGCACGGCCAGGCCCAGCAGAATGGCAAGCAGCGCCAAGGTGACCATGAGCTCAATGAGCGTGAAGCCGCACGCGGCGTGGCAGCGCATGCGACCCTCGCGGCCCGAGATCAGCACATCTGGCCCTTCTTCAGGATCCACCGCGTGCCGCAATTGCCCCACGGCGTCACGCTACCCCGCACGTCCTGCTGGTTGACGGTGAAGGTGAAATTTTTCGTCGACCCGCTGCCAGCTGCCTGGAGTGTGTAGTCGTTCGGATTGGGACCCACCGAGCAGCTGATGACGAAGTCGCCGACCGTGCGTTGCGCCTCCGGCAATCGGCAGGGACTAAGAATGCCACCGGAGTCCTGGTAAGTCCGATGATCCTGAAAGTGCCGCTCCATGTTGCCGCGGAAGGTGGCCAGCGCGTTTGTCGCGTCGACCAGCTGCCCCCGCAGTATGTAGTCACGGTAGCTGGGCATGGCAATGCCCGCGAGGATCGCGATGATCCCCACGACGATCATTACTTCGATCAGGGTGAAGCCAGCTTGGCGGTGGCCGGGGCACTTGGCGCGTAGTGCGCGGAACGTTCTCATGCGGGAAATTTTGCAGTCCCGCACGCATGGACAAGGCGCCGTCCATCGGGCGCCCCGTGCCGCCAGTCAGCGCGGCAAGTCGCTCGATCCCATGAGGTACTCGTCCACCGCCCGCGCCGCCTGACGTCCTTCACGGATGGCCCAAACCACAAGTGATTGGCCGCGGCGCATGTCGCCTGCGGCAAAGACCCTTTCCGCGCTCGTCCGGTAGCCGCCGTTGCACTCCGTGCTGGCTCGCGCGTTGCCGCGAGGATCCTTTTCCACGCCGAAGGACTCAAGCACCGTGCTGACGGGGGCCACGAAGCCCATGGCGAGCAGCACCAGATCAGCCGGGAAGACTTGCTCGCTGCCAGGCACCTCGACCATCTTGGCGCCCTGCCACTCCACACGCACCGCCTTCAGGGCCTTCACCTTGCCTTTGTCCTTGCCCTCGCCTGCGATGAACTCCTTGGTGGCGATGGCGAACTGGCGCTCGCAGCCTTCCTCGTGGCTGGACGAGGTGCGCAGCTTGATCGGCCAATAGGGCCACACCAACGGCTTGTTCTCGTGCTCCGGCGGCAGGGGAAGCAGTTCGAACTGCGTCACGCTGGCGGCGCCATGGCGATTGCTGGTGCCGACGCAGTCGCTGCCGGTGTCCCCCCCGCCGATCACGATCACGTGCTTGCCGTCCGCGCGAAGCTGGCCTTTGACCTTGTCGCCGGCGTTGAGCTTGTTCTGCTGCGGAAGAAACTCCATGGCGAAGTGAATGCCTTCCAGCTGACGGCCGGGGACCGGCAAATCGCGTGGCTGCTCGGCGCCGCCGGTCAGCACGATGGCATCGAACTGCTCCTGCAACGCCTGCGGCGTGATGATCTCCTTGGCCCAGTTAGTCACCTTGCTCCCTTCTGGCAAGTGGCCGACCAGAACACCCTCGCGGAACACCACCCCCTCGGCGCGCATCTGCTCGACGCGCCGGTCGATGTGCGACTTCTCCATCTTGAAGTCAGGAATGCCATAGCGCAGCAGGCCACCAATGCGGTCATTTTTCTCGAACACCGTCACCGCGTGGCCCGCGCGCGCGAGTTGCTGCGCAGCAGCCAGGCCGGCCGGGCCGGAGCCCACCACAGCAACCGACTTGCCGGTGCGCAGCTTCGGCGGCCGGGGCATGACCCAACCTTCTTGCCAGGCGCGATCGATGATGGCGTGCTCGATGCTCTTGATGCCTACCGGGTCGTCGTTAACGTTCAGCGTGCACGCGGCCTCGCAGGGCGCGGGGCAGATGCGGCCGGTGAACTCGGGGAAGTTGTTGGTGGAGTCGAGCACGTGCCAAGCCGCCTTCCAGTCGCCGCGGTACACGAGATCGTTGAAGTCCGGAATGATGTTGTTGACCGGGCAGCCGTGGTTGCAGAACGGGATGCCGCAGTCCATGCAGCGTGCGCCCTGGACCTTGGCCTCTTCTTCCTTGAGGCCGATCACGAACTCCTTGTAGTTCTTCACGCGCGTTTCGACCGGGGCGTAACCCTCCTCGATGCGCTCGTACTCCAGAAAGCCGGTGACTTTTCCCATGATGTGTGCTGTCTTTCAACCGTATTACTTGGCGGACACCGTCTTGGTCTTCTTGTCGGCCGCCTTGGCTTTGGCGATGGTCTCGCCGGCTTCCTTGGCCGCGTGAATCTCGCTCAGCGCCCGCTTGTACTCATGCGGGAACACCTTGACGAACTTGGCACGCGAGTCTGCCCAATGGTCGAGGATGTCGCGGGCGCGCAGGCTGCCTGTCCACTTGTGGTGGTCCTCGATCAGCTTCCTCAGCAGGGCCTCGTCGGCCAAGCCCTTGTGCCAAATGGCGCGATCAATGCCAACCTCCTGCTCCTTGGCAGGCAGCACCTTCTCGAGCGCCACCATCGAGGTGTTGCAGCGCTCGCCGAAGCGACCGTCCTCGTCGAAGACGTAGGCCACGCCGCCGCTCATGCCGGCGGCGAAGTTGCGGCCGGTGCGGCCCAGGACCACGACCGTGCCGCCGGTCATGTATTCGCAACCGTGATCGCCGGTACCTTCGACGACTGCAGTCGCCCCCGATAGGCGCACCGCGAAGCGCTCGCCCGCCACGCCGCGCAAGAATGCCTCGCCGCTGGTGGCACCGTACAGCACAGTGTTGCCGACGATGATGTTCTTCGTGGCATCGCCGCGGAAGTCGATGCTCGGCCGGATCGTGATGCGCCCGCCGGAAAGGCCCTTGCCGGTGTAGTCGTTGGCGTCGCCGATGAGATAGAACGTGATGCCCTTGGCCAGGAAGGCACCGAAGCTCTGGCCGCCCGTGCCTTCGAACTGGATGAAGATCGTCTGCTCGGGCAGGCCCTCGGGATGGCGGCGGATAAGTTCGCCCGAAAGCATGGCGCCCACCGTGCGATTGACGTTACGCGCCTCCTCCATCAACTGAACCTTTTCGCCGCGCTCGAACGCCGGACGGCACTTCTCGATGAGCCGCACGTCCAGTGCACGGGCAAGGCCGTGATCCTGCGTCTCGACCTGCCGGCGAGGCACGTCGGCCGGTGCCCCGGGCAGGTGGAAGATGCGGCTGAAGTCGAGGCCCTTGGCCTTCCAGTGGGAGATGCCCTTCTTCGTGTCGAGCAGGTCCGCGCGTCCGATAAGGTCGTCGAACTTTCGGATGCCCAGTTGGGCCATGATCTGGCGCACTTCTTTCGCGACGAAGAAGAAGTAATTCACCACGTGCTCGGGCTTGCCCTGGAACTTGCTGCGTAGCACCGGGTCCTGCGTGGCCACACCCACCGGGCAGGTGTTGAGGTGGCACTTGCGCATCATGATGCAGCCCTCGGCCACCAGCGGCGCAGTCGCGAAGCCGAACTCGTCGGCCCCGAGCAGCGCGCCGATCACCACGTCGCGGCCCGTCTTCATCTGACCGTCTGCCTGCACGCGAATGCGCGAGCGCAGCCGGTTGAGCACGAGCGTCTGCTGCGTCTCGGCGAGGCCCAGCTCCCACGGCGTGCCCGCATGCTTAATGGAACTCCACGGCGAGGCTCCCGTGCCGCCGTCATGGCCGGCGATGACCACATGGTCGGCTTTGGCCTTGGCCACGCCGGCCGCGATGGTGCCCACGCCCACCTCGCTTACCAACTTCACGCTGATGCTGGCCTGCTGGTTGGCGTTCTTCAGGTCGTGAATCAGCTGCGCCAGGTCCTCGATCGAATAGATGTCATGGTGCGGTGGCGGCGAAATGAGGCCCACGCCCGGCACCGAATGACGCAGAAAACCGATGTACTCGCTGACCTTGCCGCCTGGAAGCTGACCGCCCTCGCCCGGCTTGGCGCCCTGGGCCATCTTGATCTGGATCTGATCGGCTGAAACCAGGTACTCGGTGGTGACACCGAAACGGCCCGAGGCCACCTGCTTGATTCTGGAGCGCAGCGAGTCACCTGCCTTCAGCGCGTAGTCGGCCTCGATGACCTTGGCGCCGACCACCTCGCTCATCTTGGTGCCGTCCTTGATCGGGATGCCCTTGAGCTCGTTGCGGTAGCGCGCCGGGTCTTCGCCGCCCTCGCC
>CBFHAS010000050.1:0-27800 GCA_965653625.1 uncultured Burkholderiaceae bacterium | reverse complement strand
CACGGGCTTTTCGAACATCCCGGAGATACCTAACGAGAACGATGCCACGCCGGCTGATGAAACGAGTCCGCAGCAGGAGGTGGGGGAACTGGCGCAGGAGTGATCCAGCGCCATCAACACCCATGCCATGGCGGCTGGTGCCCTGCCCCACAAGTCACTTGTGGGGCAGGGCACTATTGACACGCATCAATCGATGCCGGCGCTGCGCGCCCTACAGTGATCGTGACGAGTTCCCAATCGCCATGCCGAAATGCAAGCGTTCACGATCCGAGGCCATCGGGGCCTAAGGGTCGGCACATCGGATGCAAGATGCGGCGCACCGTGATGACACGCCAAGCCCATGACCGATCTGTCTGCGTTCCCGATCACCTCGAAGTGGCCTGCGCGCCACCCCGACCGCCTGCAGCTCTACTCGCTGCCCACGCCCAACGGCGTGAAGATTTCCATCATGCTGGAGGAGACCGGGCTGCCGTACGAGCCGCACCGCGTCAACTTCGAGACGCGAGACCAGGCATCGCCCGCGTTCAAGTCGCTCAACCCGTACGGCAAGATCCCGGCCATCATCGATCCGCATGGGCCCGGTGGCCGGCCGCTGCCGCTGTTCGAGTCCGGCGCCATCCTCGTGTACCTGGCCGACAAGACAGGCCAGTTCATGCCGACCGATCCCGCGGCACGCTACCAGACGCTGCAGTGGCTGATGTTCCAGATGGGCGGCATCGGCCCCATGTTCGGCCAGGTGGGCTTCTTCCATAAGTTCGCGGGCAAGAACATCGAGGACAAGCGCCCGCGCGACCGCTACGTCGCCGAAGCCCGCCGGCTGCTGGCCGTGCTCGACGAGCAGCTTGCCGAGCGCGCGTGGATCACGGGCGACGAGTACACCATCGCCGACATCGCCACCTTTCCGTGGGTGCGAAACCTTGTGGGGTTCTACGGCGCGGGCGAACTGGTCGGGATGGCGGATTTCAGCCACGTGACGCGGGCACTGCAGGCATTCGTGGAGCGGCCTGCGGTGTCGCGGGGACTGGAGATTCCGAAGGCGGGTTGACGGTCAACCCGACGGGACCGACCGCTTTCTAGCGCCCGTGATCGCTGCCCTCGGCGCCCGAAGTGCGGCTACGGCTTGACGCACGCATGGCGCTTGGGTGCTTGCCCGATGTGACACAGTCCAATCCACGAGCTCATCATGAACAGAGTATCTGCGGCTGTCGTCGCGGCGTTCCTGTTGGCAGGAATGGGGCTGAGCGTTTGTCACGCCACCTCTTCCACGTTGGCATTGAAGACCGCCTTTGTCCAGTTCGGGGAGGGCACATCGACACAGACGGTGACGTTCGGTATTCAATGGGCCTCCGCATGGCATCGCGGGTGGGGTGGCGGCGAATTGTTCTCGTATGTCGAAGCATCCATCGGCCGTTGGCGCACCGAGGACAAGGGTATGCGGCGCACGGCCTGGGTCACTCAGCTTGGGCTGACGCCGGCGTTGCGATACCAATGGGACGGCGGCGATTCGCCGTGGTTTGCCGAGGCTGGTATTGGCATTAACGTACTTGCGCCCGTGTTTCGCGATGGCGACAGACAATTCAGCACGGCCTTCAACTTCGGCGACCACATCGCGCTCGGTCGCTCGTTCGATTCCGATCGCAGGAAGGAACTGTCGCTGAGGCTGCAGCACTTCTCGAATGGCGGCATCAAGCGCCCGAATCCGGGCATCAATTTCATTCAATTGCGCTACACGCACGCTTTCTAAGAGACTCGCGACATGCATTTGCATGCGCTGCACGTGGCCGATACGGACATGCGCGGTCACGCTGCGCTACTTCACGGCGGTAGTCAAAGCGCCGCAGCACGGCGTGGATCCAGCCGTAGCGGCCCTCGTCATAGTCGGCGCGCCGAAACTCGAACTCCTGTGTTCGCTCCAGCACCTGCCGCACCTGCTCCACGGTGTGCACTTGCGCTTCGTTCATGTCGACCACCATCGCTTCTATGATCGACGCGCACGCACAAGCGTGCCGCCCTCAGCCGCCCAATCCCTGTCCTCAGACCTCCTCCGAGTCACACCTCGTTGGAAAAGACTGGGCATTGACAAGCAAACGACACCTCTCGATCATTTCGCGCACGATGCGCAAACGCACAGCGCTTTGTGCCACAGGGGGCGACATGAACGACATATCGACCACATTGCAGATCCCACTGGGCCAAGGCCGACGCGCCATGGCACCGTAGTTTCCCCGCACCACCGTAGCTACGCGCGATCCTCGCGCGGTGAAACAGATCGCGGCTGCCGTTCGGCGGGAGGGAAACTTCATGCAGAGCCTTCAGTCGTGCTGGCCCGGGCTTCAGATCCAGGCTTGCAGCTACAGACCAGACACCTGTCCTATGCGGGCTGGAGGAGCGGCGATCCACACCGGGTCGGCGCCCGCACTGCGATGCCTGCGGATCGGCAGCCGGCACGCGATGTTCGAGCGGTTGTCGGCGTGCGTCAGCAGCGCGGACGATATGGCCGTCTTGCGCCAGCTCGTCGGCTGTGATGGCACGGCGGTATACCGCCTGAGCGACCACGCGGTAGTAGAGCGGATCACGAACCTAGTGATGCAGCACGTGGTCTGCCTGCTGGAACGGCGGCAGCCGCGGTTCCCCATCGCACTTGCTACATCGTCACCGCTATCCACCTCCACGGTGTCGGCGTTGCGGCAATCGTCCGCGAGACCGACAGCGCTTGAAGCTGCGGTACCACCTTCGAGCCAGTCGACTGAGACACCGCACTGGATCGAGATCGAACTTGTTGGTATCGATGACGGACCGATCGCGGGCGCGGAATACACCCTCGAGACGCCCACCGGCGAGCTGATCTGCGGCCGTCTAGACCAGGCGGGCTATGCGCGGATCGATCAGCTGCCGAAGGGGGGCCAGTGCCGTGTGTCGTTTCCCGCGCTGGACCGTGACGCGTGGGAGTTTGTGCAAGCCTTACCGGCCAAGGCACAAGCTATGAGCCAGCGAAAGGGGGGATCCCCATGCCCAAACACCACCGCGTGAGCGCCGGTGATTGCCTATCAAGCATTGCCTTTCGTCACGGACTAGCTCCGGAGACGATCTGGGGACGACCGGAGAACGCCGATTTGCGTCGGCGTCGTCCCAACATGCATCAGCTCGTTCCCGGCGACGATGTATTCATCCCCGATCTCAGGCCACGCATTGAGGAAATCCACACTGCGCATCGGCATCGCTTCCGGGTCCTCAACACCCCGGAGAAACTCAATATCCGCCTCAACGACGCTAGGGCCAACCCGCGGGCTTACCTGCCGTATTGCCTGACAGTGGACGGACGGCCGCTGCAAGGAACCACTGATGAAGAGGGCCGCATCGAGGTCTTCATACCGCCGGACGCCGCGAACGCTCTTCTCAGGATCGACTGCGAAGGTGGCCCGGAGGAATACCAGCTGGAACTCGGCTACGACAACCCCGAGCCGCATTCGCCCGAGCTGCTCAGGATGTTGCGCCGCGCCGGATTCCTCGGCGATGCCGACGATATCCCGACGGTGATCGATGCGCTGCGTGCCTACCAGGGGGGGCGCGGCTTGGCCGTGACCGGCGACGCTGATCTCGCGACAACAACAGCGCTCACGAACGAGACCGCGAGGCGGCCATGAAGCTCTGCGAGGGTTGCAACGCAATTCTGATCGAAGAGGACCATGAGCTTTGCCCAAGCTGCATGACTAACTTGTGGGGCAGCATGGTGGCGGAAGCGATGGAGGTAGAGGTCCCGCCGAAGGTCCAGAACAGTGGAACCTTCGAAAGGCCCGCGTCCGTGCGCCGAATAGTCGTGGCGCGTAGGCGCAAAGAGAACTTCATCATGCCCGACAACCTCCAGCTCGGCATCGTGACTTGGAACGTGGCCCACTTCGGCGACGGGGACCTGAAGGTGGCGTCCTTCCTTGAGAAGGTGCGGGAGGTTTGGCAGAAGTTTACGTTGGACGCTGCCTCCTTTGCTAAGAAGTTCGTCCAGTACCTCGATGCCTATGAACGTTGGGAGTACCGGATCTCCAAGCTATCCGGGACGTGCAAGCGCGAGCGTGCCACGGCAGCGGCGTTGGTTAAGCTTAACGCGGCGGCCAAGCGGCATCGCTGGGTGCCCGACGACAACCCGCTACCTGACGACGCGCAAGACGTTGATGAAGACGAAAATGAGGACGAGGAAGCCGGTGCGCTGGAGAACGACGCCAACGATCCCCTGGAACTGGCAAGACTACTAGGCGGTCGGTGGATTGCGTATGACGATCGGCACGACGGGGATCTCTGGTCCGACCCGGGCACATTGGAAGAGGAGTGGCTGCATTACTTCCAGATGGCCATAAAACGCTATTCCGAAGCGTGGAGCACCTTCCAGGCACAATGGGATGGACTTCTCACAATCAAGAACGAGGAGGAACTCCAACAGGAAATCTTGCACGACGTGGAATCGCTAGTGCTTGCGATGAAGGATTTGCGGGTGGCGGCAAAAATGGTCGTGAAACCGGTGTTCCAGCTGCGCGAACGCCTGAAGTTCGCCAAGATGCTGCAAGCCTTGGCGAAACACAAGAACAAGAAATCTTTCGAGGAGGCGAAAAAGAATCTGGAGGAGGCATGTGGGGTCTCCAAATGGCCGATCGGGCCGGTATTCACCTGCGTGGAGATCCTCGACAAGGCGATCCACCGCGTGCTCGTGGCGACGCACATCGATTTGATGTTCCGGAGTAACTCGTGGCTCGACGCCATCGTCTTGCAGGAGGTCAACAAGGGGATCGATGCGCTAGACAAGTATCTTAAAGAACACGGATATGTCTGTTTCCGCGGGTTCAAATTGCAGTCGCGCTCAGGCAAAGGGACGCAGACAGAGTACTACCCGCTGATCGTGCGTGACGGCGGGCGCATCAAGCCCATGTCGCTGCACGCCCTCTACAACGATCGCGGCACCATCTCCTTCGATGGAGCACATACGTCGGAGCCGCTAGACTGGAACAAGAAGGATGAGATCTACCGGCCTATCCTAGCCTATGACGTTGCGGTTGGCATCTCCGACACCCTAGCGAAGCTTGTCACGATCGGGGTCGTTCATACCACCCCGGGTGGCCGAGAGATGTATCGCAAGAGTGTGTATGACCAGGTCGATGTGCCCCTGGAGATCTTGGCCAAGTCGTCGATCCCTGTGGTCGTTGGCGGTGACTTCTACCTGACCGAAGAAGCGGTGACGGTCGGCTGGAACTCATTGGACGCTGAGGAGCAGCGCAAAGCGGAAGATCTCAAGGACGAGTACGGGGATCAGCTGCGGAAGCGCATCGCAGGATTCGAGCGGGAGATCCAGTGTATGCGCGAAGTAATGGAGAAGATGAAGGCATTTGGTCAACAGATTGACAAGCGCATAAAGAATGGAACTTGGAAAGAATTAGAAAACGGTAGGTCGCAAGAACAGCGGGCCGTAGACTGGAAGCAATGCGAGGCGAAGCTTGCGGCATGGCAGGAGCAGAAGAAGTCGCTGGAGTCACTCGTGAATTGGCTCGGTTCCGACAGAGTGCAGCTGATCCGCAACGAAGGGTCGCTCGCTGTTTCTGTGGGACACCGCATCCGGGCACTCGGCTTGGAACTCGCGCAGCCCACCACCGGCACGAACTGGAAGACGAAGTCTGTCTTGAGATGGTTCGACGCGCAAATCGCCGACTTCTTTGTCTACACCGGCCAGCAAAGCCCGGTTGAGAGCAGCCGATGGGATGGCGCACGGGTGGGCTTGGTATCACCGACCGGCGACCTGCGAGTGGCCGACATGGAGGAGCTGCTGTGGTCGAAATACTGGCGCTGCGTCAGCGACCATTTTCCAATCGGCATCATCTTGACCAAAGGCCCGAACCAAGATGCACTGGACACCCCTTTCCCCATCGAAGGCGCACCGGGCAGCGTGGCTCAAGGCACCATGCCGAAGCAGCCAAAACGCGACGTGCTCGGGATCCGCAACGAGGGCAACACCTGCTATGTCAACGCGGCGCTTCAGCTTGCCTGGAGAATTGGTTTCCGCACGAACTACATCCATGGGAACCCGGGCGACAGCCTGCCGGCGATACAGGACGCCGTCGTGGCCTTCTTTGATCAACACAGGCTTGAGGGGCAGCAGGGCACCTACAAAACAAGTGGTCCGTTCGGCTTCTTCACTTCGGCTGAAACCGCCAATCTACGGAGCGCGCTCGCTATGCACCACCAAGCGGCGTTTGGAGGCGGGGCGCAGTCGGATGCAGGTGAGGCGCTGCTGAAGATCCTGGAGGCCTTCGAGTGCGCCTCGCCCGGGTTCTCAGTGGGGGACCAAGACCAGTTGCGGCAGGCCGCGATAGACAACGATTTCGCGCAGAAGCGCCCTTCAAGCTGCCATTTCTTGATGGAAATCGAAACGCGTTACACGCTGGGCAAGATGCATGGGGATCCGCAGGACAGCACTTTGCGGGTCGACGAACACAATTGCGCGACGACCTACGACTGCGCCAACTTGCTGTCCTTGCGTCTGCCGTCCGAAGACGCCGTATCGCCCGACGAGCAAGATGCCGATACGTCCGTCAAGATGGAGCGGCCACTAACCGAAGTACACTCGGAATCGCTTACGCCCGCGGACCTTGAGGACATCTGGGTTCGCGACTGGAACCAACGTTTTGAAGAAGACCGGCGCGAAGTAACCCCCGTCAGTAATGCACGGGGGTCCTATCCGCAGGCCTGGGCTAGCGAGAAACGCATTGATCTCGCCGTGGAACCGGCGCACTGGATCGTCCAGCTCGAGCGCTTCACACAGGGGTCTCCCCTCAAGAAGCGCCGCAAGGTGGTCAGTCCCGACCAACTGTGCGGCAAGACGCTCAAGGGCTTCATCGTTCATCGCGGCGGATCGTCCCGGGAAGGGCACTACATCGCGTACATCGAGCACGGTGGGCGCTGGCACCGCATCGATGACGATCAGGTTATGGAAAATCCCGGCGACCTTCAAGCAGCGCGCCAAGATGCCTACATCCTGTACTACGAGTGATCTGATCGGCATCGGTTCGCAACGTTGCCTCTCCTCGCCTCCTGCAACGGGGTGCCGTCGGTGAGCCCCCAATTGAAGCCGGTTATCGTCATCGCTGAAGGCGGCGCGTAGCTCTGCCAGTTCCTGGCTTTAGCCAGTCCATCGCCGGCGTGCCGCTGTCGCGTTCCACGCGGCGTGCCGACTGGCCCATGGCGCGACGAACAGGTCGGTTGCGCGTAGGTGGCCATCTTGCTTTCCAGATCGCGGGCCGCACGGGCGGGGCGCGGCCGAATTTCTGGCGGGCGAGATGGACCTGATGGGTGCTGGAGCGGTGACCACGCTGACCCTCGCTGGGCGCAGGCTGCGTGCGGCAAAGCAAATGCCTGGTGCTCGGCGGCTGCTCAGCGGCATCGAGGACTTCAGACCCCGTAGCCCGCGACGCCGGCACGCCGGATCCTTGGTGAAGGACTGGCAAGGCGCGGCCAGGATCACTTGGCGCTGACCAACCGTTGGGAGCGCTCCGGCGATGTTCCACGAAGTGTTGAACGCATGAGCTGAGGCGGCCCCTTTGATACGTCCATCATCTGGTCCTGTGAAAAGCAGGCCAATGACTTGGGGCTGGCCCCTTCGCTACTGCGTTGGCGCCGACAAGAACATTGTGCCCGGACGTGGCGACTCAGTGACATGAAGATCAAGACTGCCAGCTTGAAGACGGATCGACGGACCGACGCCGTGGCTCAAGCATGCGCATCGCGCGCCGATAACCCTGCGAATAGGCAGGAGGCACAGGAGTCGAGCCTAGCGAGACAAGGCGCCAGGCTCGGTCACACGGCCTGGACGCGGACTGCCCACCAAATGCCGGCCGGGGTGTCTCCCGGGTGGAAACCATGGACACGACTGAACGCGCCCCACCTCTCGCTGGCACATCGCCTCGCGGCTTGGGGCTCGCCCGCCGGGCCTATGTGCCTCGCATCGTCGGGTTGGGCATTGGTGCAGTGAGCGCAGGAGCCGGGCTGTACCAGGCGAACGCGCCATCCTGGGTCTGGGGCGTCCTGGTTGTCTATTGCTATGCCTGGCCGCACATCGCTTTTCAGATGAGCATCCGCTCGGCCTCGCCCTTCGCGGCTGAGCGCCGAAACGTACTGGCGGACTCGTTCGGGGGTGGCTTCTGGGCCGTGGCGATGGCCTTCAACGTCCTGCCCAGCGTACTGCTCCTCGCCGCACTCGCGATGAACAACTTTGCGACAGGCGGAGTCAAACTCTTCGGCAAGGGAGTGGTCGCGCACATGGCGGGCGCAGGCGTTGCGCTCCTGAGCGTGGGGCTGAAGTTCCAGCCGGAACCCAGCTTTGTGACAGTCCTGTTGTGTTTGCCCTTCCTCCTGAGCTATCCCCTGGTGCTCGGGGTGGTCATGTACCGCTTGTCCATCGAATTGAGCCGGCGCAAGGATGCGCTCGTGCTGGAAAAGCGCCGGGCCGATGAAGCGAACCTCATCAGGACCCGCGTTCTGGCCGAACTGGCCTCGCGCGACGAACTCACCGGCCTGTTCAACCGACGCCACATGAGCGAGTTGCTGGCGCAGCAGCGCATGGCCTGCCAGCGCACGGGCGAGGGCTTCGCGGTCGCGCTGGTCGACCTGGACCACTTCAAGCGCATCAACGACACCCATGGCCACGCGGTAGGCGATAGCGTGCTGCGCGTCTTTGCCGAGCAGGCCGGCGCGGCGATGCGCAGCAGCACCGACACCGTCGGACGCTGGGGCGGCGAGGAATTTCTCGTCATCTACCCCCGCAGCACCGCACACGAAGCGGCCCAGGGTGCGGCCCGCCTGCGTGAGCGTGTGGCTGCCGCAGTCGTGACGACACCGTGCGGCCAGCCTTTGACATTCACGGTGTCCATCGGGTTGACCGAACACGTGCCGCCCGAGTCCGTCGACGCTTTGCTCGAACGCGCCGACCGCGCGATGTACCAGGCCAAGTCACAGGGCCGCAACCGCGTGGTCACGCTGCCGGGAGCGACGGCGACGGCCTGAAGCAATGGACCGTGGCGCGGCTCATGACGACGCCGTGCCGTCGTTTGCGTGAAACACGTCATCGTCCTTTGCCCCCTCGGCGTTGAGCCAGCGAAGACCCCGGGGCGTTACTGGAGGACCAATGTTTGCCAAGAAATCCATCCTCGCCGTCACGGCGTCCGCCGTATGCCTGTCTTTCTCGCCGCTGGTGCTCGCAGATCCGGACAAGGACGAGAGCGGCCATGGCCGGCGCGGCAAGCGCGAGTTCAAGGAAGAGTTCTGGGACGGCTCCTGCAAAATCGAACGCGAGTTGAAAAGGAACGGCGACTACAAGGAAGAGCGCAAGTGCCAAGGCGGCGCCGATCACTTCCCGGAACGCAAGGCCGAGTTCTGGGAGGGCAACTGCAAGGTCGAGCGCGAGTGGAAGAAGAACGGCGACTTCAAGGAAGAACGCAAGTGCGAAGGCGGCCGCCGCCATGGGCATCGTGGCGCCGTCGCCGTTCCCGCACCGGTGGTCGCCTACCCGCCGTGGATCGTCGTAGAGGGTCAAGCGCCGGTGTACCGCCCGGGCTACGAGCCTCCGCCGGTTCAGGAAGTGCCCTCGGCATCGCGCTGCAACACCGACACGGTGGGCCGCATCCTCGGCGGCATCGTTGGTGCGGCGGTTGGCAACCAGATCGGCAGCGGCAGTGGTCGCGCTGTGGCCACTGCGGGCGGCGCGATCGCCGGCGTGCTGATCGGCGGCGAGATCGGACGGCGCATCGACTCGAACGACCAAGCTTGCATCGGCTTGGCGCTCGAGGTGGCGCCGGCCGGACATCGCGTCGCGTGGGCCGGCCACGGTTCCCAGCAGCACGCCGTAGTGCCCGGCAAGCCGGTCCGTCAGGCCGACGGCCGCTACTGCCGCAACTACGTAGCCGAGGTCCGCACGCCATCCGGCTGGCAAAAGCAGCCGGGAGTGGCGTGCCGCCGCGCGGATGGCGTGTGGGTCGCTGGGCGATAGCCAGGCTTCGGGTAACCAACGTGCGGGACGCCTGACCTCATGCTGAAACGTCGACGCTGAGCGACGGCTGACAGCCCCATAGCGACAGGTCGCGTCGCCGAGGGGCAGCCATCCTCCAACGCGGTCCGACGCCAGCGATGGCCCACCACTTGACGTACTTGATCTTCAACGCGGCGGCTGAATCCAGCGAGCAAGGCTGCCCGAAAGCGACCCTCAACTCTTGCCTTCTCCCGAGTTGGTCGGCGATGCAGCCTCCTCGCCATGCACTTGTGGCCCGGCCCACCGACGCCGCTGCTCCCCCGTCATCACGACCGCCTCCCATCGGCGCGGAGAGAATGCCCCGATGAAAACACCCAAACGCCTGCAGGCGCTCGTCGCTGAAGGAATGATCGGCAGCGTGCTGCGGCAGCTCAAGAGCGGCAAAGAGGCCGATGTGTACGTCGTGATGTGCGGTGATGAGGTGTGCGCCGCCAAAATCTACAAGGAAGCTACCAACCGCAGCTTCCGCCAGGCGGTGGACTACACCGAGAACCGCAAGGTCAAGAACACGCGTCAGGCGAGGGCCATGGCGAAGGGAACGCGCTACGGCCGCGAGCAGCAGGAGGCAGCCTGGCAGAGCGCCGAGGTGGACGCGCTGTATCGCCTGGCCGCCGCCGGGGTGCGCGTGCCGCGGCCCTACAACTTCCTGGAAGGTGTGCTGATCATGGAACTGGTGGCCGACGCCGAGGGCCACGCGGCGCCGAGGCTGAACGACCTGTCGTTCACGGCCGAGGAGGCCCGCGCCCACCACGCCACGCTCATCCGCGAGGTGGTGCGCATGCTCTGCGCGGGCGTCGTGCACGGTGACCTCTCGGAGTTCAACATTCTGCTGGCCGCCGATGGCCCGGTGGTGATCGATCTGCCGCAGGCGGTCGATGCCGCCGGCAACAACCACGCAGCGCGCATGCTGATGCGCGATGTCAACAACCTGCGCGGCTTCTTCGGCAACTTTGCGCCCGAGCTGCTGAGCACCCAATACGGTCCCGAAATCTGGGACCTTTACGCTGGCGGGCGGCTGGGCCCGGAAGTGCTGCTGAGTGGCCGC
Source organism: uncultured Burkholderiaceae bacterium (assembly GCA_965653625.1). Lineage (GTDB taxonomy): Bacteria > Pseudomonadota > Gammaproteobacteria > Burkholderiales > Burkholderiaceae_C > Albitalea. The sequence goes on along the minus strand of CBFHAS010000050.1, from coordinate 16,698 downwards.
TATGAACGCCAGCCCGGAGCGGTGGACCTGAGCAGTGTCATGCGTGAGATCGAGGACGCGCGGCTGGAGGAAGATGCCCGCCGCCTGCGCATGGCGTAGATACGAAGCATGCACACCGACGACCCGCGTCGCTACAGCCCTGCCGCCGAACGCAACGGCCCGCCCATCCTGGCCGAACTGCAGCGCCTGCTGCCGGCACAGGGCATGATGCTCGAAATCGCCAGCGGCACCGGCCAGCATGCCGCGCAGCTTTGCGCCGGGCTGCCGGGCTGGCACTGGCAGCCCACCGACTCCGATGTCGCCTCGCTGGCGTCGATTCGCGCCTGGTGCACCGGCCTGACCCGCGTGCAGCCCCCGATGTGGCTCGACGTATGTTCCCAGCCCTGGCCGCCCGAGCTGCCGCCATCCGTGGACGCCATGTTCTGCGCCAACATGATCCACATCGCACCCTGGGCCTGCACGCCCGCGCTGATGCAGGGCGCGGCGCGGCATCTGGCACCGCAAGGCCTGCTCGTCACGTACGGCCCGTACCTGGAAGACGGTATGCAGACCGCTCCCAGCAACGTCGAGTTCGATGCGCACTTGCGCGCCCGCGACCCCGCGTGGGGCTTGCGCAGGGTGGCTGCGGTGGCGGAGGAGGCGCGGGCCGTGGGCCTGCAGCTGCGCGAGCGCGTGGCGATGCCGTCCAACAATCTGCTGCTGGTCTGGTCGCGCGCCGGGGCCAGCGCTGCAGCGTGATCACAGAGGGGTGACCCTTTCCGCGTGGAAACGCGCCGCCCGAACCGATCCTGTGCGAACAGGCGCCGCTTTCCCCGCTATTTCGGCCTTTCGGTGCGAGAACCGCCTTTGAGAATGCTGCAGTGCATCGCAAGGCAAGGCGGTGCAGCAGTTGTAGTAACGGATTCCAAGGGATGGACCACATGACCACAAAGTCAGCGCCGGGACGGCGGTGGAACTGGGCGTCGTTCGTCGACAGCCTGAACTCGTCGGTGATGGTGGGGCTGTTGATGCCCGACGGCACGCTGATGCATGCCAACCAGACCGCTCTAGAAGTCGTGGGCGCGAAGCTCCGCGACGTGGCCGGCATGCCCTACGACCGCACTCCGTGGTGGGCGCATTCGGAGGCGGCGCGCGAGCGCCTACGTGCCGCGCTCGAAGCCGGCCGGCGAGGCGAGCCGAGCCGCTTCGACACCTCGATCCGTACCGTCGATGGCCGCACGATCACGGTGGACTTCGCACTGTGCCCGGTGTTCGACGAGGCAGGCAAGGTCGGCTTCCTGGTGGCCTCGGCCTGCGACGTGACCGAGCGGCACCGTGCCGAGGAGCGTGCGTCCTATGTGTGCGGGCACGATGTGCTCACGGGCCTGCCGAACCGGCATGGTTTGCAGCAGCGCCTGGAAGCGCTGCGCGGCGAGGCGCAGCAAGCCGCGCATGTGCCGGCCCTGCTGTCTGTCGACATCGATCACTTCAGCCGCATCAACGCCGCCCTGGGCAACGCAGCGGCTGACGCGGTGCTCCGGGCCGCGGCCCATCGCGTGGCGGCCTGCTTGCCTGATGACGCGCTGCTCGCGCGCTTCGACAGCGACGAACTGGTGGTGGTGCTGCTCGGGGCCGATGCCCGCGCGCAGGTCCAGGAGATCGCGGCGGCCATCCTGGACGCCATCGCGCCCGGCATCGAGGTGGGCGATCAGGAAGTCTTCATCACGGCCAGCATCGGCATCGCCGTGGCGCAGGCCGCGGGTGCCGACGTCGAACGCCTGCTGCGCCACGGCGCCATCGCACTGGACCGCGCCAAGCAGCGGGGCCGCAACACCTGGGCGCTGCACGACGCCGGGCGCGACGAGCCCGATCCCGAACGCTTTGCACTTGAAGCCGCACTGCGCCACGCCATCGCGCGCGATGAACTGGAGCTCGTGTACCAGCCGCAGGTCGAGATCGCCTCAGGAAACGTGATCGGCGTGGAGGCGCTGCTGCGCTGGGAGCACCCGGTTCACGGCTCGGTGAGCCCGGCGCAGTTCATCCCCATCGCCGAGGAAGCCGGCCTCATCGGCGCCATCGGCGACTGGGTGCTGGAGCAAGCGTGCCGCACGGCCGCCCGCTGGCAGCGCGAGGGCTTGCCCCCGGTGCGCATGAACGTGAACGTGTCCGTGCTGCAGCTCAGGCAGGGCGATCTGGCCGCGCGTGTCGAGGCAGTATTGGCGCGTACCGGGCTCGATGCGCAACGGCTGGGCATCGAGGTGACCGAGACGGTGCTGGTGGAGCACCTGTCCGATGCCGCCCAGCAGCTCGGGCGTCTGCGCAGCCTGGGCGTCGAGATCTCTCTCGACGACTTCGGCACGGGCTACTCCAGCCTCAGCTATCTGCGCCGCCTGCCGCTGGACGTGATCAAGATCGATCGTTCGCTTGTGCCGGCCGTTACCGGCGATAGCGACGCCCTGCCCATCACCCGCGCCATCATCGCCATGGCCCACAGCCTGGGCATGAAGGTGACCGCCGAAGGGGTGGAAAACGAGAGCCAGCTGGAGCTGCTCGCGGCCAACCACTGCGACTTCTTCCAGGGCTACCACTTCAGTGCGCCGCAGCCCGTCGAGGTGATCGAAACCATGCTGCGCGCCGGGCGCAAGGCGCCGCTGCTCGGGCGCCGGAATGCGGCACGCTCGCGCACCATCGTGGTGGTGGACGATGAGCGCCTGGTGGTCGAGAAGCTGAGGCAGGAGCTGCCGTGGCGCTTTGGCGACCAGGTGACGGTGCATGCCTTCGTCGACCCGCGCGAGGCACTGCGCTTTCTGCACGAGACGAGCGTGGACATCATCGCCAGCGACCTTCGCATGCCGGGGCTCGATGGCATTGCGCTGATGAGCGAGGCGCGCGCCCTTCAGCCCGACGCGGTGCGGCTCATGCTGCTCGGCCCAACGGACATGGCCCGCGTCATCGAGGACCGCCGGCAGGTCGACGTTTTCCGCTACCTGCCCAAGCCCTGGGTGAGAGAGCAGCTGCTGGCGCATTTCCAGGCGGCGCTCGACAAGGTGGAGCAGCGCCGCGCCGACGACTGGCTTCTCGCCCAGGCGGCGGCGACGTCCAGTGGCTTGCGCATGGACACCCGGCTGCTTGAACTGTTGCACCTCGAAGAGATGGAGCCGGGGATCACTGCCGTGGCGCGCGGCCCCCTGGGCGAGGTGCTGCTGCCCTCGCGGATGATGACGCTGCCCGGCGACCTGTGGTCCACGGGGCTGCTCGACAAGGCCGCGGCCGGCCGCTGAGGTTGCGTGTGCGGGAGGGTCCGGCGTGGCGTCAGGAGCGGCGCTGAGCCGGTGGCGCCACCCGCGACATCAGATCGACATGAGTTCCTCGACCTTGCCATCATGGGAAGGTCAAGCAGCCCCTGCCGCGTCGGGGCTCAAGCGCCTGCCAAGCTGGCCGCCAACTCCCTCAACACCTGCCGCACGCGGCTGTAGCCCAGGCCGCTGGGCAGCCACTCCAGTGCCGGCGCTTCCACCTGCCGGGCCAGCCCCATGGGTGCGGCTTCGATGGTGATGCCCGAGCCCCTCGCCGCGTCCTCGAAACTGCGCTGCGCGCGTGGCATGTGCCAGCCGTGGGTCACGAGGACCACGTGGCGGACGCCGGCCTTGCTGAGCAGCGGTACGGTGAGTCCGGCATTGCCCCGCGTGTCGCGCGACTCGCCCTCGGTCCAGCGCAGGGGCCGCTGGAAATCCTGTGCGGCGATGCGCGCGGCGGCTTCTGCCTCGGTGGACCCCGGCGCCTGGCCCCAGCCCAACCCGCCGCTGTAGGCCACCGGAAGGCCGGTCTGGCGCGACAGCCACAGGCCGTAGCGCAGCCGCTCCAGCGAGAAGGGCTGCAGGTTGCTCATGCCGTATTCGGGTGCGAGGGGCTCCATGCCGCCGCCGAGCACCACGATGGCGGTGGTCGGATCCTTGCGCGCCTGGGCTCGAAGCGCCTCGATGCGCGCGGCTTTCAATGCCGGCGGTGCCCGCAGTACGTGCTGCTCCAGCCATCCGCCCAGCGCCGAGGTACTGCCAAACCACAGGCCGAGCACGCTGGTGAGGATCAGCAGCCAGCCCAGGCCGCGTCGGGCCAGCATGAGGCGCGCGCCGATCAGCGCCAGCAGGAGGAACGGAACCGGAGGCAGAAGGAGGGCTGCGAAGACGGGCTTCCACGGTGCGAGGCCGAAGAGTTCAATCACGTTGTTCACAAGGATGGCGAGCAGCTGGCGACGGGCCGAGATTGTCGCCGTATGGCCCGCGCTCCCTCGCGGTGTCGCGACAGTCTCGTCCGCGGCCGACGACGTGCGAGACTTTGTGCGCATTTCGCGCGGCGCTGTCCCGAGTGCGCGCATATCGGCGCGGGTGAGTGAAAGCCCGGCGGTCCGGGCCTGCTCACCCTTCCAGAATCATTGGGCCGCTGGCATGGGTCTATCGCAGACCGCAGACCGCAGACCAGCGGAGGAGTCCGAAATGAGATGCGCACGCCGTCGGTACCGGGCACCGCTCCTGGCTGCCGGTGTCACCATCGCCTCTGGCGTCTCGGCACAGCCCGTCGACACCCCGGTTCAACTCGATCCGGTGGTGGTGAGCGTGCAGCGCAGCGGCACGCGTTCGTTCGAGGCGCCGGCCGCCATCTCGGCCGTCACGCGCGAGGCGATCGAGTTCGCCGGGCCGCAAGTCAACCTGTCGGAGTCGCTCAACCGCGTGCCCGGCATCGCGGTGCTCAACCGGCAGAACTACGCGCAGGACCTTCAGTTGTCGATCCGCGGCTTTGGCGCGCGATCGACCTTCGGCATCCGCGGTGTGCGGCTCATCGTCGACGGCATTCCCGCGACCATGCCCGATGGACAAGGCCAAGCGTCCACCATCGCACTGGGCTCGGCCGGCCGCATCGAAGTGCTGCGCGGTCCGCTGGCGCAGCTCTACGGCAACGCGGCCGGAGGTGTGGTTCAGGTGTTCACCGAAGACGACGCCGCCGCGCCCACGATGACGTTGTCGGCCGCCGCCGGCTCCTTTGGCCAGCGCCGCATCGGCGCCAAGTTCAGCACCAGCGGGGCAGGGCAGGGCCTCACCGTCGAGGCTTCGCACTTTCGCACCGACGGCTATCGCCAGCACAGCGAAGCGCGCCGCGGGCAGCTCAATGCACGCTGGAGCGTGGCGCTGGGCGAAGACACCCAGGCCCGCGTGGTGCTCAACGCGCTGGAGCAGCCCACCTCGCTTGACCCGCTGGGCCTCACCCGCGCGCAATGGGAAGCCAATCCGCGGCAGGCCGTGCCCTTGGCCTTTCAGCAGGATGCGCGCAAGAGCGTTCGCCAGCGGCAGCTGGGCGGCGTGGTCGAGCACCGACTGGGTGATCGCACCACGCTCACCGGCCGCCTCTACGTGGGCGGGCGGGACCTCGACAACGCGCTGTCCATTCCGCCGGCGGCGCAGACTGCGCCCACCTCCAGCGGCGGCATCGTGCAGTTCGAACGCGGCTTTGCCGGCGCGGCAGTGCAGGTGGCGCACCGCATGCCGCTGGCCAATGAGCGCTCTCTCGAGGTGACCGCCGGCATTGAATACGACCGCATGCGCGAAGACCGGCAAGGCTATATCAACGACGGCGGCGTGCAAGGCGAACTCAAGCGCGACGAGCTCAACCGAGTCGACAACCGCGATGCCTTCGTGCAGGCCGCCTGGCAGTTCGTGCCCGCCTGGACGCTCACTGCCGGGGCGCGCACGAGCCGCGTGCGTTTTCGCTCGCATGATCGTTTCATCACCGCGGACAACCCCGACGACAGTGGCGCGGTCGAGTACGAGGCCACCAACCCGGTGGTCGGCGTGGCGTGGCGCGTGCGCCCCTGGGCCAACCTGTATGCGAACGCGGGCCGGGGCTTCGAGACGCCCACCTTCACGGAGATCGCCTACCGGCTGGCGGGCACCGGCCTCAACACCGACCTGCGCGCCTCGCGCAGCCGCCATGCCGAGGTGGGCGCCAAGCTGATGCCGATGCCTGGGCAGCGCGTGGACCTGGCGCTGTTCGACATCGACACGAACGATGAAATCGTGGTCGACAGCAACGAAGGCGGCCGGTCGCGCTTCAAGAACGCGGGGCGCACCTCGCGCCGTGGCGTGGAGCTTTCATACGCAGGGCGGCTGGGGGAATCGCTGCAAGCCACCGCCAGCTTCACCGCCTTGCGCGCGCGTTTCACCGACAGCTTCGTGAGCGGCAGCGGGGCGACTGCAGTGACGGTGCCTGCCGGCAATCGCCTGCCCGGCGTGCCCGAGCGTCAAGCCTTTGCCGAACTGGCGTGGCGCCCGAGCGCATGGCCCGGCTTTCATGCGGCCGTGGAGCTGGTGCATACCGGCCGGCTGTTCGTGAACGACGCCAACGATGACGCCGCACCTGCCGCGACCGTCACCAACTTGCGCACCGGCCTCACGCGGCGCGCGCTCGGCTGGCGCTTCGACGGGCTTCTTCGCCTGGAGAATGCTGGCAACCGACGCCATGCGGGCTCGGTGATCGTGAACGAGGCCAATCGCCGCTTCTTCGAGCCGGCGCCCACGCGACACTGGATGCTGCAGCTGACGGCGCGGTACGAGTTCGGCGCTTGAAACCGCCGCGGCGGCAGGCGGGCGACCAGCTCCGGCATCGGCGGCTGCGTCCACAGCCGCGCGCAAACAACGTGACTCTCAAGGAAACGCCGGGCCGCCCCAAGTTTCCTTGTCCCCCGCGGGGGGCGGGCTGGGCGCAGCCCGGCCCCGAAGGCGCTCATCAGGGAAGAAAAAGCATGCTCGTGACTTTCGCGCTCCTGGGCCCGTCCATCTGTGCGGTGTGGCTTCCGGCGATTGCCGTGCCTTCGTGGCGCCCGGTGCCGCCATGGCTGCTGCTGTTCGTCGCAGCCATCGTTGCCGGCATATCGACCGGCGTTCTGCAATGGCCGGCCGCGCTGTCTCTCGCGCTGCTGGCCGCGCTGGCGTGGTCATCGCGCAACCTGGGCTGCACTTTGCTGAGGGTGTTGGCGACGCTGGGTGCGATCGTCCTTGCCCTGGCTCTTGCGCTGCATGCCGTGCCAGGGTTCATGAATCCGGTCGTCATCGACGCGGTCCGCTTCAGCGCCGACTCCGGGCCAGTCACGCAGTACGCGAACTTCGACAAGGGTGCGGTCGGGCTGCTGCTCCTCGCCCTGATGGCGCCGCACGTCAAGAGCTTCAACGACCTGCGGCGCATGGCGATGCCTTCGCTGCTCACGGCGCTGGCGACGGCCGTCGTTGTGCTTGGCGTGGCGATGGCGCTCGGCCATGTGCGCTGGGATCCCAAGTGGCCTCCAGAAGCCCTGAGCTTCCTGATGATCAACCTCCTGTTCACCTGTGTTGCCGAGGAAGCGTTCTTTCGCGGCGTCATCCAGGAGCAGATTACGCGGGCGTGCGAGCACTTTCCCCGGCTGGTCTGGCTGCCGGTGCTGATCTCGACAGCGCTGTTCTCTCTCGCGCATGCCGGCGGGGGTGCGCCACTCATGGCTTTCGCCGCGCTTGCCGGGCTCGGGTACTCGCTTGCCTACGTCTGGACACGGCGGGTCGAGGCGGCAGTCCTCGTGCACTTCACGGTCAACGCGGTGCACTTCATCGGCTTCAGCTATCCGTACCTTGCGAGGTGACGCCGGGCGGTATGGCGGTTCAGGCGTTGTCCTCAGGCTCGCCTGCGAGCGACCCAAGGCCGGTGAGGATCGGCTCGAGCAGCGCGTTCACCGTCTGCACGCGCTGCTCCATCGTGGCGGTGTCGGCCCCGTCGCGGCAGGCCTGCTCCAGCGCCATCGCGGCCGGTCGCAGGGCTTGCATACCCAGTGTGCCGGCCAGGGACTGCAGGTTGTGCGCCAGCAGCCTGGGCAGCGATGGATCGTTGCCGTGCCAGGCGGCCGTGAAACGGGCGGTGAAGTCTCGTTCCTTGTCCAGGAAGTTGCGCAGCGAACGCCGCAGCAATGCCTCGTTGCCGCGCATGCCGGCCAACGCTGCCTCGACATCGATCCCGGGCAACGAGGCCAGATCCACTCCGCCTGATGACGGCTCGGGCGACGCGGCGCGCTTGTGCTGGGGCGACACCCAGCGCGCCAGCGTGGCCAACATCTCGTCGATCTGGATGGGTTTGGCGATGTGATCGTCCATCCCGGCGTCCAGGGCCTTGTCGCGGTCGCCCACCATCGCGCAGGCCGTCATGGCAATGACGGGCAAGTGGCGCCATTCGGGGCGCTGCCGGAGCACACGCGTGGCTTCGAAGCCGTCCATCACCGGCATCTGGCAGTCCATCAGCACGCCGTCGAAGCGCTGCTTTTCGAGCATCTGCAGCGCCTCGCGGCCATTGCGGGCCACGTCCACGGAGACGCCCGCGTCGACGAGCACTTCGAGCGCGACTTCGCGGTTGACCTCGTTGTCCTCGACCAGGAGGATGCGTGTCCCCTTGAGCTTTGCGAAATCGTCCATCGCGGCTCCTGGGCGCTGAGCGGCGCGTTCGGTGGCGGTTGCTCCGAAGCCCAGGGCTTGGGAGCAGGTAGCGAAAAGGGAGGATGGAGTGACCGGCTTGCTGAGCAGGGCCGCCACCGCAAGATTCTGCTCTTCGATCTGGCACGCCACGTCGTCGTGGCTCAAGCCCATGAACATCAGCACGATGCGTACCGTTCGTCCGGCCCGCTCATGCCCGGCGATCTGCCGTACACATTCGAGCCCGTCCATGCCCGGCATTTTCCAGTCGAGCAGGATCAAGTCGTAGGGCGCATCGCCCGCGTCGCGCAGCGCCATCTTGGCCATCGCCTCCGGTCCACCGGCCGCCTTGTCAGCATGCACGCCCATGCGTTCCAGCATCCCGGCCACCACGTCGCGCGCCCCATCGTGGTCGTCGACGACCAGTGCCCGGATGCCGCGCAGATGAATCGGATCGACGGGCGCGGCCTCGGCCTGCCCCAGCGCGAAGCGCAAGGTGAAGTGAAAGCGGCTGCCCCGGCCGGGCGCACTGTCGACCTCAAGTTCCCCGCCCATCAAGCGAACGAGCTGCCTGCTGATCGCCAGACCGAGGCCGGTGCCGCCGTACTGCCGGCTGGTGGACGCGTCGGCCTGCTCGAAGGGCTGGAAGAGGCGCTGGCGCTGCTCGTCATCGATGCCCACGCCTGTGTCGCGCACCTCGAAGCGAAGCTGCACCGCATGCGGCTGGCGGGACACCAGGTCCACCGACATCCGCACCTCGCCGCGCGTGGTGAACTTCACCGCGTTGTTGCTCAGGTTCAGCAAAATTTGTCCCAGCCGGAAAGGGTCGCCCACGAGCTTCATCGGCAGATCTGGCGGCTCGGCGTACAGCAGCTCGAGGCCCTTCTTCTCGGCATCCATGCCCACCACGTCGGCCACGGTGTCGAGCACGTCGCGCAGGCTGAACGCGACCGATTCGATGGTGACCTTGCCGGCTTCGATCTTCGAGAAGTCGAGGATGTCGTTGATGATGCCCAGCAGCGACTGCGCCGCGACGCTGGCCTTCTCGATGTAGTCCTGTTGCCGGGGGGTGAGGCCGCTCCTGAGCGCGAGCGCCGACATCCCGATGATCGCGTTCATGGGCGTTCGGATCTCGTGGCTCATGTTCGCCAGGAAAGCGCTCTTGGCCTGGTTCGCTGCCTCGGCCGCGTCGCGCGCTACAAGAAGCTCTGCGGTGCGCTGCGCAACGGTGTGCTCGAGCTCGTCCTTGTGGCGCCGCAATTCATCGTCGCGATCCTGGATGGCGTCCATCATGGTGTTGTAGGCGTTGCCGAGCCTGGCCACTTCGTCGGCCCCCGCCGCCGGCACCCGCCGGGTGTAGTCGGCCCGCACCCGGGCCTGGTCCACGGCCTCGGCCAGCGCGGAGATGGGGCGCACGATCGCTCGCTGCAGCGCCACCAGCAAGCCCAGCGTGACTCCCACCAGCAGCAGCAACACACCGCCGCCGAACACCAGCAGGGCGTCGCGCGTCTGGCGTTGCAGTTCCGACAGGCTCATGCCGATACCCATGCGGGCGCCATCGTTCAAACTGCGCACGAGGTCCGCCCTGTTGTGCTCAGTGGAGAGGTGAAAGCCTTCAGGTGGTTGCGGCGCGAGTACCGTGGCCATCTGCCCCGGCGCGGTGTAGCGCGCCAGCGTCCGGCCGTCGGCCAGCACGATCTGCGCTTGGAGGATCTGCGGATTGGTGCGCAGCGTGTCCAGGATTTCCTGCGCACGTCCAGGGTCGGCGAAAGCCACCGCCGACTCGGCGCCCACGGACACGAGTTGCGCATACGCCTCCATGGCGGTGCGGGCGCGCTGCTCCAGCGTGAGGCGCTGGACCAGCATGAAACCACCGCCTGCAGCGGCGAAGGCCAGCACGGCTCCGACGACCAGCACGAGTGCCAGCCTGCTGCGAATGTCACGGGGTTGACGGCCTATCACCGCAGCCTCCTCACCGTGCCGTTCTCGACGACATCGCGAGAAACTTCCAGCATCTTGGCGGGAATGCCCAGCGATGCGCTGCGCGCCTGGTCCAGGTTGATGCTCATCTCGATGCGTTCGCCGGGCAGAAGGCGAATCACGCCTCCTTCGCTGAGGAAGTCCTGTGAGTTGCCCACGGTAAGCACCGGCTGGTTCTTCAGACGGTCCAGGACGGAGCGCCGCCTGGCTGCACTCTGGAATCCGATGAACAGGATCTGACAGGTAGGCAGCGCCTCCGGCACCGCAGCGCGCACCACTTCGAACGACCGGCCCTGTTCCACCCGGCCGCGCAGGGTGTTCTCCAGGGAACCATCGAAGTGATCGTCTCCCAGCACGCAGACCATCCAGGGAGCCTGATCGTTGCTGAACGAGTGTGCCGGCCAGCTGACATAGCGCGCGAAGTTGCGAAGGAAGGCTGCTTCCACCTTGCTGCGGTTCTGCACCGCGTCCTGGGCCTCTGCTCCACAGGGCAGGTGCAGGATCACGAGCAACAAGCCGGCGACAGCCCACCCCTTGGTGCATTGAAACGGCGAGCCCGTTCGATTCACGCCAGGCTCACAGAGAAGCTTTGAAGGTGAGGAGCAGTTCGCGTGGGCGTGACCGTGTGCTCTGAGACGGCCGGTAGTGCTCGTTGGCGACGTTCTTGCCCATCAGCTCGACGCTGAAGTGGTGTCCGCCGCGTGTCCAAGCGTAGCCCGCCAGTGCGTTCACGAGCGCGTAGCTCTGACGCAAGGAGGGCGGACCGTCGGGCAGCAGGGTCTGGTCGCGTACCAGGTTGAAGCCGCCGCCCAGGTAGCCGCCGTTCGCGAAGTCATACCGTGTCCACACATTCGCCATGTGCGGCGCGCTCATCTGAAGCCTTGCGTCATGAAGCAGGAACACGTTCTTGTAGTTCGCCTGTCCCGCGGCATCCAGCGTGGAGGGGTCCTGCGCCAGGATGGCGGCGTCGTTGCCGCTGAACTCCACGATGCGGGCGTCCATGTAGCTGTAGGAGAGATAGATCTGCCAGTTGTCAGTGGGCGCGATGGTCGTGTCCAGTTCCACGCCACGTGATCGCTGCTCGCCGCTTTGCACGCTGGAGTTCACGATCTCGCCCGCCGTGTTGGTCCGAGCCAGGTCGTTGACGATCTTCTTGTTGCGTAGATCGAAGAGGGTCAAGGTGGTGGACATCCGGCCACCGAGCAGGTCGGCCTTCAGGCCGATGTCATAGCCCTTGCCCTGCGTGGGTTCTGCGGGTGCTGAAGTGCCATCGGGCCGCGTGAGGACACGCTGTCCCGGCACGAACGACTCGGCATACGAAGCGAAAACCGACAGCGCCGGGTTCAGTTTGTAGAGCACGCCGTACTGTGGCGTGACCTTGGTCGCCGAGAACGGCTGTACGGAACCCGCCAAGCGGTCCGTCACGGTGGCCCGTGTGGACGTATGCCGCCAGCCGGCCAGCAGCAGCAAGCGATCCTCCATGAAACCGAAGGTCGCACCGGCGTACACCGACCGGTCGGTGTAGCGGGAGTTGCGGTCGGTCGGGTTGGCCGTGAGTGCCGACAAGGGGATGTTCACGTCACGATTCCAAGTGGACGGATCGCGCAAGTCCCACAGCGGGAGAGGTGACGCGACGGGGTCGCTGCCCAGCGCCGGATCGTTGGGTGCCTGCGACGCGCGGTCATCGAAGCGGCGCCGGACGTGTTGTGCGCCGAGCAGCAGGCGCAGACTTGTGCCGCCCAGCTTGTACCTGCCCACCGCGTCGAGCGACCAGGTGTCATCCCTGTTGTCGTAGATTTGCCTTCTGAAGCGACGGCCCTGCAGAAATGTGGTGTTGTTCACCATGGCCAAGTTGCCGCTGTAGACCATGTCGACTGTGTACCGCTGGTGGGAGTAGCCCACACGCAGATTCCAGTGATCGTCGGCCTCGAAGTCCAGCCAGGTGGTCAAGCCGTCGGTGGTGCTCACGCGATAGTCTGCGTTCGACATGCTGTTCCAGGTGTCCGGCAGGCCGGGCACCTCGACGCCTACCCGATTGGGATCGGAAGGCGTCGGCACGACGCCGCTTTGCCGGGTGTACGCCGGCTTCTGGAGCAATTGAGGGGATTCGTGCTTGTGGAGGCCTTCGTACTTCACCGACACACTGAGGCGGTCGGTCGGCTTCCACAGCAGCGACGGCGCCACGGTGTAGCTGTGCGCGTCGTACGGGTCCCAGTAGTGAATATCCTGGTCGTACGAGGCCGCCAGTCGATAGAAGAGCCGGTCGGCGGCGGGTCCGGTGAGGTCGACCTCGGCCCGGTACTGCCCATAAGAGCCATAGGTGAGGTCTGCTGCTCCGGCAAACCGCGGCTGCGGGCTCTTGGTGATGACATTGACGATCCCGCCCGGGGCCACCTGGCCATACAGGAACGATGAGGGTCCCTTGACCACTTCGACGCGGGCGATGTTGGTGAAGTCGAAGATCGAGGGCCCGTTGTATCCGTCGCGCAGCACCTGCGGGGCGCCAGGCACCTGGCTCACGGCGAAGCCGCGGATGGCCAAGTTGGCGTTGCCTTCGGTGAAGTCGTTGCTGCGGTAGGTGACTCCCGGGGAGTAGCGGGCCACGTCGTGCAGGTTCACCGGCTTCTGGTCCTTGATGAAGGACTCCGTGAACGCCTGGATGGCGAACGGCAGATCGCGGATGGGGGCGTCGAAGCGCGAGCCGGACACCGAGTGGAACGCCCTGTAGCCACGGTCCAGATTGGAAGACACATCGAACGGGGACACGCGCACGTTTACCAACTCGGCAATGTCCATGTCGGCCACGTCGGGAACCGAGCCCGCCGGCGTGGCGGCGACGGCCGGTCCTGGCCGCAGCGGCATGCCGGCCGCTGCGGCGACGGTGACCAAGACCCGCCATGAACTCCTGACTGCCCTGCCTGGTTTCATCCGTCCTCTCGGCAATGTCCAACGAAGCAGTCTAATACCGGGGGCTTGTGGCTCCGGTTTGCATGTCGTCGTGGATTTGAATTGCGGAATTGCGCATCCCCAAGCTCGATGAGCGGCGCGCTATGCGCACACGCGCCGTGATGCAGCGATGCTCGGCTACGCTGCGTCGGCCCATTGCGGCCGCGGCAGGCGGGCCAGGATGCCGGCCTCCTCTTTTGCCGAGAAGAAGTGGGGGTACAGCGAATGCTCGCCGGCGCCAGGCCGCGACTGCCCTGCGTACAAGTCGATCTGCTGCCGCGCATGGGCGAGCTCCAATCGCAGCAGCACGGCAGGCGCTAGCACGCGGCGATTCAGCCGTTCGGGCCCCATGACGGTGAAGCCGAGGGCCTTGCGGTAGAAGCGCACATGCCGAGGGTTCACCTCGATGACCACATCGTCGAACCCCATCACGCCGTGCGCCCAGATGTGAGCCGTGTGGAACAGCGAGGCCAGGACGCGCTTTGACTTTACGACGTGGTCCATCGCGAGCTTGGTGAACTCGCAGATCCGGCGCCCGTCGGCACGCAGCGCATTGATCTCCTCCCGGAAGAGGTCATCGGCCAGGAGGCCCTGGTCGGGCGAGTCGAAGCGAAGCGAAAGCGTCCCGATGGTCTCTTGCCGCTCGATCGCGAGCAGCGTCAGGACGTTCTTTTCCTCCGACTCGCCGAGGGAGGTTTTGTAGCCCCGCGTCGCGTACATCCTGTGGACCAGGATGTTGGCGGCCGACCGCTGCCCACCGGTGTCCGCCGCACGCAGCGTCACCAGGCGAGGTCCGATCTTTTCGTCCTGGATTTCGGCAAGTGCCGGCTCATCGCCTGCACCGAACGTTCGCAAGGCCAGGCCGGCCTCGGTTGGCACGTTTTCCATCGCGCGTACTCCTCGATGCTTGTCGTGCCCACCGCACCGTCTTCTACCGCAGGCGCGGCGGCGAGCGGGGCATCGCCGGCAAGGCCCTTGACGCGACTCGGGTTGGCCGCTCGCCGCGGCGCCGCATCACGAGAAGGCCTGGATCCCCGTCTGCGCGCGTCCCAGGATCAGTGCGTGGATGTCGTGCGTGCCCTCGTAGGTGTTCACCGTTTCGAGGTTGATCATGTGGCGGATGACGTGGTATTCGTCATGGATCCCGTTGCCGCCGTGCATGTCGCGCGCCAGCCGGGCCACCTCCAGCGCCTTACCGCAGCTGTTGCGCTTGATCATGGACACCATCTCTGGCGCCGAATGGCCTTCGTCCATCAGCCGGCCAACGCGCAGGCACGCCTGCAGGCCCAGCGCGATCTCGGTCTGCATGTCGGCCAGCTTTTTCTGGATGAGCTGGTTGGCCGCCAGCGGCCGGCCGAACTGCGAGCGGTCCAGCGTGTACTGCCGCGCGGCGTGCCAACAGAACTCGGCCGCGCCAAGTGCCCCCCAGGCGATGCCGTAGCGCGCCTTGTTCAGGCAGCCGAACGGGCCCTTGAGGCCGCTCGCATTGGGCAGCAGGTTCGCGGCCGGGACGAACACATCGTCCATCACGATTTCGCCGGTGGTCGAGGCGCGCAGGCTCATCTTGCCCTCGATCTTGGGCGCCGCAAGCCCCGGCATGCCCTTCTCGAGGACAAAGCCGCGGATGGCCTCGGGCCCGCCGGCCTTGCCGTCGGCATCCTGCAGCTTGGCCCAGACGACGAACACGTCCGCAATGGGCGAGTTGGTGATCCACATCTTGCTGCCTTTCAGGCGCCAGCCGCCGTCCACCGGCTTGGCGCGCGTGGCCATGCTGCCCGGGTCGCTGCCGTGATCGGGCTCGGTGAGGCCGAAGCAGCCCACCCATTCGCCGGTGGCCAGGCGCGGCAGGTACTTCTGGCGCTGAGCCTCGCTGCCGTAGGCGTGGATGGGGTGCATGACCAGCGAGCTTTGCACGCTCATCGCGCTGCGGTAGCCGCTGTCCACGCGCTCCACCTCGCGCGCCACCAGGCCGTAGCTCACGTGATTGACGCCGGGGCATCCGTAGCCCTCGATGGTGGAGCCCAGCATGCCGAGCGCGCCCATCTCGTTCATGATCTCCCGATCGAAGTGTTCATGGCGCGCGGCCATCAGCACGCGGGGCTGCAGCCGCTCCTGACAATAGGAGCGGGCGGCATCGCGCACGGCGCGTTCATCGTCGCTCAGCTGCTCGTCCAGGTGCAGCGGGTCGTCCCATCGGAATGGCGTCTTCATGGTGCAAGCCCCCGGCGATCGGTTGCGACTCATGATAAGCGCGTGGGGCCATGCGACTGCCACGAGAATCCCCTGCCGAATCACGCCCCAAAGGCACGACGCATGGAGTCACGCACATGAACCCGATGCCCGAGACCATCACCCTCGCGGGCGGCTGCTTCTGGTGCCTGGAGGCGGTCTACGAGCGCGTCGACGGAGTGATTGCGGTCGAGTCCGGCTATGCCAATGGCGATGTGCCCGACCCCACATACGAACAGGTGTGCCGTGGCACGACGGGCCACGCCGAAGTCGTGCGTGTGACATTCGACAGTGCACGCATCCCGCTGCGCGAAATCCTGGAGATCTTCTTCACGATCCACGATCCAACCACGCTGAACCGCCAGGGCCACGACGTGGGCACGCAGTACCGTTCGGGCATCTACTTTCACGACGCCGCGCAGGAACGCGTGGCGCACGAGGTCCTCGACGAGGTGAACCGCCATCACGGCGCTCGCGTAGTCACCGAGCTTCGGCCGGTGGAAAACTACAGCCGCGCCGAGGACTATCACCAGCACTACTTCGCCAACCATCCGAACGAGGGCTACTGCGCCTTCACCGTGGCGCCGAAGGTGGAGAAGTTCCGCAAGACATTCGCCCACCGCATGCGCCGGTAGGCCCCCGCCAATTTCGGTCGGCTATCCTCGCGGGTTGCCGCCCATGCCGACGTCGCCCTTCACCGCCAGACACCTCACCCGCCGCGCCGTGCTTGCCGCGGTGGTGACGGCTGCGCTGTTGTTTGCGCAGTGGCTGGGCCTGGTGCACCGCGTTGTGCATGACCGTGTGCACTTGGGCGAGCACCGGCTCGGCGCGCTCTTCGATGGCCACGGAGCCAACGGCGCCGACTGCCACCTCTTCGATCAGCTGATGCATGCCGATGCGCTGGGCACCGCGCCCTGCGCCTTGCCCGTCGTGCCCCTGCGCACCACGACGCCGCTCGTGCATGCGGCCTGGCAACTGGCCGCACAGGCGCTCGGAGCGCTCGCCCGCGGGCCTCCCGCGCGCGCCTGATCCCCCTGGGGCGCCAAGCCCCTGTCGTCGCGCGAGGCCGCCCCCAGGGCGGCCCCGG
>CBFHAS010000049.1:0-27835 GCA_965653625.1 uncultured Burkholderiaceae bacterium | reverse complement strand
CGGCGTAGCTCACCGTCACGGTGGTTGTCTGGCCCGCTGCCAATGACTGGAAGGCTGAATGGCTCGGGTCCAGCGTGAAGCTATGCGTGGCAGCGTTGTAGCTCACGCCGGCGGGCAGGGCATCGGGCAGATCTGCCACTGTCAGGTTAGTGCCTGCATCCACGTCGCTCGCGTGGGCCAATGCATCGAGCGTGAGCGGGGCGATGTCTTCGTCGGCTGCGCCGGACAAGGTCCCGTTGACCACCGGTGCGTCGTTGGTCCCCGTGACCGTGAAGCTTACGGAGGCGGGCGTGCTGGTCATGCCGTCGCTGACGGCATAGCTCACCGTCACGGTGGTCGTCTGGCCAACTGCGAGTGACTGGAAAGCCGCGTGGCTTGGGTTCAGCGTGAAGCTGTGCGTGGCGGCGTTGTAGTTCACGCCGGCGGGCAGGGCATCGGGCAGATCAGTGACCGTCAGCGTAGTGCCCGCATCTATGTCGCTTGCTTGGGCCAATGCATCGAGCGTGAGCACGGCGCTGTCTTCGTCGGCTGCGCCGGTCACGGTGCCGCTGACTACGGGCGTGTCATTCGTGCCGGTGACCGTGAACCTTACGGAGGCGGGCGTGTTTACCGTGCCGTCGCTGACGGCGTAGTTCACCGTCACGGTCGTTGTCTGACCGGCCCCGAGCGACTGGAAAGCCGCGTGGCTTGGGTCCAGCGTGAAGCTATGTGTGGCGCCGTTGTAGCTCACGCCGGCGGGCAGCGCATCGGGCAGGACTGCCACTGTCAGGTTGGTGCCGGCATCCACGTCGCTCGCGTGGGCCAATGCGTCGAGCGTGAGCACGGCGCTGTCTTCGTCGGCCTCGCCGGTCACGGCGCCGCTGACCACCGGTGCGTCGTTGGTCCCCGTGACCGTGAAGCTGACGGAGGCGGGCGTGCTGGCCGTGCCGTCGCTGACGGCGTAGCTCACTGTCACGGTGGTTGTCTGGCCCGCTGCCAGCGATTGGAAGGCGGAATGGCTCGGGTCCAGCGTGAAGCTGTGCGTGTTGGCGTTGTAGCTCACGCCGGCGGGCAGGGCATCGGGCAGATCTGTCACCGTCAGCGTGGTGCCTGCATCCACGTCGCTCGCGTGGGCCAAAGCATCGAGCGTGAGCGCGGCGCGGTCTTCGTCGGCCGCGCCGGCCAAGGTTCCGTTGACCACCGGTGCGTCGTTGGTCCCCGTGACCGTGAAGCTTACGGAGGCGGGCGTGCTGGCCGTGCCGTCGCTGACGGCGTAGCTCACCGTCACGGTGGTTGTCTGGCCCGCTGCCAATGACTGGAAGGCTGAATGGCTCGGGTCCAGCGTGAAGCTATGCGTGGCAGCGTTGTAGCTCACGCCGGCGGGCAGGGCATCGGGCAGATCTGCCACTGTCAGGTTAGTGCCTGCATCCACGTCGCTTGCGTGGGCCAATGCATCGAGCGTGAGCGACGCGGCGTCCTCGTCGGCCGCACCGCTCACGGTGCCGGTGACGACCGGTGCGTCGTTGGTCCCCGTGACCGTGAAGCTTACGGAGGCGGGCGTGCTGGCCGTGCCGTCGCTGACGGCGTAGCTCACCGTCACGGTGGTTGTCTGGCCCGCTGCCAATGACTGGAAGGCGGAATGGCTCGGGTCCAGCGTGAAGCTATGTGTGGCGCCGTTGTAGCTCACGCCGGCGGGCAGGGCATCGGGCAGGTCTGCCACTGTCAGGTTGGTGCCGGCATCCACGTCGCTCGCGTGGGCCAAAGCATCGAGCGTGAGCGGGGCGCTGTCTTCGTCGGCCGCGCCGGCCAAGGTTCCGCTGACCACCGGTGCGTCGTTAGTTCCCGTAACCGTGAACCTCACCGATGCGGGCGTGCTGGCGGTGCCATCGCTGACGGCGTAGTTCACCGTCACGGTGGTTGTTTGGCCCGCTGCCAGCGATTGGAAGGCTGAATGGCTCGGGTCCAGCGTGAAACTGTGCGTGGCAGCGTCGTAGCTCACGCCGGCGGGCAGCGCAACGGGCAGGTCCGCCACCGTCAGCGTAGTTCCCGCATCCACGTCGCTTGCGTGGGCCAGTGCATTGAGCGTGAGCGACGTGGCGTCCTCGCCGGTCGCGCCGCTCACGGTGCCGGTGACGACCGGCACGTCGTTGGTCCCGAGGATCACCACCGTGACCGTCTGGTCGACGAAGGCGCCGCTGTCATCCGTCGCACGAATGGTGAAGGTCTCTGTACGGGTGTCGCCGGCTGCCAGGGACTGTACGTTCGCTTGGCCATTGGCGAGTGTGTAGGTCCACTTGCCGGAGGCATCGACTTCGATGCTGCCGTGCGCGCCAGTGCTGTCGCCCTGCACGTTCCAGTGCAAATGGTCGCCGCTGTCGACGTCGGTCACGCCTAGTTGCCCGGTGGCTGTGGTCGCAGCGTCCTCCTGCACGCTGCCCGTGAGCGCGGTTGCGGGGGTGGTGGCGACGGGCGCGTCATTGGTCCCCGCGATGCGGATCGTCGCCGTGGCCCAGCTCAGCGTGCCGTTGCCAAGTTTGATGGCGTAGGTGAAAGTGTCTTCAAAGAACTGGTTGGCCGGCAGTGCCTGGAGCTGAGCGGCCAGCGGACTCGCGTCGTAGGCCACCTTGCCATCGCTGGTGATCCAGATCCGGGCGCCGTGCAGGCTCGTCTCCACCACGCCGGTCACGTTCTTCTGCAGAAGGTCGCTGGTCCCAACTTGCCCGGTCGCATCGACCAGGCCGTTGTCCAGCGAGTACAGCGTCTTCGCCGCGCCACCGAGATCGTTGGCCATCACGTCGAGGATGAGAGGCTGCGTGCCGAGCACGTTGTCCTCGGCCAGGATGGCGCCGCTTGCATCCGTGGTGAACACGTCGCCGCTTGCTTGCGGCGTTCGGGTGAAAGACGTGATGGTTCCGCTGGTCGTGGTGCTGGCCATGAGTACTCCTGTGGCTGTGGCGTGGCGGCGAATTGCAACGGAATGTATGGGAGGGGGTGTGTGCACCTTCCCCCTCGAGCACGGGGCGCTTCAGCCTCAAATGGACCCTGCGTGATTTCCTCTGCACGACAACAGCCACCCTGTGCGTTTAGCGAACAGGTTCGATGTCGAGCTTCGATGCGCGGACCGGGATGTCATCAGCCGCGAGAGTGCGCAGTCTCGGTACGGCGGACCAGCCCGCGATCGCAGTTCGCACCACATGCACTCCATCGCCATGGCGCACGTGACTTCGTTCCGCATGCGCCTCGGGACCGGGAACTAGCATCCCCCACCCGATTGGCGCGCCATGCAGTACCTGCTCCAACTCCTCAAGCGCCCGCTGATGTACGTGGCGGGCATGTCGTTCCTGATCAACGTGCTTCTGCTCGTCCCGGCGATCTTCATGCTGCAGGTCTTCGACCGCGTGCTGAGCAGCCGCAGCTCGGACACGCTGCTCATGCTGAGCCTTGGCGTCGGGGTCGCGCTCGGCTTGATGCTGGCCTTCGACTATCTGCGCTCGCGGCTGCAAGGCGTGGCCGGCAACATCGTTGCCGAGACGCTGTCGCCGGTCGTCACCAAGATTGCCGTTGCGCAAGGCGCCAGTCGCAGCGGCCGGGGCAGCGCAGAGAGCATGCGTGACGTCAGCGCGCTGCGAGCGCTGTTTTCGGCGCAGGGCTTGCTCGCGCTCTTTGACTTGCCCTGGGTCTTCGTCTACGTGGGTGTCATCTGGTTGGCGCATCCCACGCTCGGGCTCGCAGCGGCGTGCGCCGCGACGCTGATGCTCGCGATGGCCTTGTTCAACGACTGGATCACACGACGCGAGATCGAGGCGGTGCAGAGCGCGGCCGCCGGGGCCACCCGTTACCTCGAAGCCTCATTGCAGAACGCTGAGGTCGCACAGGTTCTCGGCATGACCGATGCATTGATCGCCCGCTGGCGGCAGAGAAACGCCGAAGTCACCGAGCTGCAGAGGCGGACCGCCGTCAAGACCATCGCCATGGCCGCCTTCACCCGCACCGTGCGCCAGCTGGTGCAGGTGTTCATGCTGGCGCTCGGGGCCTATCTCGTCATCCGCGGCGAGGCCAGCCCCGGCGTGATGATCGCGACCACCACCTTGCTCGGCAGGGCGCTCGCTCCGGTGGAGCAGGTCGTGGGGAGCTGGCGGATCCTGGCAGAAGGACGCTTCGCGTTTTCTCGCTTGAGCGGCTTGCTCGCCTCGGGCAGCACTTCGCCGGAACGAATGGCACTGCCAGCCCCTACGGGCCGCCTTTGCGCCGACAACCTGGTGTTCCGTACGCCGCAGGGCGACCAGTTGTTGCTCTCCGGGGTGTCGCTGCAGGTCGACGCGGGCGAGTCGCTCGCCATCATTGGTGCCAGCGGGGCGGGAAAGTCGACGCTGCTTCGACTGCTCACCGGCGTGTGGAAGCCGACGGCAGGGACCGTGCGTCTGGATGGTGCCGACCTGTGCCAATGGCCGCGCGAAAGCCTGGGCCCCTGGCTGGGTTACGTGCCTCAGGACGTGGAGCTGTTCCACGGCACGGTGGCAGAGAACATTGCCCGCCTGGGCGTGGTGGATGCGCAGCAGGTGGTGCAGGCGGCCAAGCGCGCACGGGTCCACCAGATGATCCTGTCGCTGCCCGAAGGCTACGAGACGAGGATCGACCCGAGCAACGCGGTCGTTTCACCGGGCCAGCGCCAGCGCATCGCCCTGGCGCGCGCGCTGTACGGTAACCCCAGGCTGGTCATCCTCGACGAGCCGAACTCCAACCTCGACGCCGAAGGCGAGCAGGCGTTGGCCGAAACGCTGGTTGACCTTCGCAAGGAGGCGACCGTGATCGTGGTCACCCATCGCACGAACTTGATCCAGCACGTGGACAAGATGCTCGTTCTGGAGGCCGGCAAAGTACAGCGGTACGGGCCGACCGCGGAGGTGATGAGGGCCATGCAGCCGAAGGGACCGCCGGCCGCCGCCGCTCAAACCCCCGCGGCGGCTGCGCTTGTCGTGGCCATGCGGCGCGCGGCCCACGGCGACCCAGCACCGGCCGCCTTTGCGCTTCGTGAGGGCGGGGCGTCATGAGCGGCGCGATGTCAGCGACCGTCGAGCCGCACGACTCGCTCGCACAGCATGTGGACGAGTCGCGCAGGCTCGGGCGTTCGGCGCTGGCTGTGTTCATGCTGGGCTTGGTTCCCGTCGCCGCGTGGCTGACATTCGCGCCGCTGTCGTCCGCCGTGTTGGCAAGCTCCTTCGTCAAGGTCGACCTGGATCGCCGGGTGGTCCAGCATGCGGAAGGCGGTACGGTGCGCGAAGTGAAGGTGCGCGACGGCCAGCAGGTCATGCAGGGGGAACCTCTGCTGGTTCTGGGCGACGTGTCCGTCGATGCAGACCTGAACCGGCTGAACTACCGCGTGTTCGCCGAGCGTGCCAGCCTGGCGCGCCTGGAAGCGGAGCAGACGTTCGGTACGGAGGTCGGTTTCCCGGCCGAGGTGGTGGACGCTTCCCGCCAAGACCCGCGGCTGGCCGCTCAGATGACCAAGGAACGCGCGCTGTTCAGGGCGCGGCGCGATGCGCTGGTCGGGCAGTCGGCGCTGCTGCGCGCGCAGCAGGCCAAGGTGCTCCAGGAGGCTGCTTCGCTGCGCGCACAAATCGCCCGCGCTACCGAATCGCTGGGGCACCAGACGCAAGAGCTGGAGACGCATCGCCGCCTGCTGAACGACGGCTACATCTCGGCGACCCGCATTTCGCAGCTCGAGGCCACGGTGGCCGACTATGGCGTGAAGCTCGAGGAGCGACGCTCCGAGCTTGCGCGCGCAGAACAGCGGCTCATCGATGCCGACCTGCGCATCAAATCGCTGGAGAGCGACTATCGCCAGCAGGCGAGTGACCAGCTCAAGGCCAGCGCAGCCAGGCTGGCCGAGATACAGCAGGAGCAGCGCAAGACGGTCGACGCGTCGACCCGGCAAGTCATCGTGGCGCCGGTGGCCGGCGAGGTGATCGGCCTGAAGTTCACGACGCCCGGATCCGTGGTGTCGCCACGCGAGCCGATCGCCGAGATCGTGCCCCGCAATCCGCGTCTGGTGGTCGAGGCTCATATCCACACCGAGGACGTCAGCCAAGTGCAGAAGGGACAGCGCGCCGACATCCGCTTCAGCGCGTTCAAGCAATCGACGACGCCGCTGGTCGAAGGCAAGGTGTTCTACGTGGCGCCAGACCGCACGCTGGACAGAGCGATGAACCAGGTCTATTACGTGGCCTTGGTCGAGGCCGATCCTGCTTCGCTGGCCCGCAGTGGCTCGCTCAAGCTGCAGGCCGGCATGCCGGCCGAGGTTTACATCAAGGGTGAAGAGCGAACCGCCCTTCAATACCTGGCAGAGCCGGTGATGCAGATGCTTCGCCGCGCCGGCCGGGAGCGTTGAACCGGGCACGCGCTTTGCCGGCCGCGGCGCGCCGGGCCGGACGACCCTGTCGTGACAGCGCCGGTTCGTTGGCGGTACCCTTTGCCATCTCGGCGTTCCCTCGCAGGTGGCAGCATGGCGGCTCGTTCCATCGCATCGCTCTCGCTCAGCTTCGGGCTCGTGTCCATTCCGGTGAAGCTCTACTCGGCCACTGAAAGCTCCGGGACCGTGAGCTTCAACCTGCTGCACAGCTGCGGCTCGCGCCTGAAGCAGCAGTACGTGTGCATCAACGAAGGCGTGGTGGTCGAACGCGCCGACATGGTCAAGGGCTACGAGTTCGAGAAGGACCGCTACGTCACCTTCGCGCCCGCCGAGCTCAAGGCGCTGGAGGAAGCGGCCAGCCACACCATCGAGATCATTTCGTTCATCCCGCTCGCGGCGGTCGACCCCATCTACTACGACAAGGCGTATTACCTCGCGCCCGACAAGCGCGGCGGCAAGCCCTACCAGCTGCTGCTGCAGGCCATGCGCGAAAGCGGGCGCTGCGCGCTCGCGCGCTGGGCGTGGAAGGGCAAACAGTACGTGGTGCAGGTGCGCCCCGGCGAAGACGGCCTGGTGCTGCAGCAGCTGCTCTATGCCGACGAGGTGCGCTCGATGAAGGAACTCGACATCGAGCGCGCCGACGTCAAGCCGCCCGAGTTGCAGCTTGCCCTTCAGCTCATCGACCAGATCGCCGCCGACACGTACGAGCCCGAGCAGTTCGAAGACGAGGAGAAGAACCGCATCCTCGCCGCGATCGACGAGAAGATCGCGGGCAAGCAGGTGGTCATCACCGAGCCGCACGAGGAGCCCGCCGGCGGCAAGATCATCGACCTGACCGAGGCGCTTCGCGCGAGCCTCACCAGCCGCAAGCCTGGCGCCAAGCCCGCTCCTGCGCCGGCGCCCGCAGCCGCCGCACCGGCGGTTGAGGCGCCCAAGGAGCGCAAGGGCGCCCGCCGGGCCGCGCCCGCGCCGGCAGCCCAGGAGACGCCGTCCCGCGCCCGGGCCCGGAAGTAAGGATGCAGACCTACAGCCTGCGAGACCTCCAGGCGATGCTGGGCATGTCGAAGGCGGTGATCAGCGGCCTGATCGCCTCCGGCTTCGTGACGCCCAGCCGCGGCAAGCGCCGCGAATACCGCTTCAGCTTCCAGGACGTGGTGCTGCTGCGCACCGCGCACGGCCTCCAATGCGCCCACATCCCGGCGCGCAAGATCCTGCGCTCGTTGCGGCAACTCAAGGCCACGCTGCCCAGCGAGCTGCCGCTGTCGGGCCTGCGCATCACCGCGGTGGGCAATGAGATCGCGGTTCGCCAGGGCCGCACGCAGTGGCAGGCCGATTCGGGCCAGCTGCTGATGGATTTCGAGGTGGTTGCCGCAGGCAGCACGGTGGCCTTCCTGGCGAAAGCACCGGTGGAGCCCGCGGCCCGCGCCGCGGCGAACGAGGATGCCGGCGAGCTTTTCCAGCGAGGCGTGGACCTCGAAGCGCGCGACCCGCTCGCTGCCGAGGCCGCCTATCGCCGCGCCATCGTGCTGGCGCCAGACTATGTGGACGCGTATCTCAATCTTGGTGTGATGCTGTGCGACGCGGGGCGCTGCAAGGATGCGGTGGCGCTGTACGGTGAAGCCCTGCGCCATCAGCCCGACCACGCATTGCTGCACTTCAATCTTGCGGTCGCGCTGGAAGACCTGGACCGCGTGACGGATGCCCTGGCGAGCTACGACCGCTGCATGGCACTGGCCCCCGAATTTGCGGATGCCCACTACAACGCGGCACGGCTGCACGAGCGCCTGGGTCATGCCACGAAAGCGATCCGGCATTACAGCGAATATCGACGCTTGCAGCGGTAATCCGATAAGGGTCGCCCCGTAGTGCGGGCGGCGCTGCCTGGGCTCATTTCGTCGGCGTCAAAGAAGAAAAGGCCCCGGAATCGCTGCCAATTCAAGAACCGCACAAAACGCTCCGATATGAGGCGCGAGCCGCCGGCACGAGGGTCTGCGCCGCAGACGGGATCGCCTGGCGTGCTTGAAGTGGAGTCCCCTGTGGTGAAGTTGTCGAATATGCGAGTGGCTGCCCGCCTGGCGGTCGGGTTTGGAGTGCTGGTGGTTCTATTGCTGGCGGTCGCATCGACCGCGTGGTGGAAGATGATGGCCATGCACGATGGCACGGCTGACATCACCACCAACCGGATGCCGGCGCTGAACCACGCGAACAGAATGAACACCGCGAGTTCCGACTTCCGCATCCAGGAGTTCAAGCATGTCCTGAACACCGATGAAAGTGTGATGGCGATTGTGGAGAAGGACATGGCGCGCCTGCTCGCTTCCTTCGAGAAGGACAACGCTGCCTACGTCAGCCTCATCGCCAGCGACGAGGAGCGCCGCCTCTACGACGGCTTCGCCGCGGAGTGGAAGCGCTATCTGGCGATGCATGATGATCTGCTGAAGCTGTCGCGCGTCAACGACAACGAAAAGGCCAAAGACCTGCTGCAGGGCGAATCCCGGCGGCTGTTCGACAGCGCGAGCGCAAAGCTGACCGAGATCGCGCAGTTCCAGGACCGGGGCGCACAAGCCGCCAGCGAAAAAGCCGAGCGTGATTTCGTCACGGCGCGCAACGTGCTCATCGGCGCCTGCGTGGTGGCTCTTGCGGTGGCTGCGGCGCTCGGCACCGCCATCACGCGCGGCCTGTCGGCACAGCTCGGTGGCGAGCCCGGCGACGTGGTGCGCGTGGCCAACGCGATCGCCGACGGTCAGCTCGATGTGGCGGTGCAGGCCCGCCCCGGCGACGAGGTCAGCGTGGTCGCCGCCATCCAGCGCATGCGCAACAACCTCACCGAGATCGTGGGCCAGGTGCGCCTGGCCAGCGACGGCATCGTGACCGGCTCCACGCAGATTGCCAGCGGTAACGCCGATCTGAGCCAGCGTACCGAGGAGCAGGCGAGCAACCTGCAGCAGACCGCTGCGTCCATGGAGCAACTGGGAAGCACCGTTACCGCCAACGCGCAGACAGCGGGTGAGGCCAGCCGGCTGGCCGCGGGCGCCGCCACGGCCGCCAACCTCGGTGGCGAAGCGGTCGGCCGCGTGGTGCAGACCATGGCCGATATCGCCGAAGCGTCGAGGCGCATCAGCGACATCATCGGCGTGATCGACGGCATCGCCTTCCAGACCAACATCCTCGCGCTCAACGCCGCGGTCGAGGCGGCGAGGGCAGGCGAGCAGGGCCGTGGCTTTGCCGTGGTGGCCGGGGAGGTGCGCACGCTTGCGCAGCGCTCGGCCGAAGCGGCCAAGGAGATCAAGTCCTTGATCGGCGCCAGCGTGGAAAAGGTGGAATCGGGATCGCGACAGGTCGACGAGGCCGGCGCCTCGATGGGCGAGATCGTCAAGCAGGTGGAACACGTCAACCAGATGATTCGCCAGATCTCCGCGGCCACCGAGGAACAGTCAGCCGGCATCGGCCAGGTGGGTCATGCGGTGAGCCAGCTCGACCAGGTCACGCAGCAAAACGCAGCACTCGTGGAAGAAAGCGCGGCGGCGGCGGAAAGCCTCAACCAGCAGGCGCGCCGGCTTGCCGAGTGCGTGAGCGTGTTCCGTATCAGCGCAGCCGCGCGCCTGGCGGCCTGAGCGCGCAAGCAGCCCGGCCGGTGGAGCGGGCGAGCAGGCAGGGCCGAGGGCTCTTGGCGGGCACCCCCATCCGCGGGGGTGCTGGCGTGTGCTCCGCAAAAGGCGTCAATACCGGTGTTTTTCAACTGACGCATGACGTTACCGAGCCCAAAGTTGGGGCTCCGGGAGACGCGTCTGCGCCTGCCGATCAAGTCGCGGACGCTTGTGAAATCGTTCTCAAAAGATGGACCCTAATAAAGAAGCGTCTGATTCAGGCCCCATGCCGCCGCGTCAGGTGCCGGTTGATCCGGTGGTGCATCACGTGAGGCGCCTCGTCGTCGCGAAGTCGATGGAGGCAGCCGCGTCGGCACTGGCCAACGACCTCATGGCGAAATTCGGTTGCGCCCACGTCGCCGTGGGTCTTTTGCGTCCACGCCTGCTGAAGATCGTCGGCTGGTCGGGCGGGGCGCAGCCCCACGCCGCCCTCAGTGCATCAAGGGCCATGCGGGCCGCCATGGACGAGGCGATGCAGCAGCAGGCATTGCTGTGCTTTCCTGCCGATGCCGCGGATCGGCCCTACATCCTGTTGAAGCACGCGGAGTTGGCGCGCGAGGGGCTCGGAGGCGCCTTGTGCACCGTGCCGTTGCCACATGGGAAAGGCGTTTGCGGTTCGCTCACGCTGGTGCGCAACTCATCGGCCGTATGGACCGAAGGCGAGCGGGCCGAACTGACGGCCTTGGCCCAGGCGCTGGGCCCCGTGCTGCAGCTCAAGGCGCTCGCCGAGGAGACGGCGTGGGCGCGCATGGGTCGTGAGCTGCGCGGCCTCGGCGTGAGGCTGCGATCGCCGGGCGAGTCGCGGCTGAAGGCTTCCGTAGCGATGCTCGCGCTGGCCGTGTTCGGCGCTTGCATGCTGCCCTTGCCGGTCCACGTGACCGCCGCGGCCAAGCTCGAGGGCGTGATGCAGCAAAGCCTCTCGTCGCCTTTCGACGGCTTCATCCATAACGTATCGGTGCGTCCGGGCGACATGGTCAAGCAGGGCCAGGTGCTGGCCTCGCTGGCCACCGAAGACCTCCAGAACGAGCAGCGGCGCCTGATGGCCGAGGTGTCCCGGTACAACGCCGAGACGGGCGACGCCTTTGCGCGCGAGGACCGGGGCAGCCTTGTCGTCGCCCAGGCGCGCGCGGCTGAAGCGGCGGCCCAGTTGCGCCTCGTCGAGCATCAGCTGTCCCGCGCGCAGGTCACGGCGCCCTTCGATGGCGTGGTCATCCGCGGCGATCTGTATCAGCAGACCGGCGCGCCGACGCGGCGCGGCGACACCTTGTTCGTCGTGGCGCCGTCGTCGTCGTACCGCATCGTGCTCGACGTCGATGACGAAGACATTGCCCGCGTGCGCCAGGGCATGGCCGGCCGCCTGGCGCTGTCCGCAAGACCGGACGACACGCTCGCCATTCGCCTTGAAAGACTCACGCCGCTGGCCAGCGTGGTCGACGGACGCAATGTGTTCGAGGGACACGCGCAGCTGCTTTCCGACGCCGCGGGCCTGCGTCCGGGCTTGCAGGGCTTCGCCAAGTTCGCGTTGGCGGAGCAGCCGCTCGCGGTGCTGATCGGCGAGCGGCTGACCACATGGCTTCGCTTCGTGGTCTGGCGACACCTGGGCTGAAATGAACCACCCCCTACGCGCTTCGAGCGCCCCCTCAAGGGGGCAACACCGGCGGACCGGCGAAGCCGGATCGGCGGTGTTTGCTGGATGCCTTGGTTCGTGCGTCTGGGGTGCCGGCTTCGGCGGCGTGGAAAGCTGAGATGGCAGACGCGCTCCTCAGCCCCTACTGGCACCGCGCGGCGTCGCTGCATCCGCGGCTGGCCAGCAGCGTCACGATCACTGCCCAGCAGGTGCGGCACGAACGCTGGTACGTCATTGCCGACCGCGTGAGCGGTCGGCAGCTGCGCGTTAACACGCTGGGACATGAGCTCGTGGGGCGGCTCGACGGCCGGTTCTCGCTGCAGGAGATTTGGGACGTGCTCGTGTCGCGGCTGCGCGATGACACGCCCAGCCAGCACGAGGTGCTTCGCATCGTCTCCACGCTGGCCGAGGCAGGCATGCTCATCAGCGAGGCCACGCCCTTCCTCGGATCGCCCGGCCATGCAAAACGCGATCGTGCAGCGGGACTGAGCCTGCTGTCGATGAAGATTCCGGTGCTCGACCCCACGTCCCTCCTCGCGCGGCTGGCCTGGTTGTCGCCGCTGCTCCTGAGGCGTGCGAGCCTGGTGGTGTGGGCGCTGATGATGCTGGCGGCTGTGGTGATCGCCGGCCTGCACTGGAAGCCGCTGCAGGACTACGCGGGCCTGCACTTGCTGAGCCCGTCGAACCTGATGTGGACCTGGCTGCTGTACCCGCTCATCAAGCTGTGCCACGAGCTGGCGCATGGCCTGGCGGTGCGCCGCTGGGGCGGCGAGGTGCGCGAGATGGGCGTCGTGCTGTTCCTCGTCGTGCCCGTGCCGTATGTCGATGCGTCGGCCGCGTCGGTTTTCCCGGAGAAGCACCGCCGCATGCTGGTGAGCGCCGCCGGCATCCTCGTCGAGACCTCGCTGGCCTTCGTGGCACTGCTCGTGTGGACGCTCGCCCAGGACGGCTCGGTGCGCGAGGCGGCCTTTGCCGCCATGACCATCGCCGGCCTGTCCACGGTGCTGGTCAACGCCAATCCCTTGATGCGCTACGACGGCTATCACCTGTTCGCCGATGCGCTGGAGCTGCCCAACCTCGCTTCGCGCAGCACCGCGTGGCTGCGCTACGCCGGTGAGCGCTTCGTCCTGGGGAACAAGCGATTGCTCGCACCCGACGTGCGACGCGGCGAGCGGCCGTGGCTCATCGGCTACGGCGTAGCCGCTGCGCTCTACCGGGTCGTGTTTTTCGCCGGGGTCGTGGCTTGGGTTGGCGCCAAGTACCTGCTCGTCGGCGCGGCACTCGCGCTGTACGCCGTGCTGCAGCTTGTCGTCGTACCGGCCGGGCGCGTCGCAGGGCAGGTGCTGTTCGGGCCGCGCCTGAGGGCCGTGCGGCTGCGAGCCGTCAGCGCGGTCGCTTGCGTGCTCGTCGGTGGCGGATATGTGCTGTTCGTGCTGCCCGTGCCCCAGGTGACACGCACAGAAGGCGTGGTCTGGATACCCGAGGATGCGCACGTCCGCAATGCCGCCGAAGGAACGGTCGAGCGCGTGCTGGCGCGCGATGGCGATGCCGTCAGCGTGGGGCAGCCCCTGCTCGAACTGAGGAGTCCCGAGCTGCATGCCCGGCGCGAACAGCTCGAGGCTCGCCTGCTGGGCCGCCAACTCGCTCACTCCGCGATGCTGCTCCCGCAGCCCGCCGCGGCTGCCGCCATGGCCCGGGAGATCGGCAAACTCATCGCTGAAATCAGCGAGACTGACCGCCTGCTGAGCGCGCTCGTCGTGCGAAGCCCCTATGACGGCGTGCTCGCCTGGTCGCGCGGCGAGGATCTCGCCGGCCGCTACGTGGCGCGGGGCAGCACGCTGGGCAAGGTGCTGCCGCGGCGGGCCGTTGCCGTGCGCGCGCTGGTGGCCCAGGACGATGCGGACCTGCTGTCGCAGCCGCCGCGGCGCATCGAGTTGCGCCTCGCGCAGGACAAGACCCGCTCGTACACCGCCTTCATGAAGGCACAAACGCCCGCGCCTTCCTTCGAGCTGCCCAGCCCCGCGCTGGGCGATCGTGCCGGAGGGCCGTTCGCAGTCGATCCGGCGCACGCCGATGGATCGAAATCGCTCGCCTCGCATTACGTCATGGACCTGGAAGTTCCGGACGCGCCCCTGGTCTGGGCCGGCGCGCGGGCATGGGTTCGCCTGGAACACCGGCCGGCGCCCGTGGCCGCGCAGGTGGCACGTCGAGTCAAGCAGGTGTTTGTCAGCCGGATCGGCGGTGGCAGCAATGCCGCACCGTCGCCGGTCGACCCGTTCTGAGCGCATGACCACCTCACCCTCGCCCGTGCTCCCGGCCCCCGGCCTGGTGCTCGGCCGCTACCCCGAGAACGATGCGGCCCGCGCGGTCCATCCCTTGTGGGCGGCCGTGGTGTGCGTCTTCGAACAGTTGCCGCCGGTGGCCGCCGCACGGCGACATCGGCTCAGGCAGCAGGTCCGGGCCGTGCGCGCGGTGCTGCAGGCGGCGCCTGCGCCGCACAGCGAGGCTTTCCGCGCGCGGCTGCATGAGGTGCGTGCGCGCTTGGCGGCCGGCGGCCTGCGCTCGGCGGCCGTGCCGGAGTGCATGGGCCTGGTGCTTGCGGTCATCCGGGCCGTCACTGGCCGCACGCTGCGCGATGCGCAGCTCGTGGCCGCATTGGTGGCGATACGCGGCGAGCTGGCCGAATTGCCCACCGGCGAGGGCAAGACCCTGGCCCTGGCGCTCGCCGCGGCCACCGCGGCGCTCGCGGGCGTGCCGGTGCATGCCGTCACCACGAACGACTATCTCGCGCGGCGCGACGCCGACGAGCTGAGACCCATGTACGAGGCGCTGGGCTTGCGCGTCGCAGCCGTGCAGGCCGGGACCGACCGGCCGGACCGGGCGCGCGCCTATGCGTGCGACGTGGTGCATGTGCCGGCGCGCGAACTCGCCTTCGACTACCTGCGCGACGGGCTGCTCTCGCCCGACGACGCACCGGCGCAGCGCCTTCTGCCCGGCTTGTGCATGGCGCTCATCGACGAAGCCGACAGCGTGCTCCTGGACGAGGCGCTTACACCGCTTGTGCTGAGCGCGGCATCGGACTCGGCCGACCGGCATGCCCCGCACCGGGCGGCGCTGAACCTCGCCGTGGGTATGCGGGAAGGAGAGGACTTCGTGCCCGGCCTGAACGGCGCGCCAGCGCGGCTCACGCTCGCGGGCCGCCAGAAAGCGGCCCAGTGCGCGCTGGCGAGCGGCGACGGCCTCTGGCAGCTCGCGCGCTACCGCGAGGAGCTCGTGGAGCATGCACTTCATGCCCTGCATGGGCTGAAGCGGGACACCCACTACATCGTGCATGCCGGCCGCGTGCGCCTGATCGACGCCAACACGGGGCGGATTGCGCAGGGACGCGCCTGGTCGCACGGGCTGCAGCAGCTGGTCGAAATCAAGGAGGCCTGCCACCTTTCCGCGGGCACCGAGACGCTGAGGCAGACGACCTTCCAGCGCCTGTTCGGGCGCTACCTGCACCTGGGCGGCATGAGCGGCACCCTGTTCGAAGCGCGCGGCGAGCTGTTGCGCAGCTACGGCCTGCGTGTGGTGCGCGTGCCGCCGGCGCACGCCAGCCGCCTGGTGCAGTTGCCTGCTCGCGTGTTCGTCAGCGCCCAGGCGCGCTGGGACGCCGTGCTCGAGGACGTGGCCGCCCGGCATGCCCTCGGCCAGCCGGTGCTGGTGGGCACGGAGTCCGTGCTGCAGTCCGAGCGCCTGAGCCGCATGCTGGCGCAACGCCGGCTTGTGCACGTGGTGCTCAACGCCCGTCACGATCTTCAGGAGGCGGCCCGGGTGGCCGCTGCCGGGCAGCGCGGCGCCATCACCGTCTCCACCAACATGGCCGGGCGGGGCACCGATATCGCCGTGACGCCCGAGGCAGCGTCACTTGGCGGGTTGCATGTCGTTTCGTGCCAATGCAACGGCTCGGCCCGCATCGACCGGCAGCTGACCGGTCGATGCGCGCGGCAGGGCCAGCCCGGGAGCACGCAGACCCTGCTCTCGCTGGAAGAGGGCCTGCTGGGCCGATTCGTCCATGAGCGCTGGCGCCGCCTGGCTTCGCGCTGCCTCGGGCACGACGGCTTCATGCCGGCGTGGCTGGCCGAGGTCGTCATCCGCACGGTCCGCGCGCTGGAGGAGCGCCGCGGCCGACACCTGCGCCGTGAGCTTGAGCTTGCCGAGCAGCAACAACCTTTCCTTGTTCGTGCCGAGATCCACTGACATGCCCTTCTTTGCCCGAGCCTTCCATTCCCGCGTGCCGGCCGTCGTGCTGGCTGCCTGTGCCGCGGTGCACCCCTACGCCGCAGCAGACGCACCCGAGCGCGACCCCATCGTCGGCTGCCTGCTCACGCCGCATGCCGAGGCCCGGGTGGGCAGCCCGGTGGTCGGCGTGCTGTCCGAAGTACTTGTCGACCGCGGAAGCACCATCAAGAAAGGCCAAGCCGTTGCGCGCCTCATGAACAAGGTCGAAGCCGCGAACGTCGGTGCGGCGAGCCAGCGCTACGCGAACGCGGCCGACGTCGAAGCGGCCCGCATGGCTGCCGACCTTGCAAAGAAGAAGGCCGCACGGGCCCGCGAGCTTCACGAGTTGCACTTCATCTCTGCGCAGGCCCTGGACCAGGCGGTGGCCGAGGCCGACGTGGCCGCCATGCAGTACACCCGGGCCAAGGAGCAGCGCAAGACGGTGGCCAAGGAGCTCTCGGTGGCCGCAGCCCAGCTCGCCATGCGCACCATCGCTTCGCCGCTGGATGGCGTGGTGGCCGAACGCTTCCTGTCCGCCGGGGAGCGCGTGGAAGACAAGCCCATCGTCAAGATCGTGCAGCTGGACCCGTTGAGGGTCGAGGTGGTGCTCTCCGCTGATCGTTTCGGCCGCGTGGCCGTGAACCAGAACGCGACGGTCACGGCCGAGATGAAGGGCGCAGCCCCGCTGCTGGCGCAAGTGACGCAGGTCGACTCCGTGGTCGACGTCGCGAGCAACACCTTCCGCGTGCGACTGCAGATGCCCAACCCGGGCAACCGCATCCCGCCCGGGCTGCGCTGCAACGTCTTGTTCCGGGAATAGGCGCCAATGAGTACGGGCGGTCTCTGGTCGCGCCTGGCGCGCCTGCGTGGCGGCAAGCCCGCGGCGCCTGAGGCCAGGCGCCGCGCGGTGCTCGAAGGCGTGGAGACGCGGCTGCTTTTTTCCGCCGACCTGGCGCCCGGGCTGGTGGAGGCGGCAGCGCCTGCATGGGAGCCGCAAGCCGACGACCGCGTGGCGCAGCTCGAATCGCAACAAACCCTCGCCGCGGTGCTGGCCTTCGAGCAGAACGTGGGCCAGGTCCAGGCCGGGGTCGATTTCTTGGCTCGCGGCAGCGGCTACACCGCGTTGCTGAGCGGCGGCAACGCCACCCTGGCCTTCCAGCGGGCCGGCGAGTGGAACACGCTGCGGCTGCTGCTCGAGGGCGGCCAGGCGCCGGCCGGCGTGGCCGGAGAAGACATGCTGGCCAGCCAGAGCAACTACCTCGTCGGATCGCAGGAGGCGTGGCGCACCGGCATTGCCAACTACGCGGCAGTGCGCTACGACGAGGTCTACGACGGCATCGGTCTTCGCTACTACGGCCAGGAGCGCCAGCTGGAGTACGACTTCGTGCTCGCGCCCGGTGCTGACGCCGGGCAGATTGCGCTGCGATTCGAGGGTGCCAGCAGCGTCGCCATCGCGGACAACGGAGACCTCGTCATCGCGATGGGAGACATGGGCGACAGCGTGCGCTTCCATGCGCCGGTGAGCTACCAACTGGGCGCCAACGGGCGCGAGGCGGTCGACAGCCACTATGTGATCCGCGAAGACGGCAGCGTAGGTTTCGCACTGGGCAACTACGACCACGGCCGCGCGCTCGTCATCGATCCCACGCTGGACTACGGCACCTACCTCGGAGGCGCGGGCACCGAAGCCATTCGCGACCTGGTCCTGGACAGCTCCGGCAACATGTACGCGACCGGCAGCACCACCTCGTCGGCCTCGTTTGCGACGGTGGGCGACGTGACTTTCAACGGCGCAACCGATGCGTTTGTCGCGCGTTACGCCAGCGACGGCACTCTGTCATGGGTCACCTACTACGGCGGCAGCGGCAACGACTTCGGCTATGGCATCGATGTGGACTCCAGTGGTAACGCCTACATCGCTGGCCAGACCACCTCGACGGACCTGTCCACGCCCAACGGCGCCGCCACGGCGCTGGGCACGGGATCGGCCGGTTTCCTGGCACGCTTCAACGCCATCGGGACGGCGGTCACTTACGGCACCTACGGCAGCGATGGCGGCGACGGCGACGTGTATTACGACGTGGTGGTCAACAACTCCGGCAGGGCGTACGTCACAGGTAGCGTCGGCGTCACGTTCTTCTCCACGACGACGCAAAGCCTGAACGTCGCGCGGTACGAAACCAGCGTGAGCGGGGTCGCTTCATTGATCGGGTCGGTCAGCAATATCTTTTGCGCTGGCCCTACCTGGGGCCAGAGCATCGACATGGACTCGGCCGGGAATGTTCACGTGGCGGGAACGACCACCGGGGGCCTGTTCTCGGCTTTGCCCTCGGGCACCTGGCAGTCCAACTACGGTGGCGGCACCACCGACGGTTTCCTGGCCCGCTTCACCGCCGGCAACCTGAACTGGGACTACTTCACCTACCTCGGTGGCAGCGGTGATGACGAGGCGAACGGGGTGGTGGTCGATTCGGCAGATCGAAGCATCGTGGCCGGGTCGACCAGTTCCAGCGGGATGTCCTCGCCGGGCGCCTATGACGTTGTCTTGAGCGGCGACAGCGAAGCTTTTGTGGCGAAGTTCGACACCAACATCAGCGGCGCGTCTTCGCGGGTGTTCGCCACGTACTACAGCCGCGGCTTCGGAACGGACACGGCGGCCCATGCGGTGGCCGTTCTGAGCAACGGCGACATCGCGGTGACCGGAAGCACCACCTCCACCACCATGCAGACCACGGCCGATGCCGTGGATGCTACTGCGGGCGGCGGCACCGATGCATTCCTGGCGGTATTCAACTCATCCGGATCGTCACTCGTCTACGGAGCCTATGTGGGTGGCACGGGCAACGATGAGGGCTATGCCTTGGCTGCCAGCGGCAAGAGCGTGGTGCTCGGCGGCCAGACAAGCTCCAACGGACTCAGCACGGTCGATGGGGCGGACATCACGCGCTCGGGCACCGACGGTTTCGTTCAACGCTACGTCTTCAACGCTGCACCCACCGTGGTGGCCGAAGCCGTCACCACGGTCTCCGGCCAGACTGCGCTTTACGTGCTCGAGCCGGGCGACGGATCGGGCGCCTCCCTCGTGGCCGGTGCGCCGGCGATGAACGTGCAGTCGCCGGTGACCTTCTCCCCCGGCGACGGCCGCGCGACCGGCTCGTACGGCGTGCTGTTCGACACCGTCGCCGACAGCAGTACTCATCCGGTGTCGCTGGCCAGCATTCCCAACGTGTCGAGCACGCAGTCGTTCTCGTTCGCGGCATGGGTACGGTTCGACCAGCTCGATTCCGTTACAGGCTGGGAGCGCGTCTTCGACTTTGGGGCAGGAGCGGCCAACAACAACCTCTACCTCACGCGCGACAGCACCAATGATGGTTTGACGGTTGGAATGTTCAGCGGAAACACCTTCGCGGGCGGCATGACGGCCTCCGGGTTCCTGACAGGTCGCCTTGATCAATGGTTCCATGTGGCGGTCACCCTGAACAGCGACGGCAGGCTCGTCCTGTACTTGAACGGCACGGCGTTCGGGAGCATCACGCGCCCTTCCATGCCCAACATGTCGACGTGGACGAAGAACTACATCGGTAGTTCCAACTGGAGTGATAACCGCCAGTTCCGCGGGGCGATGGACGACATCGCACTCTTCGACCGCGCGCTGACGTCCGCCGAGGTGGCCGCGCTGGCCCAGGCGCCCGCCGCGTCGGCCTCTCTGCAGGAAAACCGGGCCGCGGGCACCACCGTGTTCCGGGCCATCGCCAACGACCCCGACGCGTCCGAAACTCTGACGTACTCGCTTACCGATAACGCCAGCGGCCGCTTCGCCATCGACGCCACGACCGGGGTCGTGACGGTGGCTGACGCGTCGCTCGTGAACTTCGAGGCGGGCGCCAGCTTGTCGGTCGTCGTGCGTGCAACCGACAGCAGCGGTGCATTCGACGAACAGACATTCAGCATCGCGCTTACGGATGTCGACGAGTTCGACGTCACCGTCCCCATCGACGCCAACAGCGCCGCCAATTTGGTAGCCGAAGGCGCGGCAAATGGCACGGCGGTCGGGATCACGGCCGCCGCGTCGGATGCCGACGGCACGACCAACGTCGTCACCTACTCGCTGTCGGATTCAGCCGGAGGCCGCTTCGCGATCAACGCCTCCACGGGCGTGGTGACGGTCGCCAATGGTTCGCTGATCGACAGCGAGAGCGCGGCCAGCCACACCATCACCGTCGCGGCGACCAGCCAGGACGGATCTTTCAGCAGCCAGACCTTCAGCATCAACGTGACTGGCGCAAACGAGTTCGCCCCGGTCATCACCAGCAACGGCGGCGGGGCTACGGCCGCGGTGAGCGTGGCGGAGAACACGACCGACGTGACCTCGGTGGCCGCCAGCGATGCCGACCTGCCCGCGCAGACGCTGACCTACAGCATCGTGGGCGGCGCCGATGCGTCACTGTTCAGCATCGATGCGTTCAGCGGGGCGCTGCGGTTCGTCACGGCACCCAACCGCGAAACGCCCGCCGATGCGAACGTCGATAACGTGTACGACGTCACCGTGCAGGCGAGCGACGGCGGCCTCGCTGACACCCAGGCCATCGCCGTGACGGTGACCGCGGTGAACGATCTTGCGCCAGTGATCACGAGCGACGGAGGTGGTGCCACTGCCTCGGTGAGCGTGGCCGAGAACGCCACGGCCGTCACCACGGTCACCGCATCGGATGGCGACCTTCCTGCACAGACGCTCACCTACGCCATCTCCGGCGGCGCCGATGCGGCGCTGTTCGGCATCAATGCGGCCACAGGCGCGCTCAGCTTCCTCGCGGCGCCCGACAGCGAGGCGCCGGCCGACGCGAATGCCGACAACGTCTATGAGGTCACGGTCAGCGCCAGCGATGGCAGCCTGACCGACACCCAGGCGATTTCCGTGACGGTGACCCCGGTCAACGAGCATGCCCCGGCCATCACGAGCGATGGGGGCGGCGCCACGGCGTCCGTGGCTGTGGCCGACGGCGCCATCGCCGTGACCTGGGTCACAGCCAGCGACGCCGACCTGCCCGGCCAGACCCTCACCTATGCCATCGTGGGCGGCGTCGACGCGGCGTTGTTCAGCATTGATGCGGCGAGCGGCGCGCTGTCCTTCAACAGCGCCCCCGACTTCATGGCGCCCGCCGATGCGGGGGCCGACAACACCTACGACGTGATCGTGCAAGTGAGCGACGGGGTTCTCACAGACACCCAGGCCATCGCGGCGGCGGTGACGGTCAACAACCAGACCCCCGTGATTACCAGCGACGGCGGCGGTGCCACGGCCTCGCTGAGCGTGGCCGAGAACGTCACCACCGTGACGACGGTCAGCGCCAGCGACGCCGACGTGCCAGCCCAGACGCTGACATACGCCATCGTCGGTGGCGCCGATGCGGCGCTGTTCTTCATCGATGGAGCCACCGGCGTGCTGCGCTTCGCGGCGGCTCCCGACTTCGAAGCGCCGGCCGACACCGACACCGACAACGTGTACGACGTCACCGTGCAGGTCAGCGACGGCGTCCTCGGCGACACCCAGGCCATTGCCGTCACGGTGACCGCGGTGGACGACCAGGCGCCAATCATCACGAGCGACGGAGGCGGCGCCACGGCCGCGGTGAGCGTGGCCGAGGGCGCTACAGCCGTGACGACCGTGACCGCCACCGACGGTGACCTGCCTGCGCCAACGCTGACCTACAGCATCGTGGGCGGCGCCGACGCGGCGCGGTTCGGCATCGATGCTGCGACCGGCGCGCTGTCGTTCATCGCCGCACCCGACGCGGAGGCGCCCGCCGATGCGAACGCCGACAACGTGTACGACGTCACCGTGCAGGTGAGCGGCGGCAGCCTCACGGACACGCAGGCCATCGCCGTGACGGTGACCCCGGTCAACGAGCACATCCCGGCCATCACGAGCGACGGGGGCGGCGCGACCGCTTCTGTCAACGTGGCCGAAAACGTGACGGCGGTGACGACGGTGTCCGCCACTGACGCCGATCTGCCCACCCAGACGCTGACGTACAGCATCGTGGGTGGCGCGGATGCGGCGCTGTTCGGCATCGACTCCGCCACCGGCGTGCTCAGCTTCGTGGCCGCGCCCGACTTCGAGGCACCGGCCGACGCGAACACCGACAACGTGTACGACGTCACCGTGCAGGCGAGCGACGGCACCTTCGCCGACACCCAGGCCATCGCGGTGACGGTGACTGCGGCGAACGACCTCGCGCCGGTGATCACCAGCGATGGAAGCGGCGCCATCGCTTCGCTCACCGTGGCCGAGAACGTTACGGCCGTGACAACGGTGATGGCCAGCGATGGCGACCTGCCGGGGCAGACGCTGACGTACAGCATCGTCGGGGGTGCGGACGCGGCGCTGTTCAGCATCGATGCGGCGACTGGCGTGCTGCGCTTCGTGGCCGCGCCCGACTTCGAGGCACCGGCCGACGCGAACGCCGACAACGTGTACGACCTCACCGTGCAGGCGAGCGACGGCAGCCTTGCCGACACCCAGGCCATTGCTGTGACGGTGACCGCGGTCAACGAGCAGGCGCCGGTCATCACAAGCAACGGTGGCGGCGCCACGGCTGCCATCAGCGTGGCCGAGAACGCTGCGGCGGTGACCACGGTCAGCGCCATCGACGCCGACCTGCCCGCCCAGACGCTGACGTACAGCATCGTCGGGGGCGCGGATGCGGCGTTGTTCAGCATCGACGCGGCCACCGGTGCGGTGGGTTTCGTGACCGCGCCCGACTACGAGACGCCGGCCGACGCGAATGCCGACAACATCTACGACCTCATCGTGCAGGCGAGCGACGGCAGCCTGACCGACACCCAGGCTCTCGCCGTGACGGTGACCCCGGTCAATGAGCAGCCGCCGGTCATCACCAGCGACGGCGGCGGTTCCACGGCGTCCGTGAGCGTCGCCGAGAACGCGACGGCCGTGACGACGGTGACTGCCAGCGACGCCGATCTGCCCGTGCAGGCGCTGGCCTACAGCATCGTGGGCGGCGCCGATGCGGCGCTGTTCAGCATCGACGGGGCCACCGGCGCGATCCGCTTTGCGAGCGCGCCCGACTACGAGGCGCCTGCGGATGCAAACGCCGACAACGTGTACGACGTGACCGTACAGGCGAGCGACGGCACCTTCACCACCACCCAGGCCATCGCAGTGATGGTCACCCCGGTGAACGAACTGGCGCCGGTCATCACAAGTGATGGGGGCGGTGCCACGGCTGCGGTGAGCGTGGCCGAGAACGCCACGGTCGTGACAACGGTGACCTCCAGCGATGGCGACCTGCCGGGGCAGACGCTGACGTACAGCCTCGTCGGGGGAGCGGACGCGGCGCTGTTCAGCGTCAATGCGACGACTGGCGCGCTGCGCTTTGTGATCGCGCCCGACTTCGAGGCACCCGCCGACGCGAACGCCGACAACGTTTACGACGTCACCGTGCAGGCGAGCGACGGCAGCCTTGCCGACACCCAGGCCATTGCTGTGACGGTGACCGCGGTCAACGAGCAGGCGCCGGTCATCACAAGCAACGGTGGCGGCGCCACGGCTGCCATCAGCGTGGCCGAGAACGCTGCGGCGGTGACCACGGTCAGCGCCATCGACGCCGACCTGCCCGCCCAGACGCTGACGTACAGCATCGTCGGGGGCGCGGATGCGGCGTTGTTCAGCATCGACGCGGCCACCGGTGCGGTGGGTTTCGTGACCGCGCCCGACTACGAGACGCCGGCCGACGCGAATACCGACAACGTCTACGACCTCATCGTGCAGGCGAGCGACGGCAGCCTGACCGACACCCAGGCGCTGGCCGTGACGGTGACCCCGGTCAACGAGCAGCCGCCGGTCATCACGAGCGACGGGGGCGGGTCCACGGCGTCCGTGAGCGTCGCCGAGAACACCACGGCCGTGACGACGGTCAGCGCCGCCGATGGCGACCTGCCCGTGCAGGCGCTCACCTACAGCATCGTGGGCGGCACGGATGCGGCGTTGTTCGCCATCGATGCGGCCACCGGTGCGCTGTCCTTCACTGCCTCGCCCGACTACGAGGCACCGGCCGATGCGAACGCCGACAACGTCTACGACATCACCGTGCAGGTGAGCGACGGCAGCCTCAGCGACACCCAGGCGATCGCCGTGACCGTGAACCCGGTGAACGATCTGACGCCGGTCATCACGAGCGGCGGCGGGGCGGCGGCCACGTCAGTGACCGTGGCCGAGAACACCACCGCCGTGACGACGGTGGCCGCCACGGATGCCGACCTGCCCGCGCAGACGCTGACGTACAGCATCGTCGGCGGCGCCGACGCGGCGCGGTTCGTCATCGACGCGGCCACTGGCGCGCTGTCATTCAACGCCGCGCCCGACTACGAGGCGCCGGCCGATGCGAACGCCGACAACGTGTACGACGTCACTGTGCAGGTGAGCGACGGCAGCCTCACCGACACCCAGGCCTTCGCCGTGACCTTGACCCCGGTCAACGAGCATGCCCCGGTGATCGCCAGCAATGGCGGCGGCGCCACCGCCTCCGTGAACATGGCTGAGAACGCCACGGCCGTGACCACGGTCAGCGCCGGCGACGCCGATCGGCCCGCCCAGACACTGACCTACAGCATCGTGGGTGGTGCCGACGCGGCGCTGTTCAGCATCGACGCCGCGACCGGCGTGCTCAGGTTCGTGGCCGCGCCCGACTTCGAGGCACCCACCGACGCGAACACCGACAACGTGTACGACGTCACCGTGCAGGCGAGTGATGGCACGTTCGCCGACACCCAGGCTTTCGCCGTGACCATGACCCCGGTCAACGATCAGGCGCCGGTGATCACCAGCAATGGCGGCGGCGCCACCGCCTCCGTGAGCGTGGCCGAGAACGCGACGGTCATTGCCACCGTCACCGCGACCGATGCAGACGTGCCCGCACAGACGCTCTCCTACAGCATCATCGGCGGGGCCGATGCGGCACGGTTCACCATCGATCCCGCGACCGGCGCGCTGAGGTTCAACCGCGCGCCGGACTACGAGTCCCCTCTCGACGCCGATGCTGACAACATCTACGAAATCACGGTGCAGGCCAGCGACGGCAACCTTGCGTCCACGCAAAGCCTTTCAGTCGTGGTCACAAACGTGACCGAAGTTGCCTCGGAGGTTTCGCCGCCCGGTGCGACAGACGGTGGCGACTCCACCGGCGAGGTGATCGTCCCACCGCCCGCCGTGTTCGCACCTGAGACTCACGAGATCAGCGCCATCCTGCCGAATGCACCGATGGGCCCGCAGGAGGGCTTCGGGCCCGATGCCTGGCAAGAAGGCACGCTGGCCGGCGCCTTCTCACTGAACCGCGAAGGCGCGGACGCGGGCGTCTCGTTCGTGGGTGCAGACATCAGCCGCTCCTCCCGGGCAAGCCTTCTTGCCGAGGAGATCGCGATCAAGGTCTGGTGGGTCGGAGTCGAGTCCACCGGCACGCAACACGCCCATCCAGAGGAAGACGACCAATGGCGTATCAGCTCGGTGTTCAGTCAGAACCCGCGCCACGCCGAGGAAGGGCAAGGCGGCTCGTTCGAGGAATGGGTGCTCCATGCCGGAATCGCGGGTTTGTCCGCGGGTGTTACCTGGTGGACGGGCAGATCGGTGGGCCTGCTCGCGACCGTAGCCGCCTCAGTGCGGGCATGGCAGAGCTTCGACTTGTTGCCCGTGCTCAAGAGCGGCGACGAGAAGAAAGAACGGAGCTCGTTCGCGCAGGAGCCGCCGGAACTTGATGAGCCCGAAGAGGCAGTCGATGCACTGCCAATGCGGTCAAGGACTGTGGGAATGCGGCTGGAGGTGGACGAGTGAGAGTTGCGCAAAGCCTGTCCTTGCGAATGGCCATGGGGCTGCTGTCCCTGGCGCTCACGTTGCTGCTGGCCGCCGACCTGATGTTCGGTGTGTTCCCCCTTGATGGCGAGCAGGAGTGGCATCGGCGCGATCACGTCGCGCAGCGGCTGGCCTCGCGCGTGGCGGCTCAGTACAGCCTGGAGGAGGCCCGTCTGCCCGCATTGCTGGCCGAGATGTTGCGCACCGACGCCGCGCTGCGTTCGATCGCATTGCGCCGCGATGATGGCCAACTCGTGGTGGCGGCTCCCGGGCACGAAGACATCTGGCACCGATCGGACAAGTCCGCCGAGGGGCAAACCCAGTTTGTCATCGCGCTGTCGCGGCCCCGTCAACCCAACCCATGGGGCCAGGTGGAAGTCTCCTTCCAGCCCATGAACTGGAACGCATGGTGGTCGCCGCCGGTGCGCATGCTGCTGTTCTTCAGCGCAGGCGCGGCGCTGTTCTTTGCGCTTTACCTGCGCAGGGCGTTCCAGTACCTCGATCCCGGCAAGGTGGTGCCGCAGCGGGTGCAAATGGCCTTCGATGCGCTCAGTGAAGGCGTGATCGTGCTCGACCACGATGGCCGGATCGTCATGTCGAACAATGCCTTCAGCGCCCTGAGTCCCGATGGCGCCGTATCCCCCGTGGGCCGGCTTCCGCAAAACCTGCCGTGGCTGCGTCCCTGCTTGCCGGACCAGGTGGCGCCATGGATGGCCTGCATGCGGCAGGTGGAAGTGAGGCTGGGCATCGAATACGAGGCGGCGCCGCCCGCGCGCCCGGTCCGCAAGCTCATCGTCAACTGCTCCCCCGTGGTCGACGACAAGAAAATGGCCCGGGGCTGCGTCGTTTCCTTCACCGACGTGACGGCGCTCGATGCCGTCCATCGCAAGCTGGTCCACGTGATGGACGAGCTGCGTGGCTCCAAGGAGCAGCTTGAGCGGCAGAACGTCGATCTGCGGCGCATGGCGACCGAAGACCCTCTGACGGGCACCCTCAACCGGAGAGCTTTCTTCCCCCTTCTCGAATCCATGTTCGACAAGGCGCGGCGGCACGGCACGCCGCTCACAGTGCTCATGGCCGACATTGATAAGTTCAAGGCGATCAACGACGTGTACGGGCACGCCGCGGGCGACCGTGTCATACAAGGCTTTTCCGCCATCCTGAAGCGCGGCGTGCGGCAGAACGACATGGTCTGCCGCTATGGCGGCGAGGAGTTCTGCATTGCGCTGCCCGGCGCTGATGCGCAGCTGGCCGCCACGATTGCGGACAGGCTGCGCGCCACGGCCGCGCAAGAGCTGGGCGCCTGCATCACGATGGAGGATGCACCCGTGATCACGGTGAGCTTTGGCATGACAGCGTTGACCGAGTGCGTGCCCCACGTGCCGCAACTGGTGGAGGAGGCCGATCAGGCGCTCTACCTGGCCAAGCGCGGCGGACGAAACCGCGTGGTCGAGTTTGGTTCCGAGGGTGCGGTGGCCGCCAAGCAAGCCTGAAGCGCCAAAA
Source organism: uncultured Burkholderiaceae bacterium (assembly GCA_965653625.1). GTDB lineage: Bacteria > Pseudomonadota > Gammaproteobacteria > Burkholderiales > Burkholderiaceae_C > Albitalea. The sequence continues at coordinate 545 of CBFHAS010000049.1, read as the reverse complement.
CGGGCGTTTCTCGGACGCGCCTGGTTTTTCGAGACCCAAGCAAACCGCGCTGCGGGTGTTTCACGCCGCAGCCGCCCTCTCTTTGCGTGGCGCTGACTCAGTCACCCTTTGGCGCGAAGGTGCCAACCATATCCCCACGCGCGGCGATTAGTACTTTAGAAACGACGCTGCCAGCCGTGTGGGCTGGCAGCGTTTGCGTCGGAACCCTCAATCTTCGTCCGCGCTACAACGACTGAAGAGCGGGGGTTACTTCATGCTCAATTTGGCGTCCAAGGATTTGGATCGCTACTTTTTTTGCTTCCTACCGCATCCACCATAGAGGCGTACCGGGGAGCGTGCCAAGCGGAGGAGTACCGACCGGTGGCCTGCCCCGGGGGGTGCCGACCGGTGGCATGCCCGGAAAGTGGACCGGTGGCCTGCCCGGAGGGGTGCCGGCCGGAGGCGTACCTGGAGGTGTGCCAGCGGGAGGCGTACCGGGCGGTGTGCCAGGCGGGGGTGTGCCAGGCGGAGGAGTACCGACCGGTGGCCTGCCCGGGGGGGTGAGG
>CBFHAS010000048.1:0-28290 GCA_965653625.1 uncultured Burkholderiaceae bacterium | reverse complement strand
TCATCGAGAACATCCAGCGCGAAGATCTCAACCCGCTGGAAGAGGCGCAGGGCATTGCACGTCTGGTCCATGAGTTCCACCTCACACACGAACAGGCCGCGCAGGCGGTGGGCCGCTCGCGCAGCGCGGCCAGCAACCTGTTGCGTCTGCTCAACCTTGCCGAGCCGGTGCAGCACATGCTGATGGCCGGCGACATCGATATGGGCCATGCACGCGCGCTGCTGCCGCTCGAAGGTGCGCAGCAGATCCTGGCGGCCGGCGAGATCGCCTCGCGCAAGCTAAGTGTGCGCGAAGCCGAGAAGCTGGTTGCCAAGGCGGGGGGCTCGCGACAGAAGCCTTTGCTGCGCGTCAAGCCGGAGAAGCCGCGCGACCTCAAACGAATTGAGGAGGAGCTGTCGGATGCTCTCACTGCGGCGGTGGAGATCCGCGTGAAGAGGCGCAGCTCGCGCGGCGAGCAGGGCGAGGTCGCCATCGCGTTCGGCTCGCTGGATGAACTCAACGGCCTGTTGGAGCGGCTGGGACTTTCGCGCAGCTGACGCGCTGCGTGTCAGCTGAATATGGCGTGCCGTGACAACGCGTGACACCGGCGCGCGATGACGGTACCTGCCCCCGAGGAACTTCGCACGCAGCATGGTGTCACCGCTTCGCGGGACTGGCGCTCTGGTACTCAAGTGGAGTATCGTGAAGGCACGGGTCTTGCTGCGTCGCACACAAGAGTTGGCAGAACAACGTTGCAAATCTCCTGCTTCTGCGACCATCAGCGAGCCGTATGTTGAGCAAAGCTTGAATCGCGCGTTCTCGCTGATCGCAAGGAAAGCTCTGATGGAGCCCAAGGCGGCACGGCCGGCCAGGACTTCATCAGAACTTCCCAAAGGCGGCAGTCAAGGTGGCTCCTCGGCTGCCCCGCCCCGATCCTGGAGGTCAGCATGGATGTGATCAGCCATTTCGCCGCTCGTTTCGAGCGCACCCGCGAGGAGGAACTCTCGCTCGAGGAGTACCTCGCGGAGTGCAAACGCAATCCGCTGGCGTACGCCACCGCCGCGGAGCGCATTCTCAAAGCCATCGGCGACCCGCAGTCGATCGACACGCGAAACGAACCCCGCCTGTCACGGATCTTCGCGAACAAGATCATCAAGATCTACCCCGCCTTCGCCGAGTTTTACGGCATGGAGGACGCCATCGAACAGGTGGTGTCGTACTTCCGGCATGCGGCACAAGGGTTGGAGGAAAAGAAACAGATCCTGTATCTGCTGGGGCCTGTGGGTGGCGGCAAGTCGTCGATTGCTGAGCGCCTCAAGCAGCTCATGGAGCAGGTGCCCTTCTACGCGATCAAAGGGTCACCGGTGAACGAGTCGCCACTAGGGCTGTTCGACGCCGCCGAGGATGGACCCATCCTGGAGAAGGAATACGGCATTCCTCGCCGCTACCTGAACCGCATCCTCTCGCCTTGGGCCGTGAAGCGCCTCGAAGAGTACGGCGGCGACATCCGCAGGTTCAAGATCGTCAAGCGCTTCCCTTCGGTGCTCAAGCAGGTGGCGATCGCCAAGACCGAGCCCGGCGACGAGAACAACCAGGACATCTCATCGCTGGTTGGCAAGGTCGACATCCGCAAGCTCGAGACCTACGCGCAGGACGACCCCGATGCCTACAGCTACTCCGGTGGTTTGTGCCTGGCCAACCAGGGACTGCTCGAGTTCGTGGAGATGTTCAAGGCGCCGATCAAGGTGCTGCACCCGCTGCTGACCGCCACGCAGGAAGGCAACTACAAGGGCACCGAAGGCTTCGGCGCGATTCCTTTCGACGGCATCATCCTCGCGCACAGCAACGAGAGCGAGTGGAAGACTTTCCGCAACAACAAGAACAACGAGGCGTTCCTCGATCGGATCTATATCGTCAAGATTCCGTACTGCTTGCGCGTGTCGGAGGAGGTCAAGATCTACGAGAAGCTGCTGCGCAACTCCTCACTGGCACACGCCACCTGCTCGCCAGGGACGCTGAAGATGATGGCGCAGTTCGGCATCCTCACACGGCTGAAGGAGCCTGAGAACTCGTCGCTGTTCTCCAAGATGCTCGTCTATGACGGCGAGAATCTGAAGGACACTGACCCGCGCGCCAAGAGCTATCAGGAGTACCGTGACTACGCCGGTGTCGACGAAGGCATGGCCGGCATCTCCACGCGCTTCGCATTCAAGATCCTGTCCAAGGTCTTTAACTTCGACACCACGGAAGTTGCCGCAAACCCGGTGCACCTCATGTACGTGCTCGAGCAGCAGATCGAGCGCGAGCAGTTCCCGCCGGAGGTCGAGCAAAAGTACCTCGCCTTCATCAAGGAGCACCTCGCCACGCGGTACGCCGAGTTCATCGGCAAGGAGATCCAGACCGCCTACCTGGAAAGCTACAGCGAGTACGGCCAGAATATCTTCGACCGCTACGTCACCTACGCCGACTACTGGATCCAGGACCACGAGTATCGCGACACCGACACCGGCGAGGTGTTCGACCGCGCCTCGCTGAACGCCGAGCTCGAAAAGATCGAGAAGCCTGCGGGTATCAGCAACCCCAAGGACTTCCGCAACGAGATCGTCAACTTCGTGCTGCGCGCGCGTGCCAATAACCAAGGCAAGAATCCGGCGTGGACGAGCTACGAGAAGTTGCGCACGGTGATCGAGAAGAAGATGTTCTCGAACACCGAGGAACTGTTGCCGGTGATCAGCTTCAACGCCAAAGCGAGCGCCGACGAAGCAAAGAAGCACGAGGACTTCGTTACTCGCATGGTGGACAAAGGCTACACGCCAAAGCAGGTTCGCCTGCTGTGCGAGTGGTATTTGCGCGTGCGCAAGAGTTCGTGAGCTGCGCGTAGTGCAATAGGAGGGTCATGTTGCAGCAGATCATCGACCGGCGGCTGGCGGGCAAGAACAAGTCCATCGGCAACCGCGAGCGCTTCCTGCGCCGCCACAAGGACCAGATCCGAGAGGCGGTCAAACGCGCCGTCGATGGGCGGGGTATCCGCGACATTGCGCAGGGCGAGGACATCCGCATCCCGCGCAAGGACATCAGCGAGCCGGTGTTTGGCCATGGTCAGGGCGGCAAGCGTGAGATGGTCCACCCGGGCAACAAGGATTATGTCAAGGGCGACCGCATAGAGCGGCCCAAGGGCGGAGCGGGCAGCGGAGGGGGTGGCCAGGCGAGCGACTCCGGCGAGGGTGAGGACGATTTCGTCTTCCACCTCACCAAGGAAGAATTTATGCAGGTCTTCTTCGACGACCTGGCGCTTCCGAACCTCGCCCGCACCACGCTCGCCGAAACGCCCGAGTTCAAGACCCATCGGGCAGGTTTCACGAGCGACGGTACGCCTAACAACCTGCACGTGCTGCGCTCCATGCGTGGGGCGATCGGGCGGCGCATCGCCATCGGCAGCGACAGCCGTCGAGAACTGCGCCGGCTCGAAGAGCACTTGGAGGTGCTCAAGGCTCACCCCGAACCCAATCCGATGGCGCATGAGATCCCGGAGATCGAGGCAGAGATCCAGGTGCTGCGCGCCCGCCTTGGCCGCATCCCATACCTTGATCCCATTGATCTGCGCTACCGCAGCCGGGTCCGTGTCCCCGTACCCACCGCCAAGGCCGTGATGTTCTGCCTTATGGACGTGTCGGGCTCCATGGACGAGGCGCGCAAGGATCTCGCCAAGCGATTCTTCATCCTGCTGTACCTGTTTCTCACGCGGCACTACGAGAAGATCGACATCGTCTTCATCCGCCACCACACCCAGGCGCAGGAGGTCGACGAGGACAACTTCTTCCACTCCACCGAGACCGGCGGTACGGTCGTGTCCAGCGCGCTGGTCCTGATGGAGGAGATCGCCCGTGCGCGTTACCCCACCAGCGAGTGGAACATCTACGGCGCACAAGCTAGCGACGGCGACAACTGGCACCACGACAGCGGGCGCTGCCGTGAGCTGCTCGCTCACAACATCCTGCCGCTATGCCGCTACTTCGCCTATGTGCAGGTGGCCGAGGAAGAGCAGAACCTCTGGGACGAATACTCGGCGCTCGCCACTGATTCCAAGACCTTCGCCATCCGTAAGGTGACTGATGCCTCGCAGATTTATCCGGTCTTCCGCGAGCTATTCAAGAAGGAGGGGGCACCGGCATGACCCATACGGCATCCCAGGCCGCTGACTTGGCGGGCGAACCGTTCGGCGGCCTGCCGCGGCGCGCGAAGCGCGCAGCGGACATCGTCGCACCACCGAAGGCCGATAAGCCGCTGCCTTCACCGAGCGACTGGTCGTTCGAGCTCATCGAGCAGTACCACTCGGTGATCAGGAAGACGGCCGAGCGCTTTGGTCTGGACACCTACCCCAACCAACTGGAAGTCATCACTGCTGAGCAGATGATGGACGCCTACGCGTCAGTAGGCATGCCGGTGATCTACCGTCACTGGAGCTACGGCAAGGAATTTATTGCGACCGAGAAGAACTATCGGCGCGGTTACATGGGCCTGGCCTACGAGATCGTCATTAACTCCAACCCTTGCATTGCCTATCTCATGGAGGAGAACACCATGGCGATGCAGGCCCTGGTGATCGCGCACGCGGCCTACGGCCACAACAGCTTCTTCAAGGGCAACTACCTCTTTAAGATGTGGACGGATGCGTCGTCCATCATCGACTACCTGGTCTACGCCAAGAACTACGTGGCTGAATGCGAGGAGCGGTACGGCCTCGATGCGGTGGAGGCCACTCTCGACTCCTGCCATGCGCTGATGAACCATGGTGTGGACCGCTACCGTCGCCCGAGCAAGCTCTCGCTCGCGCAAGAGCAGGCGCGCCGTGAGGAGCGTGAAGCCTATGCGCAGCGCCAGATCAACGACATGTGGCGCACGTTGCCGCGCAAGAAGAAGCACGACAAGGACGGCGGTGACGAGGGCGGCTCGCGGCGGTTCCCCGAGGAGCCACAGGAAAACATACTGTACTTCGTCGAAAAGAACGCGCCGCTGCTGGAGCCTTGGCAGCGCGAGATCGTGCGCATCGTCCGCAAGATCGCGCAGTACTTTTATCCGCAGCGCCAGACGCAAGTGATGAACGAGGGCTGGGCAACTTTCTGGCACCACCACTTGCTCAACACCATGTATGACGACGGTCACCTGTCCGACGGCATGATGATGGAGTGGCTGAAGTCGCACACCAACGTCATCTACCAGCCGCCGGTGGGGCACCGCGCATACAGCGGTATCAACCCCTATGCGCTGGGCTTCGCGATGTACAGCGACATGAAGCGCATCTGCGAGCGACCTATGGAGGAGGACCGCCACTGGTTCCCTGACATCGCGGGCAAGGACTGGCTCGAAACGCTTGATCACGCAATGCGCAACTTCAAGGATGAGAGCTTCATCGGTCAGTACCTGTCTCCCCACCTGATGCGGGAGCTTCGCTTGTTCGCCATCGTCGATGACGAGCGAGAAAGCGAGCTCGAGGTCTCGGCCATCCACGACGAGCTTGGTTATCGCCGCGTGCGCGAGGCGCTGTCGCACCAGTACGACCTGGGTGCCCGCGAGCCCAACATCCAGGTGTGGAGCGTGAACACGCGCGGGGATCGGTCGCTGGTGCTGCGCCACACGCAGCACAACAACCGGCCGCTCCACGAGAGCGCCCACGAAGTGCTCAAGCACGTGGCGCGGTTGTGGGGCTTCGGCGTGCACATGGAGAGCGTGGATACCGCCGGCATCGTGACCAAGCGGTGGTCGGTTCCTGCTCCGGCGCACTGACGGCGTACCGGCCAGACCGTCGGCACCTGAGCACAATTCCCGCGAACTCCCGGCTTTACGCCACCGTTACTTATCAACGGGCTGGATCTTGCGCCTTCGTGCAAGAATTGGCCCGTCGGCGAGGATCTTTGGAGCACTTTACCGGTGTGCGCCGGCTGCCATGGTCGGCGCATCGGTCGTTCCATCGTCGCGTCGCGCGCACCTTTCTCGAAGTTTCGGATCAGGCAGTAGGCAGTATGAAGATTCTTGGCATCGAGCTCAGCAAGCCGTCATTCAACGAGGTGACGGCATCGGCCGTGATGGCTGCTGGCCTATGGCTCGCCATCATGGCGCTTCTGCGGGTTAGCGAACAGCCGCTTGATCGCGTCGAGGCCGGCGCGGCGCTGCTTGTCATCTTCTGGGGCTGCGTTGGCGTACGAATGGGTATCCGCTTCGACAAGGGACTGCGTCACATCGTGGCCAATGTGCTGGGCGGCGGCGCCATCCTTGTTATTTACCATGCCGTGATGGCCCTGCTGGCGTAAGCCGGCGCCGGGGCCGCCGCCCTAAGTCGACCCAGGCGAAGCACATCGCTCACTTCCTCGGTGCTCTCGCAGAAAACGATGAACTCCGGAGGCGGCACGTCGAACGGCGATTCGTCTCGCCCGTGTTGTTCTCGCACCGCCCGCACCGCCAACGCAGCGGAGCGAAGCAGCGAAGCAGCGAAGCAGCGAACGCCGAAACGCGCCACCAGCGCTTCTCGCATGGCCGCTTGGCCGCTGGCACCGCTCGTGGTTCGAGTTGCGCCGACAGGTGAACGGGTATTGGTGCGCTCATGACCTTCCCTGGCCGGACGACGAACTCATTCTAGGCAGCTGGCTCAGCATCATGATGCTTGGGCGTAGCATCTCCCCATGTCGAACCGACTCACCCAGATCGCGACCCGAACTGGCGACGATGGAACCACCGGGCTGGGCGACGGGCACCGTGTGCCAAAGGATCATCTGCGAATCCACGCGCTGGGCGAGGTGGACGAGCTGAACTCACATCTGGGTGTGCTGCTGGCCGAGCCATTGCCCACTCCCGTGCGCGAGCTGCTGGTCGTGGTGCAGCACGAGCTGTTCGACGTTGGGGGCGAGCTCTCCATGCCCGGCTGCCAGGTGTTGAAGGAAGCAGCGGTGCTGAGCCTTGATCAGGCGCTGATGCGCTACAACGCTGAACTGCCACGCCTCGCGGAATTCATCTTGCCGGCGGGCACGCGCAGCGCTGCCCTGGCCCATGTGTGCCGCGCGGTGGCGCGGCGCGCCGAGAGGGCCGTCGTAGCGTTGGCCGCGCACGAGGCGGTCCACGTGCCTGTGCGCCAGTATCTGAACCGGCTGAGCGACTTGCTGTTCGTCCTTGCCCGTGTGCTGAACCGCGCGAACCTCGACGGTCTGGGTGGTGACGATGTCTACTGGCGCAGCGAGCGGCTCAAGCGCCAGCCAGGCTGAGGCGGGCTGCCGCGAGCCGTGGCCATGCCATACCGTGCAGCCCGCGTGAGCGCAGGCGTCAGAAGTAGTAGCTGAGCAGCACGCCAAAGTGACTGCCATCGGCCGTAGCGTTGCTGCCTTTCACATCGAACTCCTCGGAAACGTAGCGCAGCCTGAGCCCGATGTGCGGGGAGAAGAGGTACTCGCCCTCCAGCACGGTACCGGTCGTGTCATCGAACTTCACATTGACGCCGCCTGCTGCGCCACTGCCTTTTAGCTCAGGGTTGTGCACGAACTGTAGGCCGCCACCCAATCGAAGTCGCTCGTTGATGTGGAAGTGGAAAAGCATGTCGACCGGCATGCGGGAGAAGCGAACGCTGCCGTTGGACGCCGTTGAGGTGTCATCGATGTGGTAGCCCAGCGCGGCCTGGAACGACACGGCGTCGCCCAGACGGATTTCCGTGCCGCCGTAGAGCATCACGAGGCCACCTCCCTTGATATCTTCACTGTCGCCGTTGGTGTACTGCACGGTTGCCAGCGTGTCGCCGCCGAAGGTGAGTCCGCCGCCGAGCAGGAACTTGACCGGCGCAGTGGTATCGGCCGCTTGTGCGCCGAGGCTGGCACCGAACGCCAGCATGGCGCCGATGAGGATCTTCTTCATGGAATTGCCTTGGTGATGGTTGGAACGGCCGCCCCTTGAACCCCCGCGGCCGACGGCATCCTAATCACATCACTGCGCTTTTCGTTTGCCGGCAATTCGTGAAGTTCACCCGCGCCGGGAAATGGCTTCAGCGGCGCCGGGTCTTGACCGCCTGGTGCAAGACGTCGAGCACCTCCAGCGAGTCCTCCCAGCCCAGGCAGGCGTCGGTGATGCTTTGTCCGTAGTTCAGCTTGGCCGGATCATCCTTGCCGGGACTGAACTTTTGTGCGCCCGCGTGCAGATGGCTCTCCACCATCACGCCAAAGATCTTCCGGCTGCCGCTCGCAATCTGCGTGGCGACGTCGCGTGCCACGTCGATCTGGCGCTCGTGCTGCTTGCTGCTATTGGCGTGCGAGAAATCCACCATTAGCGTGCAGGGCAGCTTGGCCGCCTCCAGGTCCTTGCAGGCCGCCTCGACGTGTGCTGCGTCGTAGTTGGGTGTTTTGCCGCCTCGCAGGATGACGTGGCAGTCCTTGTTGCCCTTGGTTTCCACGATGGCTACTTGGCCGTTCTTGTGCACCGAGAGAAAGTGGTGAGGGCGTGCGGCGGCCTGAATGGCGTCGGTGGCGATGCGGATGTTTCCGTCGGTCCCGTTCTTGAACCCGATGGGTGCCGACAGCCCAGACGACAGCTCCCTGTGTACCTGGCTCTCGGTGGTGCGCGCGCCTATCGCGCCCCACGAGATGAGGTCACCGATGTACTGCGGCGAGATCACGTCGAGAAACTCGCTGCCCGCCGGCATGCCGACGCGGTTGATGTCTAGCAGCAGCTGCCGTGCGATGCGAAGGCCTTCGTCGATGCGGAAGCTCTCGTCGAGGTACGGGTCGTTGATCAGGCCCTTCCAACCCACCGTGGTGCGCGGCTTCTCGAAGTAGACCCGCATCACAAGTTCCAGCGTGTCGGCGTAGCGGTCTCGCTGCTCCTTGAGCCGGCGCGCGTACTCGAGGGCGGCGGCGGGGTCGTGAATGGAGCACGGCCCCATGATCACGAGGAGCCGGTCATCCTTACTTTGCATGATGTGGCGGATGCGCCTGCGCGTCTCGCCCACGAGCATTTCCACCGGCGTACCGCTGATCGGGAAAAAGCGGATCAGGTGTTCGGGAGGCGGCAGTGGCGTCACATCCTTGATCCTTTCGTCGTCAGTCTGGCTGGTCTTCTCGGTGTGCGCATACCAGTCCTCGGTGGCGGTGTTCTTGGAGGGCATGACGAATTCCTTGCTCGGGGGTGAAAAGATAGGGGCCAAAGAAAAAGACCGCCGGGGATTGCCCGGCGGTCTGGGGATTCGGTTTGCGCTTCTTTGCTGGACTACGCGCTTGCCTCTCCTCCGCCGGGGCGGTGCGAGAACCAAAAATAGCCAAAAAAGAAGGACAGCTGCGTACGCATGTGCCCCAATGTAGCACGGTCAAGCGGCAGTCTTGTCCAACGAGGTGTGAGCCTGAAGTCCACGGCGAGATTGTGAGATTCCAACGAGGAATAGGCCTGGAGGGTGGTCGGTTGGGCGGCTGAGTGGCGGCCGCTGGTGTGGTGTGGTGTGCCGCTGTTCGAAGCATGTTGATCGACATGGACCAGGCGTGGGTGCGCACCTTGGAGCAGGTGCGGCAGGGCTGGAGGAAACCCAGGCGCTGGAGTTCCGCCGCGCTGAGGATGACGAACGGCGCTGCGCTTGATCGAAGCCGTGCTGCGGCACGCCGACAACGCCAGCGAGACGTCGACCACGCGGTGGCTCGCATGCTGGAGAAGTTGCGCATCGAGTTCACCGGCAGCCGCTCCAGGGGCGCAGCAACCCCAACGGCCTGGCCGAGACCAAGAACGGCGCGGTGGTGCGCAAGGAATTCGGCGACGCGCACATCCCGCAGAGCCACTCCGGGCGCTTCAACACCTTCTGCGCGAGGGCCTCAGTAGGTTCCTTAACTTCGATCGGCTGTGCCTATTTGTACCGAGGCGGCCATTAGAAGAAGCAGGAAGCATCAAACTGACGCAGCCGGGGGGAGGCCGGCGCTACGCGCTCAGGGGAGACCGGCGCGACGGGCGCGTCATCCGTCTCGGGCCGCTCCAGGCTCGTACCTGAATCGGAAAAGACTGTGGTGGTGCGCGACTTCTGTCGCGTCACGCGGTACCGCCAACGGTGAGGCCATCGATGCGCAGCGTGGGTTGTCCCACGCCCACAGGCACGCTTTGGCCTTCCTTGCCGCAGGTACCCACGCCGGTGTCGAGCCTCATGTCGTTGCCGATCATGCTGACACGGGTGAGCACGTCCGGGCCGTTGCCGATGAGCGTGGCACCCTTGACGGGATACTGGATCTTGCCGTCCTCCACCCAGAACGCTTCGCTGGCCGAGAACACGAACTTGCCGCTGGTGATGTCGACCTGCCCGCCTCCGAAGTTGGAGGCGTACAGCCCGCGCTTGAGGCTTGCGATGATCTCGTCGCGGCTTTTGTCGCCGCCCAGCATGTAAGTGTTGGTCATGCGCGGCATGGGCACGGCGGCGTAGCTTTCGCGCCGGCCGTTGCCGGTGGGGCGTACCTTCATCAGCCGGGCGTTCATCGCGTCCTGGATGTAGCCGCGCAGGATGCCGTCATCGATGAGCACGTTGCGCTGTGAAGCGTTACCTTCGTCATCGACGTTGAGCGAGCCGCGGCGGTCGGGCAGCGTGCCGTCGTCGAGCACGGTCACGCCCTTGGCGGCCACGCGCTGCCCGACGCGGCCGGAAAAGGCGCTGGACCCCTTGCGGTTGAAGTCGCCCTCCAGACCATGGCCCACGGCCTCGTGCAGCAGGATGCCGGGCCAACCGGCACCCAGCACCACGCTCATCTCGCCGGCCGGGGCCGGCCGCGACTCGAGGTTGGTGAGAGCGGCGTTCACCGCATGATCGACGTAGCTTTCGATCACGCTGTCGTGGAAGTACCCGAACCCGAAACGTCCGCCGCCGCCTCCCGTGCCCACCTCGCGGCGAGTCACGCCATTCATGGTTTGCTCGGCGATCACCGTCACCGACAGCCGCACCAGAGGTCGCACGTCGGCGGCCAGCGTGCCGTCGGCGCGGGCGACGAGGACCACGTCGTACTCCCCCGCGAGGCCGGCCATCACTTGGGCGATGCGTGGATCCTTGGCGCGCGCCAGCTTCTCCACCTTTTCCAGCAGCGCCACCTTCTGCGTGCTGTCCAGGGTGGCGATCGGGTCCATCGCCGCATACAGCAAACGGCTTTCGGCCACCTTGTGCTCACCTGTGACCTTAACCTTGCGGCTCTGGCCCGCGGCGGCGATGGTGCGCACCGTTTGCGCCGCGTCCATCAACGCAGCCTCGGAGATATCGTCGGAGTAGGCGAAGGCGGTCTTCTCGCCCGCCACGGCGCGCACCCCCACGCCCTGGTCGATGCCAAAACTTCCGCTCTTGACGATGCCCTCCTCCAGGCTCCAGCCCTCGCTGCGCGTGTACTGAAAGTACAGGTCCGCGTCATCAATGCGGTGTGAGCCGATGGCCTGGAGCGCGCGCGACAGCGTGATTTCGGTGAGCCCGAAGGGCTCCAGCAGCAGCGATCGCGCGATGGCCAGTCGTTCGATGGTGGGTTCGCGGGAGATCATGCCCAGTCCTTCAAGGGGAGGCAGCCATTGTAGGAGCGGGGCACTCATCACGAGTGCTCGCGACACCCGGCCACCCGTGCGGTGAAAGGGATCGCCGCCACACGCGCTTCAGTCGGTCGAGTCCCTCAAGCCCAACGCACGCGCGTACAGCATCTTGCGGGGAGCGCCTGTCAGCTCGGCTGCCAGGTCCACCGACTGCTTGAGCGGCAGTTCGGCCATGAGCGTACGCAGCATCGCATCATGCCGCGACAAGTCGTCGGCCGCCTCCCCCGTGGCCTCCGGGGCATGCAGAACGAGCACGAACTCGCCGCGTTGGCGGTTCGGGTCTTCTGCCAGCCACTGCCCGAATGCCGACACGGGCAATGTGGTGACCGACTCGAACTGTTTGGTGAGTTCACGGCACACGGTGACCCGGCGCACCGGACAGGCTGCGGCCAGTTCGCCGGCAAGCGCCTGGATGCGGTGTGGCGCCTCGAAGATCACCTGCGCTGCGGAGGAGGCGGTCACCTCCGCAATGCCTCGGGCGCGCTCCGCGCCGCGCGCGGGTAGAAAACCGATGAAGTGGAAGCCTGCCGAATGGGCATTGCCCGCGACGCTGACGGCGGCCGCGGCACTGCTCGCGCCAGGCACCGGTACCGTGCGAAAACCCAGCTTCTGTACCTGGGCCACCAGCACGGCGCCGGGGTCGCTGACAGCCGGTGTGCCGGCGTCGCTGACCAGCGCGACGCGCTCGCCACGCGCCAATCGGTCTACCACGGCCTGCGCCGCTTCCCGCTCGTTGTGCTCATGCAGGGCGAAAAGCGGCTTCTCCAAGCCCAGGTGGCGCAGCAGCGCTGCGCTGTGGCGGGTGTCTTCGCAGGCCACGGCGTCGGCCAGCGACAGCATGTGGATAGCGCGCAGCGTGAGGTCGGCCAAATTCCCGATGGGCGTGGCGACCACGTAGAGCGCGCCTGCCGGATACTGCTGGCCGCCGGCCGCGGCTTGCGCGGCTCGCAGCAACAACGAGGCACTTGGGGTGGTCACGACGGTCACGACGAAGGGATTGGGCGACACCGGCGAGGCGCGGGCCGCAGTGTTTCTGCAGCGGCAGGGCCTGACGCTGGTTCAGCGCAATTATCGCGTGGCCCGCGGGCCACGCTCGCACGGCGGCGAGGTCGACCTAATCGCGCGCGATCGCGATGGCACGCTTGTGTTCGTCGAGGTGCGGCTGCGGCGCAACGCGGATTTTGGCGGCGCGGCGGGGAGCGTCACGGCCAGCAAGCGCCGAAGCATCGTGTTGGCCGCTCAGCATTACCTCCGGCATCTGGGTTCGCCGCCTCCTTGCCGGTTCGACGTGGTAGCCATTGAGGGCGAGCGCTTCGAGTGGCTGAAGGGAGCCTTCGATGCAAGCTGATTGTCACGCTGATGGAACTCGCCGGCCGCCGGGCATGTCGGAGCGGACACCCGCTGCGGTGTGGCCGCAAAGGTGGGTGTCTTATCATCCCGGCCCATGCTCGAACAACGCATCCAGCAGCAGTTCTTCGACAGCGCGGACCTAAAGTACGCGGCTGCCGAGGTTCTTGCCAAGCCGATCGCCGACGCCGTGAATGCGGTCGTGGGCTGCATTACCAGCGGCGGCAAAGTGCTTGCCTGCGGCAACGGGGGGTCGGCGGGCGACGCACAGCACTTTGCGGCCGAGTTCATCGGGCGCTTCGAACGCGAGCGCCCGGGTCTCGCCGCAGTGGCGCTGACCACTGACAGCTCCATCCTCACCGCGATCGGCAACGACTACGACTTCAATGTCATCTTCGCCAAGCAGGTGCAGGCGCTGGGTAACCCCGGCGACGTGCTGCTGGCCATCAGCACCAGCGGCAACTCGGCCAACGTGCTGGCCGCGGTGGAGGCGGCACACGCCAAGGACATGACCATCGTGGCGCTCACCGGCAAGGGTGGCGGGAAGCTGGGCGAACGGCTCGGCGAAACCGATGTGCACATCTGCGTGCCGCACGATCGCACCGCGCGCATTCAGGAGGTGCACCTGCTGGTGTTGCACTGCCTGTGCGACGCGGTCGATCTGCAGCTTCTCGGCGAACAGGACAACGCATGACTTCCATTTCCCTTCGCGCAGCCCTTGTGGCTGCCGCCATCGCAGGCTCCACGCTGCTTTCCGGCTGTGCGCCTCTCCTGGTGGGTGGCGCAGTGCTCGGCGGCACCCTGATGGCCACTGACCGGCGCACCTCCGGGGCGCAGATCGACGATCAGGCCATCGAACTGAAATCGATGAACCGCATCCGTGAAGTGATCGGCGACCGTGGCCACGTGAGCACCACCAGCTACAACCGTACCGTTCTCATCACCGGCGAGGTGCTGAGCGAGCCGGACAAGGCGGCCGTGGAGCAGGCGGTGCAACGGGTGCAGAACGTCAAGGGCATCATCAACGAGCTGGGGGTCATGGCGCCGACCTCGCTCACCAGCCGGTCCAACGATGCCATCCTGACCAGCAAGGTGAAGGCGACGTTCATTGATGCCAAGGACCTGTACGCCAACGCCGTCAAGGTAACGGCCGAGCGCGGCACCGTGTACCTCTTGGGCCGCGTCACCGAGCGCGAGGCCGACCGGGCCACCGAGTTGACGCGCACCGTGAGCGGTGTGCAGAAGGTGGTGCGCCTGTTCGAGCTCATTACCGAGCAGGAGCTGGCGGACCTGACGCCGAAGCAGGTGCGGTAGCGACCGCGCCGGGCGCTGCGTAAAGCACGGCGGCGAGCCTGCGGCAGAGACACGGCGGCGAGCTACTTCAGGCGGCTGATCAGGCTGGAGGTGTCCCAGCGACCGCCGCCGGCGGCCTGCACATCGGCATAAAACTGGTCGACGAGCGCGGTTACCGGCAGCCGCGACCCGTTGCGCTTGGCCTCGTCGAGCACCAGCCCGAGGTCCTTGCGCATCCAGTCGACCGCGAAGCCGAAGTCGAAGCGTCCCTCGATCATGGTCGGGCCGCGATGGTCCATCTGCCAGCTCTGGGCGGCACCCTTGCCGATGACGCCCAGCACGGCGGACATGTCGAGCCCCGCCTGCTCGCCAAAGGCGATCGCCTCAGCCAGGCCCTGCACCAGGCCGGCAATAGCAATCTGGTTGACCATCTTCGCGAGCTGCCCCGCGCCGCTGTCGCCCAGCAGAGTAATGGCCTTGGCGTAGGCGAGGCCGACCGGCCGCACGCGCTCGAAGGCTGCAGCGTCGCCGCCGCACATCACAGTAAGCATGCCGTTGATGGCGCCCAGATTGCCCCCCGAGACCGGAGCGTCGATGAAGGCCAAGCCGCGCTCGCACGCGACGGCGGAGAGTTCTCGCGCGATTTGCGCCGACGCTGTGGTGTGATCCACGAACACGCTGCCGGCTTTCATGCCGGCGAACGCACCTTGCTCGCCCAGCACCACGGATCGCAGGTCATCGTCGTTGCCCACGCAGGCGAAGACGAGGTCGGCATCGTGTGAGGCTTCGCGCGGGGTGGGCGCCGAGCGGCCGCCGTATTGGCGTACCCAGTCTGCGGCCTTGGCACCCGTGCGGTTGTAGACGGTCACTCGATGCCCGGCGCGCGACAGGTGGCCGGCCATCGGGTAGCCCATCACGCCTAAGCCTAGGAAGGCGACGGTGTGCGGCGCGATGGCATCGTAGGTTCTGGTGTCAGTCATTCGATCCTCCTGCAATGACAAACGGCCTCATGCTGATGCAGCAGAGGCCGTGATAGGGGGATAAGGGCAATCAGACGATTGTGAGGTGTTCCGTGCCGGCGGCCAAGTCTCCGCTGCGCGCGCGTTGGCTGTGGAGCTTAATCTGCAGCCTCAGATCGTTCACCGAGTCGGCATTGCGCAGCGCATCTTCGTAAGTGACCATGTTGCCCTCGTACAAGTCGAAAAGGCTCTGGTCGAAGGTCTGCATGCCCAGCTCGCGCGAGCGCTTCATAATCTCCTTGATCTCGGAGACCTCGCCTTTGAAGATGAGCTCGGAGACGAGCGGCGTGTTCAGCATGATCTCCACCGCCGCGGCGCGCCCCTTGCCTTCCTGCCGTGGCAGCAAGCGCTGTGACACCAGCGCCTTCAGGTTGAGTGACAGATCCATGAGGAGCTGCGCTCGCCGCTCCTCGGGGAAAAAGTTGATCACGCGGTCGAGTGCCTGGTTGGCGCTGTTGGCGTGCAGCGTAGCCATGCACAGGTGACCCGTCTCGGCGAACGCGACGGCGTGTTCCATGGTTTCTTTGTCCCGGATTTCGCCCATGAGGATGACGTCGGGCGCCTGGCGCAGCGTGTTCTTGAGCGCCTGCTCCCAACCCTCGGTGTCGATGCCGACTTCGCGCTGGGTGACGATGCAGTTCTTGTGCGGATGCACGAACTCCACCGGATCCTCGATGGTGATGATGTGGCCGTACGAGTTCTCGTTGCGGAAGTTCACCATCGCGGCCAGCGAGGTGCTCTTGCCGGAGCCGGTGGCACCCACGAAGATCACCAGGCCGCGCTTGGTCATCGCCACATCCTTGAGCACCTGCGGCAGGTTCAGGGTGTCGATGGTCGGCAGCGTTTGCGGGATGGTTCGCAGGACCAGCCCCACGTGGCCCTGCTGCACGAACGCATTCACACGGAAGCGCCCTACGCCTTGCGGCGAGATGGCGAAGTTGCACTCCTTCGTCCTCTCGAACTCGGCGGCCTGTTTGTCGTTCATCACCGAGCGCGCCAGCGCTAGGGTGTGCTGGCCGGTGAGCGGCTGCGGGGACACTTTGGTGACCTTGCCGTCCACCTTGATGGCCGGCGGAAAGTCAGCAGTGAGGAAGAGGTCGGAACCGTTGCGCGACACCATGAGCCGCAGCAAGTCGTTGACGAACTTCGATGCCTGGTCTCTTTCCATGCGGCGTCCTCAACGGGAGCGGTTTCGGTTCAGTTCTGCGACAGCACGGCCGACAGCCGGGTGCTGACCTGGCGCAGGCGCAGCGAGAGCCGGCGCGACAGGGACGCGAGCAGCGCCACTCCCAGGCGCGGCTCCTTGGTGATCATCTCGTCCAGGCGCCGGGCTTCGACCACGGCGATCGTGCACGGTGTCAACGTGAGGCACGAGGAGAACCTGGCGCCTCCATCAAGCAAGGACATCTCGCCCAGCATGTCGCCTGGGCGCGCCTCCGCGAGTCGCACCTTGCCACCCCATGGGGGGGCGCGGTCAACCGCAACCGAGCCTTCGAGCACAACCAGCATGTAGCTGCCGGCCTCGTCTTGCGCGATCACCTCGCGATCGGCGGGCACCTGTACGAAATCGAGGTACTCGCTCATGCGCAAAAGGTCGTCGGTGCCCAGGGCCACGACGTGGCGATCGGCGCCCCAAAGGCGCACGAACATGTCGATGCCCTGCCGACGGTCGAAGGGCGTCGCCTCGATGCGCGGTGCCCGTTCGCGCCATGGGCACTGCACCCGCTGCGCCTCCGGCGATTCATGAGAAAGAGAAGAAAAGAACCCCGTGTCATCAGCCGCGGATGCGCTGGGGGGGCGCTTGAGGCGGGCGAGCAGGCGCTTCACGGTGTGGGGTGGGCAGCGGCAGATCGAGACGCGTCAGCCCGGGAAGTTTTCGGGGAACTTGGCCTTGCCCCGGGCTTCCGCAGGGGAGATGATGTTGCGCCGCACCAGGTCGGCAAGGTTCTGGTCGAGCGTCTGCATGCCCATGCTGTTGCCGGTCTGGATGGCGGAGTACATCTGGGCAATCTTGCTTTCGCGGATCAAGTTGCGGATGGCCGCGGTGCCCAGCATGATCTCGTGCGCCGCGACGCGGCCGGAGCCGTCCTTGAGCTTGCACAGCGTTTGCGAGATCACGGCCACCAGCGACTCCGACAGCATGGCGCGCACCATCTCCTTCTCGGCCGCAGGGAAGACGTCGACGATGCGGTCGATGGTCTTGGCGGCACTCGAGGTGTGCAGCGTGCCGAACACCAGGTGGCCAGTCTCGGACGCGGTGAGCGCGAGCCGGATGGTTTCCAGATCGCGCATTTCGCCTACGAGGATGGCGTCCGGGTCTTCGCGCAGGGCCGAGCGCAGCGCGTTGGCGAAGCTCAGCGTGTGCGGGCCGACCTCGCGCTGGTTGACCAGGCACTTCTTCGACTCGTGCACGAACTCGATGGGGTCTTCCACCGTGAGCACGTGGCCGTACTCGTTCTCGTTGAGATGGTTCACCATGGCGGCCAGCGTGGTCGACTTGCCGGAGCCGGTGGGCCCCGTCACGAGCACCAGGCCGCGCGGCTTGAGCGCCAGCTCGGCGAACACCTTGGGGGTGGCCAACTGCTCGAGCGAGAGGATCTTCGAGGGAATCGTCCGGAACACGGCGCCGGCGCCGCGGTTCTGGTTGAAGGCATTGACACGAAAGCGCGCCAGGCCCTGGATCTCGAACGAGAAGTCGCACTCCAGCGTCTCTTCGTACGCCTTGCGCTGCGAGTCGTTCATGATGTCGTAGACCATGTCGTGCACTTGCTTGTGCTCGAGTGGGTCCACGTTGATGCGTCGCACATCGCCGTGCACGCGAATCATGGGCGGTAAGCCCGCCGACAGGTGCAGATCCGACGCCTTGTTCTTGACCGAGAACGCGAGCAGTTGGGTGATGTCCATGAAGTGGCAGGGTGATGCGCCGCTGAAGCGAGAAGGCGTCGTAGGGCGAGAGTTGGCGCGAAAAGGCTGCGGGATACTCGTCACATTATGGCGACGATCAGTGACAACATACAACAAGTGCGCGCTCGCATTACGAGTGCATTCGCGCTAGCGCAGCGCCCTGTGCAAAGCGTCACGCTGCTCGCGGTGAGCAAGACGTTCTCAAGCCATGCGGTGCGCGAGGCCTACGCGGCAGGCCAACGCGCGTTTGGCGAGAACTATGTGCAGGAAGCACTAGACAAGATGGCCGAGCTGGCCGACCTGCGACCGTCCATCGAATGGCATCTCATCGGCCCGGTGCAGAGCAACAAGACCCGGGTGGTGGCCGAGCAATTCGATTGGGTGCATTCCATCGAGCGGCTCAAGATCGCCGAGCGTTTGTCCGCGCAGCGACCGTCGTGGCTGCCTCCTCTCGACGTGTGCCTACAAGTCAACATTAGCGGCGAGGCCAGCAAGAGTGGTGTGGCGCCTGCCGAGGTGCCCCGCCTCGCGCGCGAGGTGGCGGCTTTGCCGAGGCTGCGCGTGCGAGGTCTCATGGCGATCCCCGAGCCGGTGGCTGACGTGGCCGCGCAGCGAAAGCCTCATGCCGCGCTGCGTGCACTACTCGACGATCTGCGCGCGGCGGGGATGCCGCTCGACACGTTGTCGATGGGCATGAGCGCCGACCTGGAGGCGGCCATCCTCGAAGGCGCGACCATGGTGCGCGTGGGCGGTGCCATCTTTGGTGCACGGTCGTCGAGATCGACGGCGCCGTGATGTGCTCGACCTTTTCGTGACTGCATAGCCCAAAGGGGATCGGGGATGTCGCCGTGGCGCGTGAGTTGGTTCACGCGTTCCAGCACAACGGGGCGGCAGATGCACTTCTACGGGCCGCATGAATCTTTGCCATGTGCCATCGTGCTTCCGCGCGCGCAGAATCGTGCGGTCGCTTGTCGCAAGTTTCGATAGAGCGACTGCCTCAGCAAGGTGGCTGCCATGTTCACTGCACCGCTTCCCACCGCGCGTCTGCCCTACCCGTACCGGCCGGAGGCCGAGGTCATCGCCTCGCTCCTGGCCTCGCTAGACCGGGGGCTGGACTGGACGCATGCCGCCGCGCTGGCCACACCCTGGGTGCAGGCCGTCCGGGCAAAGCCGGCGCCGTTCTGGGCGATGGAGTCGCTGTTGCGCGAATACCCGATCTCGAGTGCCGAGGGGCTTGCTCTCATGCGGCTCGCCGAGGCGCTGCTTCGGGTGCCGGACGCCGAGACGGCGATCGCGCTGACGGCCGACCAGCTCGGCCACGCCGGGTTCGATACGGCTGGCGGCGGGCCGCACAGAATGCTGGCGCAGCTGTCGTCGAGTGCCATCGCACTGTCCAAGAGATTCCTGCCTGATCGCGATGGCGATGGCGGGGGCGGCCTGCTCGGGCGGTTGGGTGCGCAGACCGTCGTCGCTGCGACAGTACGTGCCATCCAGCTGCTGGGGCGTCAGTTCGTGTTGGGGCGTTCCATCGGCGAGGCCATGCACGAGGCGGCTTCGGCACGCAACGTGCAGCCGGCCCTGCGCTTCAGCTACGACATGCTGGGTGAAGGCGCGCGCACCGAGGCCGATGCGCGTCGCTACCACGCGGCCTACGTTCACGCCGTCGAGGCCATCGCCGCTGGGCGCACGCCCGGTGCGCCCGAAGCCGCCGACGGCATCTCCATCAAGCTGAGTGCGCTGTTCTCGCGCTACGAAGAGGCGCAGCGAGCGCGCGTGTTCGCTGAGCTGCTGCCGCGGGTCTGGCAGCTGGTGGAGCGCGCGGCGCGAGCAGACATCAACCTCACCATCGACGCGGAGGAAAGCGAGCGTTTAGAACTCTCGCTGGATGTCGTCGATGCTGTGGCGGCGCGCATTGCACAGCATGCCTTGCCCTGGCGCGGCTTCGGCCTTGCCGTGCAGGCTTACCAGACCCGTGCGCCAGCGGTCGTGGATGAAGTGGCGAACATCGCGCGGCGTCACGGCGTGCGCTTCATGGTGCGGTTGGTCAAGGGCGCCTACTGGGACGCAGAGATCAAGCGCGCGCAGGAGCAGGGCTTGGCGGGCTATCCGGTGTTCACGCATAAACACCACACCGACATCGCCTACCTGGCTTGTGCGCGGAAGCTGCTCGGGCACCGCGATGTGATCTACCCGCAGTTCGCCACGCACAACGCCGGCACCATCGCGGCGATCGTAAGCATGGCGAGTGCAAACGACTCCCGCTTCGAAATGCAGCGTCTTCACGGCATGGGCGATGCCGTCTACCGCGAATTCGGTCGCAGCACCGCGGCAGCCGGTGTGCCGGTGCGCGTGTACGCCCCGGTGGGCGAACACCGAGACCTGCTGGCCTACCTCGTGCGGCGACTGCTGGAGAACGGTGCCAACTCGTCGTTCGTGCATCAGCTGGCTGACGAGTCCATCGAGGCGGCCAGCTTGCTCGCCTCGCCCCTGCATGCGGCCGCTGAGCCCGGGCTGCCGCTGCCCGCGGCGCTATACGGCTGGGATGGCGAGCACGGTCGCCAAAACTCGCGCGGCGTCGATCTGGCCTGCGTGGCCGAACGCGAGCCGCTGGAGCGGGCCGTGCGCGCCGCGCAGGTGGTCCCCATGGTGCAAGCCGACGCCGCGGTGGTGGATTCGGCGATGGCTACCCTGCACGCGGCGTGCGAAGCTTGGAGCGCCGTGCCGCTGGCCATGCGTGCCGCGACGTTGCGTCGCGCAGCCGATGCGTTGCAGGCGCGTCTGCCGGAATTCTGTGGCCTGCTGGTGAACGAGGCGTACAAGACGCTGGGCGATGCCGTGGCGGAGGTGCGCGAGGCGGTGGACTTCTGTCGCTATTACGCCGAGCAGGCCGAGGCGCGGCTGGCCCCGCAGACTTTGCCGGGCCCCACCGGCGAGAGCAACGAGTTGAGGCTCCACGCGCGCGGCGTGTTTGTCTGCATCAGTCCCTGGAATTTCCCGCTCGCCATCTTCACCGGCCAAGTGGTCGCGGCGCTGGTCGCCGGCAACACCGTGGCGGCCAAGCCCGCTGAGCAGACCCCCGCCGTCGCCGCGTGCATGGTGGCTCTGCTGCATGAGGCGGGCGTGCCGGCCGATGCTCTCATCCTGCTGCACGGTCGCGGCGAAACGGTCGGTGCCGCCCTGGTAACCGACGAGCGGACGGCGGGCGTCTGCTTCACCGGCTCCACGGCGGTGGCGAAGACCATCAATCGAGCCTTGGCCGCGAAGGAAGGCCCTATCGTCCCGCTCATTGCGGAGACCGGTGGCATCAACGCCATGGTGGTCGACCCTACGGCTTTGCCCGAGCAGGTGGTTGACGCGGTGGTGCAAAGCGCATTCCGCTCCGCGGGCCAGCGCTGCTCGGCGCTGCGCCTGCTCTGCGTGCACGAGAGCGTGGCCAACGGCGTGATGGACATGATCCGCGGCGCACTGCAGGAACTGCTGGTGGGCGATCCCGCGCGGCTGTCGACCGACGTGGGGCCGCTCATCGACGCCGAGGCATTCGACGCCGTCGCGCGGCATGTGCAAAGGCTGCGCGGCCAGGCGCGGCTCATCGGCGAGGCGTCGCTGCCGGCGTCGGGCGCGGGCCGGCATTTCATTGCGCCCGTGGCATTTGAAGTACAGCGCATCGCCGACATGAGGGAGGAAATCTTCGGCCCCGTGCTGCACGTGGTGCGCTGGCGTGGCGATGCGGATCAAGTTGTCCGCGAAATCAATGCCCTGGGCTATGGACTCACGCTGGGCATCCAGACGCGCATCGACAGCCGCGCACTGCGCCTGGCAGAAGCCGCACGCATCGGCAACGTCTACGTGAACCGCAACATGATCGGCGCGGTGGTCGGCGTGCAACCCTTTGGTGGCGAAGGCTTGTCGGGCACGGGCCCCAAGGCGGGCGGTCCGCATTACCTGTACCGTTTCTGCGGCGA
This sequence comes from uncultured Burkholderiaceae bacterium, assembly GCA_965653625.1. Classification (GTDB taxonomy): domain Bacteria; phylum Pseudomonadota; class Gammaproteobacteria; order Burkholderiales; family Burkholderiaceae_C; genus Albitalea. The sequence continues at coordinate 6,227 of CBFHAS010000048.1, read as the reverse complement.
GCAGACACTGACAGTCAACACCGCCGCGGCGGGGGGCAATGCCGCGTTGCTGGCGAACGCGCAGTTCAATGCTCCCGTGGCCGGCGAATGATCGCTCGTAGACTCGCCGCCATGGACACCATTGCATTCATCGGCGGCGGCAACATGGCCGGCGCCATCATCGGTGGGCTGCGCCGCAGCGGGCGCGAGGCAGGATCCATCCTGGTCATCGATCCGGGCGATGCCGCGCGCGCAAAGCTGGCGGCCGACTATGGCGTGCGCACGATCGGTGCCGCTGATTCGTCGCTGCAGGCGGCGTCGATGGTTGTGTGGGCCGTCAAGCCGCAGTACTTCCAGGCCGCGGCCTTGCCCTGCGAGCCGCACGTGAACCGGGCACTGCACCTGAGCGTGATGGCCGGCATCCGAAGCGAATCCATTGCCCGGGCGGCACGCACGCAGCGCGTCGTGCGCGCCATGCCGAACACGCCGGCGCTCATCGGGCAGGGTATCTCCGGGCTGTACGCGCGAGAGAGCGTCAGCAACGACGAGCGGCACACCGTCGAATCGGTGCTCTCGCCCACGGGGCGCACGCTGTGGGTCGCCCGAGAGGAGGACCTGGACGCGGTGACGGCCCTGTCGGGTTCGGGCCCTGCCTACGTTTTCTACTTCGTCGAGGCCATGATGCAGGCGGCCGAGGAGATGGGCCTCTCCGCCGAACAGGGTCGGCAGCTGGCACTCGCAACTTTCAGCGGCGCGGCGACGCTGGCTAACTCGTCCGGCGAGGCGCCGCAGGTCCTTCGCGAGCGCGTCACATCCAAGGGTGGGACCACGCACGCCGCCATCACGTCGCTGGAAGCAGACGGTATGAAAGCCGCTTTTGTGCGCGCACTCCACACGGCGCAGCAGCGCGCCCGCGAGTTGGGTGACGAGTTCGGACGAAGTTGAAAGCCGGCAAAGGCCACTCCATAGGTATGGGAAACTCGCGCGTCATGCATGGTGGGCATGGCGAGCGTGAGCGGCATGCCAGCAGCCAACAGTCTTCCCCGATGCGCGCGGTGACGCGCGAATACCTTTGCAGAGACCTTCATGAGCAACCTGTCCTACGTAAGCAACGAGCAGACCAGTCCCTGGCACACCTACCTCTCGCAGGTCGACCGCGTGGTGCCCTACCTCGGGCCGCTGGCGAAATGGGTCGAGACGCTCAAGCGCCCCAAGCGCACGCTGATCGTCGACGTCCCCATCGAGATGGATGACGGCTCGGTGCAGCACTTCGAGGGTTTTCGCGTGCAGCACAACCTGTCGCGCGGGCCCGGCAAGGGCGGTGTGCGCTACCACCCCGACGTGACGCTGGAGGAGGTGATGGCACTGTCCGCATGGATGACCGTCAAGTGCGCCGGCGTGGGCCTGCCCTATGGCGGCGCCAAGGGGGGTATTCGCGTCGACCCGAAGGTGCTGTCTACCAAGGAGTTGGAAAAGCTCACGCGCCGCTACACCAGCGAGATCGGCATCGTCATTGGCCCACAGCGCGACATCCCGGCGCCCGACGTGAACACCAACGCCCAGGTCATGGCGTGGATGATGGATACCTACTCCATGAACGTGGGTGCCACTGCCACGGGCGTGGTCACCGGCAAGCCCATCCACCTGGGCGGTTCTCTGGGACGGGTGAAGGCCACCGGGCGCGGCGTGTTCGTCACCGGCCGTGAGGCGGCGCGGCGCATCGGCCTGAAGCTCGACGGCGCCCGCGTGGCGGTGCAGGGCTTCGGCAACGTAGGCAGCGTCGCCGCCGAGCTGTTCGTGAGCGCGGGCGCCAAGATCGTGGCTGTGCAAGACCACAGCGGCACCATCGTCAACCCCAAGGGCCTCGACATGCCCGAACTCCTGGCGACCGTGCGACGCGACGGCGGCGTGGGCAACTTCAAGGAAGCCGAGCACGTGGACCCAGAGGCGTTCTGGGACGTGGACTGCGAAATCCTCATCCCGGCGGCACTCGAAGGCCAGCTCACTGAGCAGCGGGCACGGCGCATCAAGCCGCGCCTTGTGCTAGAGGGGGCCAATGGCCCGACCTTGCCCGAGGCCGATGACGTGCTCAGGGAGCGCGGCATCCTTGTTATGCCCGATGTCATCTGCAACGCTGGCGGTGTCACGGTGAGCTATTTCGAGTGGGTGCAGGACTTCTCCAGCTTCTTCTGGAGCGAGGACGAGATCAACGAGCGCCTCGACAAGATCATGGTCGATGCGTTGTGCAAGATCTGGGACACCGCCGACACCCACAAGATCACCCTGCGCACCGCCACCTTCGCAGTGGCCTGCGAGCGCATCCTGATGGCGCGGCAAGAGCGCGGCCTGTACCCCTGATCCTTCAGACGCCCTGCGCAGCGCGCAGGGCGTGGTCGGCCCACACGCCTGCGAAGACGGCGAAGCCGACCCAGTGGTTCAGGCGAAAAGCCTTGAAGCAGCCTTCACGCGAGCGGTCGCGGATCAAGGTGTAGTGCCAGCCGGCCAGTGCGCCGGCTGCCACGAGGCCGGCGTAGTACGGGGCACCAAACCCCACATGCACGCCGAGGGCTGCCCATACGGCGAGGAACACGCCGTAGAAGCTCATGACGCCCGCCACGTCGAAGCGGCCCAGCGTGATGGCGGAGGTTTTGATGCCGATGCGCACGTCATCGTCGCGGTCGACCATGGCGTACTCGGTGTCGTAGGCCAGCACCCAGAACAGATTGCCTGCGAGCAGCGCCCATGCCAACGGCGGCACTTCACCGCGCACGGCGGAGAAGGCCATCGGGATGCCGAAGCTGAATGCGATGCCCAGCACCGCCTGGGGCATTGAGAAGAAGCGCTTGGTGAACGGGTAGGCCACCGCGACGGCCAGCGCCGCAAAGCTCCACGCAATTGCGGAGAGATTGGTGGTGAGTACCAGGGCGAATGCGGCCAGCGCGAGCGCCGCGCCCAGCGCGAGGGCCTCGTGCACGGCGATGGCGCCCGTGGTGACCGGCCGCTTCGCGGTGCGTTTCACATGGCGGTCGAACTCGCGGTCGGCGACATCATTGACCGCGCAACCTGCGCTGCGCATGAGGAATGTGCCCAGGACGAACACCGCAAGCAGATGCCAGCCGGGAAAGCCCCGTGCCGCAATCCACAACGCGGAGAGCGAGGGCCACAGCAAGAGGTAGGAGCCGGCCGGGCGGTCCCAGCGGATCAGGTCCAGGTAGAGCTTCAGTCGGCTCGGCGGGGGGGCGGCGGTATCGTTGTTCACAGCCACACGATTATCCTGACGACACGCCCCCTGCGCCGCGGGGTCAAGGCGTAAAGCGCTGGCTGCCGAAAGCGGCGCGCTGACGCGACGAGTTCGAGACGCCCACTGCCGCGATGTACTGCTTGCCCGCGGACAGCGCCACTTCGGTTGGTACACCGACGGAGGTATCTGCACCGACGACGGTTTGCCAGAGTACCGGGTTGCCGGTGCTCTGCGCGATGGCCGGATCGAGCACGTACACGAGGGTGAAGGCGGCACCGGAGGTGGCAGTCCAGGAGATCGTGCGGCCATTCACACTGACGCCGAAACTCGCGGGCACGTGCGAATCGACAGGGAACATCTCCCAGGTGCCGTTGGGCGCGATGGAGTACTGGATGCAAGGCCGCAGATCCATGAACTGTTTGCCGCCTGCCACGGTGTAGGTGCCGCTGTACGACTGCGTGACGGTGTCGTAGGTGCCGCTGTAGCTGCCGGATTGCGCGGTGCCGTCGACGGTGCCTGACCAATTGCCCGACAGCGAGAGACCGCTCTTGGTGCCGCTGACCGCGCCGACGTTGCTGCTTTGGCAGCCGACGTAGGTGAAGTACATGCTGCCCGAGAAACTGCTGTTGCCATCGGGCAGGTTCAGCGAGTACGCGCCAGGCATCGGATCTTCGGGATTGGTGGCCGGGTCTTCTTGGTAGTAGCCCACATAGAGGCCCCCGGCCGGCGTCGGGCTGGGTGATGGAGAGGGCGTCGGGGAAGGGGTGGGTGCGGCGGGCTCGCCTCTGCCGCCACACGCCGACAAAGCTGCGACCATGCCGAACAGGCACAGCAGGCTTCGTACAGACAAGATTTCTCCTCCGGAGATCGCAAAGGGCGCGACCTTATCGGAGGGCTTCGGTCTACCCCATCCCCTGTCTGTTGGATTGAAGGCCGGATTGAAGCTGGAGTGGGAACCGGAAGCTGCGGCGGCCGGCCGCCCGGCTTCATGACAGGTGTTGATGGAACACGAGGCCCGCGTGCTCGCGCAGCGCGTGGAACTTGATCTTCGGCCAGTTCGATTCGATGGCGCGCAATTCGGGTGCGTACTCCACCAGCACCGTAGGCGCGTCCACTGCGTCGTAGGCCACGCGATGCGCGTTGCCGTCGATGAAGCGCTTGAGCTCGTTCGGTTCGTCGCAGGTCACCCAACGCGCCACCTGGAAGCGCGAGGGCTGGATGCGCGCCTTCACGCCGTACTCGTGTTCGAGCCGGTGAGCGACCACCTCGAACTGAAGCTGGCCCACCGCCCCCAGCAGGAGCATGGAGCCGGCCAGCGGGCGGAACACCTGGATCGCACCCTCCTCGCCCAGCTGCGTGAGGCCGGCCTTCAGCTGCTTGGTGCGCAGAGGGTCGGCCACCTCCACCGTGCGAAACATCTCGGGCGCGAAGAACGGCAGGCCGGTGAACTGAAGCGCTTCCCCTTCGGTGAGCGTGTCGCCCAGCTGCAGCACGCCGTGGTTTGGAATGCCGATGATGTCGCCCGCGAAAGCCTCATCGAGCAACTCGCGGCGCTGGCTCAGGAAGGAGACGACGGTGTTCGGCCGCAGCTCCTTGCCGGATCGAACCACCTTCAGTCGCATGCCGCGCTGGAAGTGCCCGGAAGCGACGCGCACGAATGCGATTCGGTCGCGGTGCGCCGGGTCCATGTTGGCCTGGATCTTGAAGACCACGCCGCTGAACTTGGACTCGTCGGGCTGCACTTCGCGCTGAATGGCTCCGCGCGAGCCGGGTGCCGGGGCCAAATCGACCAGCGCATCGAGCACCTCGCGCACCCCGAAGTTGTTGATCGCCGAGCCGAAGAACATCGGCGTCTGCTGGCCGGCGAGGAACTGTGACTCTTCGAACTCGGCCGCGGCCATCTGCACCAGCTCGATGTCGTGCCGGGCGTGTTCGTACTCTGCGCCGAAGCGTTCGCCGTAGGCCGGGTTAACAAGGCCCTCGATGATCTCGTCGCCGTCACTCTTGCGGTCTTCGCCGGGCACGAACACGCGCATCTGCTCGCGGCGCAGGTCCATCACGCCGTGGAAGCTCTTGCCCATGCCGACCGGCCAGGTGAAAGGCACGACCGTCATGCCCAGCTCGCGCTCGATCTCGTCCATCAGCGCAAGCGGCTCCTGCACTTCGCGGTCCATCTTGTTCACGAAGGTGAGGATGGGCGTGTTACGCGCGCGGCAAACCTGCAGCAGGCGCCGGGTCTGCGGCTCCACGCCGTTGGCTGCATCGATCACCATCAGCGCGGCATCCACCGCGGTCAGCACGCGATAGGTGTCCTCGGAGAAGTCCTGGTGGCCGGGCGTGTCGAGCAGGTTGATGACGCAGTCGCGGTACTCCATTTGCATCACCGAACTGGCCACCGAGATGCCACGCTGCTTCTCGATCTCCATCCAGTCGGAGGTGGCATGGCGCGAGGCCTTGCGCGCCTTCACGCTGCCTGCGATCTGGATCGCGCCCGAGAACAGCAGCAGCTTCTCCGTGAGCGTGGTCTTGCCCGCGTCGGGGTGGGAAATGATGGCGAACGTGCGGCGACGTCGCACCTGGGGCGTAAGCTCGGACATGGGGGCTGCGGCCTGCACCACCGGCCGCGGGGATCGAAACCCTGGATTATCGGCGGGTGGCATGGCCCCGGTGGCACACTGCCCCGATGCCCGAGCTGCCCGACCTCACGGTCTACGTCGAGCGCCTTGCCGCCAAGCTGCGCGGCGACCGGTTGCAGCGGCTTCGGCTGCTGAATCCGTTCCTGCTGCGCACTGCGCTGCCGCCCGTGGGTGATGCGCAAGGCCGGCAAGTGGTGGGCGTGCACCGCCTTGGCAAGCGAATCGCCATCGAACTGGAAGGCGAGCTGTTCCTGGTGATCCATCTCATGATCGCGGGCCGTCTGCGCTGGCTCGCCTCAGGCACCAAGCCGCCGGGGAAGCAGGCGTTGGCCGCGTTCGAATTCGGCGGCGGCACGCTGTTGCTGACCGAG
>CBFHAS010000047.1:0-28432 GCA_965653625.1 uncultured Burkholderiaceae bacterium | reverse complement strand
GGTGCCTGCCGAGGTAAACATAATTTATGGATAAGTTCTAAGTTCGGTGCATTGGGTGCAAGACTGGCAAGCACTCCTTTTCCCGAGCGAACGACAGTTCTTCGCGCAGTGTCTGAGCGACCTCTGGACTCATGTCACTTCATTTCCGACGAGAACCACTGCTGACCGATCTCAAGGCGTCCAAGGTACTTTCTCCTGGTGTTTGACCCAGCGCCTGTAACTTCCTTTAGACGATCGCTTCTATGCAAACCGATCAGACGGCTTTTCAAGGGCACGGACGACGACTCAAGATAGTCGATGTTCTTCGCAACTCCGAATGCAACGACGTCAAAGAGATTGGTCGACACGGCTCCCCACGGCTCTCCATCCTTCCAGAACCGAAAGGCCTGGCCATCCGGCAATTGAGAGGAGATAAGCCGAAACGTCCGTTGAACCTGCGCCCTCTTATCCTCGCTTAGCGCAAACTTCCCTTCCGATGCGTGCTGCATAAACTCATCTAGAAATTCGGTGACCGAATGCTTGAGTGGGCTCGGGCTATACAAGTTCGCAAGCAGCTTTAAGACAAACTCTTCGAGAGCCATCCTCCGGACCTGCTCCTCTGGGAGGCCGAGGGAAGACCTTATTGCTTCATCAGAGGCCAACTCACGCAGAGCTTGAGGAAAGTCATTTCCAAACAGACGCGCCGAGCAATTTCTGATTTCTTGATCTGAGAGGACGGAGCCTGAGCGATTGAGGCGCTTGAAGACATGAAAGCGCGCCCGAGTAGACGATTCTTTCTCGAGCAAGATTACCGGAATGCGCGTGTATCGCAGTGTCCGAACAAGTGCTTCAGGAAGTGTCCTGATGTTGTAGCCCTCAAGCGACGCGATCAGAGGTGCGCCAAGAAGAAGCGTGGCTACTTGAAGATTGTTTTGCTCTTTGTCGTTGTTCTCGTCGTCCGCCAGAGCAACTTCTCCTTCAAACACTTCTGGAGCAAAGAACTTGATCAAGGTGCTCAGGCGCTGCAGCCCATCAATGACTTCGCTTTTTCCATCTGGATTGGTTGCGAAGAACAAAGGAGGCGTCGGAATGTTGAGCAACAGCGACTCGATGTACTCCGACTGACGCTCAAGATTCCACCTGAACAATCGCTGGTACTCCGGGTCGATCCTGAGATCGCCTCTCTTGTATGTGCCAAGTAGATCGCTAATCGTGGTGGTGTAAGAGTCCGTCTTCAGTTCTGTACGATGGAGGGTGATGTCGTCTAGGACGCTCATTTTAGTTCTCCTTGCTAAGCAGTAGCGCGACCTCAACAGGGGTCTTCTGAGTTCGATAGACGCGAGACGAACGATTGATGCGGCACATCGACTTGGACTTGCGGTACTCGAACTTGTGGTGCACCTTCATTCCATTCGCTTCAGCCATCTCGCAAATGATCGTCGGCACATCATTGTGAATTTCCTTGTAGTAAGAGTCTTGGGCGACGATGCATGCGCGACCACCTATCCGAAGCACTCTTGCGATCTCTCCCAGCGAGTCGAACAGATCATTGAAATAGGTCTGGTGCAAGTGGTGGTAGTAAGTGCTCGAAGCCTTAGACGGATGACTCTGGATTTTCTGGAGTAAATGTTTGCAGCCGGCCCCGACATCTCTCATCGTTGACTCAGTGCTCTTGCGCGAAGTGGCGCCGCCCATGAGTTCTTGGCGAGACTTCATGTAGTTCGCAACCCCAATCGACTCAAGGATCAGCAATTCCACCATCGTCGACCGCCCGTAGTCCAGCCTTGTGCAGTATGGCGGCGAAGTTACGACGGCGCCGACTGAGCCGCTAGCCAGTGGAATCACTCTTGAGTCACCCATGAAGATGCGCGTGACCCGTTCCTCGATTGCCGGCTTCTTGGCGGCGATCAATCCCTGAAGGCGCTTCACTTCTTCGATGAACGCAGTGGTGATTGTTGAGCGTGAGAGCTTAATCCTCGGTTCATTTAATTTGGGGAGCTTGAGCCAAGTGGGATTTGTTGTCCTCAACTCTCGAAGCAATCTTCTAATGCAGTTGAACAGCGCGACGAAGAAGCACCCTGCAAGCGGAGCAACGGATTCCCAGTAAATGTCGCCAACGACCGGAGGAGTGCTTGCCACCACATGCAACCATATTGATCTGGCAATTTCAACGACGCATGATGAGGTCTCCGCGTCGAACACTTGAGATAGCGGGCAGGGCTGATCGCTTACTGCATTCCTCGTTCTACGAACGATTTGCACAGCAAGAGGAAGCAAGACTGAACCTTCCGCAGGGTCGATCTCTCCCGCCTTCGCTACGAGGACCATGACTGGATTTAAGTCGAACCCGATCGAGTTAAGTCCGAGGCTGCGAGCGCATTGAGTAGTCGTTCCGGAGCCGTTCCATGGATCCAGGACAGTCGCATTTCTGTCTTCTGCCATCGCCCACTCCAAGGCTTCTGAAGCAAAGCTTTGAGCGAACCCTGCGTAGTAGGGGTACATCTCCATCAATCTGCTGTTCGAAATGCGGGCTGGATTTGAGAATGGAGACATGGGGGCAGTTGAACGTCCGGATGCGCGCACGCAAATGGCGTGCTGGCTGCTCAAATCGCGCCACTTTACTCGCTCGCCAACCCGTTGGATGCGGCGGTAGAGCGGGGTGAGCGGGTCTACTGTGGCATAGATGCGTTCACAAAACGCGATGCCGACCATCGACGCAACGGGTCGTAACGGGACTTCCCACCCGGGGCAACGGCTCCTCGCGGTGTCCGTGCACTCAAAGATCAGTGCGCAACTTCCAGATCTCCGGGAACAGCACCACGTCCAGCATCTTGCGCAGGTACCCCACGCCGCTGGTCCCGCCGGTGCCGCGCTTGAAGCCGATGATGCGTTCCACTGTGGTCACGTGGCGGAAGCGCCAGAGGCGGAAGGCGTCTTCGAGGTCGGTGAGTTCCTCGCCCAGTTGGTACAGATCCCAGTGCTGCTTGGGGTCTCGATACACCACGAGCCAAGCTTGCTACCACCTCGTCGCTCGCGGGGTAGGGCTCGGTCCAGTCGCGCTCCACGTGCGAGGCCGGGATGGGCAGGCCGCGACGCGCCAGCAGCCGCAGCGATTCGTCGTACAGCGAGGGCGCGCGCCACGCGGCCTCCACGCGGGCCAGCACTTCAGGCCGATGCGCGTGCGGCTTCAGCATCGCCGCGTTCTTGTTGCCCAGCATGAATTCGATGCAGCGGTACTGCCCGCTCTGAAAGCCGCTGCTGCTGGCGAGATCGGGCCGGATGGCCGAATGCTGCGCCAGATGGCGCAGCGAGCTCATGTCGATCTTGGGCGCGCGGACGGCTCGGTCGGATCGAAGGCGCGCGGCGCAGGCACCGCTGTGCGGCCAACCCAGGAGATGGCGATGCAATGATGGAGCTGGGTGGGCGCCGCGGCGTTGCTGGCCGTCGTGGCGGCCGCGGCGCAAAGGCCAGACGCTGCCCGCCCGAGCAGCGCGTGGGCGAGGTGGCTTTCGTGACTGGTGGCGCCAGCGACGCCGATCGGACGGCGCGGGCAGTGATCACGTTTGCGGGGGATTGAAGAAAGACTGTGCCGGCTCCGGCCAGCGGGTGGGTATGCCGGTTGCTGGTAGTTCTCTACAGCCCCAAGTTCATACGTAGGAGACACGAGCATGCAACGGTTCGATACCCGCAAATCTTCAAACACCTCGCTACTAATTGCAGCCGTTGGCATCGGCGCGTCGTTGGCTTACGCGCTGTCGTCCCCGCGGCGCCGCAGAGCATTGGCGGCGGCCGGCGAATCGGCTCTGGAGACCGGCTCACGCCTCGCCGCGACCTCGGCCGACCGGCTTCAGGAGATGCTGCCCCGGCAGGCGCTGGACGCGGTGAGCGGCTTGACGGCGACAGCACGCAGCGCTTCCGAGCGCGCCACTTCAGCAGCCGCTGACACGCTGCACGATGCCGTCGATCGCGCCAGCGACCGGATGCACGAGGTGCTGTCCAGGGCGCGCAATCTGCCGGCCGATGAACGGCGCCGCTCGCGCGAACAGGTTCGCGATGCCCTCCGGTACGCCGACAACGCGATCGATGCCGACAGGTTCGGTCGCTCGCCGGGTCGTGGCGTGATGATGGCCGCGGTTGCCATCGGAGCCGGCGTCTACGCAATGCAGCGGTACGGCACGAGCGATCGTGTGAGGGAAAGGCTCGGGGCCGACGAGAGCGGCAGGATCGTGACGGAGAAGACAATCTTCATCAACGCGCCGGTCGAGCAGGTGTTCGACGTGTGGGCCGACTACGAGAACTTCCCGCGCTTCATGTCGAACGTCAAGAGTGTGCAGCCGCTCGGTGGCGACCGCTCGCATTGGAAGGTCCGTGGCCCGGCGGGCGTCGGCGTCGAATTCGACTCGGTGGCCGAAAAGCTTCGACCGAACGAGCTCAGCTGGCACAGCGAGCCCGGCAGCACCGTGCAGAACGAGGGGCGCGTCACCCTTGTGCCGGAGGGCGGCGGCACCAGGGCCACGGTGCGCATGTCGTATCGGCCCCCGGCCGGTGCGCTGGGGCAGGGCGTTTCGTCGCTGCTCGGCGCGAACCCAAAACAGGAGTTGGATAGGGACCTGAACCGCATGAAGCAGTTCATCGAAGGCCAGCGGCTGGGTACACCTCAGACGGTTTGACGCGTTCGGAAGGCGTTCTGGACAGCCCAGGTCCAACGCCTTTTCAAAGATCAGTGCGCAACTTCCAGATCTCCGGGAACAGCACCACGTCGAGCATCTTGCGCAGGTACCCCACGCCGCTGGTTCCGCCGGTGCCGCGCTTGAAGCCGATGATGCGTTCCACTGTGGTCACGTGGCGGAAGCGCCAGAGGCGGAAGGCGTCTTCGAGGTCGGTGAGTTCCTCGCCCAGTTGGTACAGATCCCAGTGCTGCTTGGGGTCTCGATACACCACGAGCCAAGCTTGCTACCACCTCGTCGCTCGCGGGGTAGGGCTCGGTCCAGTCGCGCTCCACGTGCGAGGCCGGGATGGGCAGGCCGCGACGCGCCAGCAGCCGCAGCGATTCGTCGTACAGCGAGGGCGCGCGCCACGCGGCCTCCACGCGGGCCAGCACTTCAGGCCGATGCGCGTGCGGCTTCAGCATCGCCGCGTTCTTGTTGCCCAGCATGAATTCGATGCAGCGGTACTGCCCGCTCTGAAAGCCGCTGCTGCTGGCGAGATAGGGCCGGATGGCCGAATACTCCGGCGGCGTCATGGTGGCGAGCACGTCCCACGCGTGCACCAGCTGTTCCATGATGCGGCTTACGCGAGCCAGCATCTTGAACGCGCTGCCCAGCTCGTCGGCCGCCACCGCGCGCAGGGCGGCGGCCAGCTCGTGCAGCATGAGTTTCATCCACAGCTCGCTGGTCTGGTGCTGCACGATGAACAGCATCTCGTTGTGGTCGGGCGAGAGCGGATGCTGCGCGTTCAGCACCTCGTCGAGGTGCAGGTAGTCGGCATAGCTCATCTCCCCGCTGGAATCGAGCTTGGCGCCTTCTTCGGTGACGATGCGTTCGGACATGGGTGTGCCTCAGGTGACAGCGGCGCGGCGATGGAAGCGCGGCTGGTGCCACTCGCCGCTGCTCAGCACCTGGGCGAGTTGCTCCACAGCGTTCCATACGTCGGCAAAGCGGGTGTATAGCGGCGTGAAGCCGAAGCGCAGAAGGTCGGGCGCGCGGAAGTCGCCGATGACGTCGCGCTCGATGAGCGCCTGCACGATGGCATAGCCGCCTTCCTCGCGAGCGAAGCTCACCTGGCTGCCGCGAAGCTGCGCATCGCGCGGCGTGTGCAGCGACAAGCCCTGACCGGCGCAGCGCGTTTCCACAAGCTGTATGAAGAGCTCGGTGAGCGCGAGCGACTTGTGGCGCAATGCGGCCATGCCGCCAAGCGGCTCGGCCGCGAGCACGGTGTCGACGCCGCACTCCAAGGCCGACATGGCGATCACCGCCGGCGTACCGCACAGGAAGCGCGCGATGCCTGGCGCCGGCCGGTAATGCGGGTCGAACTCGAAGGGCGCTGCGTGCCCCATCCAACCCGACAAAGGCTGCCACAGCCCCTGTGAATCCATGCGCTTGGCATGCCGCGGATGAACCCAGGCGAAGGCCGGCGCGCCCGGACCGCCGTTGAGGTATTTGTAGCCGCATCCCACCGCAAAGTCGGCCGGTGCATCGGCCTTCAGCGCCACGGGCACCGCACCGGCCGAGTGCGCAAGATCCCACACGACCAGCACGCCTGCCTCATGCGCGGCGGCGTTGATGGTCGCCATGTCGTGCATGCGGCCGGTGCGGTAGTTGACGTGCGTGAGCATGAGCACGGCCACCGTGTCATCGATAGCGCCGAGCACCTGCTCTCCTTCGACGAGCCGCAGTTCGAGGCCGCGCTCGCGCGCCAGGCTTTCGGCGATGTACAGGTCGGTCGGGAAGTTGTGACGCTCGGACACGATGCGTTTGCGCCCCGGTGCATCGGCCGTGGCCAGGTCGAGCGCGGCCGACATCACCTTGAACAGGTTCACCGAGGTGGAATCAGCCACCGTCACCTCGCCCGGGCCGGCGCCCACGAGCGTGGCGATCTTGTCGCCGATGCGCCGGGGCAGGTCGATCCAGCCGGCGGTGTTCCAGCTGCGGATGAGCCCTTGGCCCCATTCGTGCTCCACCACCTGCTGCACGCGGGCGCTTGTGTGGTGGGGCAGTGCGCCCAGTGAATTGCCGTCGAGGTAGATCAAGCCCTCGGGAAGCTCGAACTGTGCGCGCAGCGGGGCGAGCGCGTCTTGTGCATCCAGGGCGAGGCAGCGTTCCCGGTTCATGGCTCACAGCTCGCGCAACACCGCGCGCACGGGGCTGGCGCAGGCCTGCGTCAGCTTGAGCGGCAGGGCGATCAATTCATAGTCGCCTTGCGGCACCGCGTCGAGCACCAGGTTTTCCAGCACACGCAGATCGTGGTGCAAGAGCCGGTGATGTGCCTCCAGCGTTTTGCTCTCTGCCGGGTCCACGGACTGACTGTCGATGCCCACCAGCCGCACGCCGCGCGCGGCCAGCCAGTCGATGGTGTCGGGTGCGAAGGAGCAGAACTCGGCTGACCACGCGGTAGGCGCCGCTTGGCAGGTACGCACCAGCACGCGCGGCGGCAACGCCTCGGCGGCATGCGAGAGATCTTCGGAGCGAATGAGGCGCGCGGGGCCGATGGCATGGATCACGCGGCAAGGCCCAAGGTAAGGCGCGAGGTCCACCTCGCCGATGGCGCGCTCGCCGTCCGCGTAGTGCAGCGGCGCGTCGGCATGCGCGCCCAGGTGGGGCGAGAGCGTCATGGCGCATAGGTTCACGGGACAGTCGGGCCCGATGCGCGCCGTCCAGCGCTGCGAATAAGGCTCGTCGCCGGGGAAGGGCGGCGTGTGTGGCTCCAGCGCGGGCGAGATGTCCCAGAGGCGTTTCATGACACAGGGGCCGGTGAGTGCAATCCCCGGATGCTGACGCGGATCGGCGTCGTGCGCACCCCGGGGTTTTTATTGTTTGACACCTCAAATATCCGGGCCTAAAGTGGCTCGGTCGGCCATCCCACGAATCCCACGAAAGACCCCATGCGCATCACCTGCATTGGCGCGGGCCCCGCCGGGCTGTACCTGGCTTTGCTGATGAAGAAGCACGACCCCTCCCACGAGGTCACCGTGCTGGAGCGAAACCGCGCCGGCGACACCTTTGGCTGGGGCGTGGTTTTCTCCGACCAGACGCTGGCCGCGCTGCAGCGGGCCGACGCACCTACCGCCACGCGCATCCTCGATGCCTTCAACCACTGGGACGACATCGAGGTCCACTTCGGCGGGCGCTGCATCCGCTCCTCGGGACACGGCTTCTGCGGCATCGGCCGGCACCGGCTGCTCGCCATCTTGCAATCGCGTTGCGCCGAGTTGGGCGTGAACATGCGCTTCGAATGCGAGGCGCCCGATGATGCGGACATCGAAGCCGATCTCATCGTCGCCGCCGATGGGCTGAACAGCCGCATCCGCAGCAAGTACGCCGCGAGCTTCCGGCCCGATATGGACCTGCGGCGCAACCGCTTCGTGTGGCTGGGCACGCACCGCCGGTTCGATGCCTTCACTTTCGCCTTCGAACGCACCGAGTGGGGCTGGTTCCAGGCTCACGCCTACCGCTTCGACGCCGACACCTCCACGTTCATCGTCGAGACGCCCGAGCCGGTGTGGCGTGCCGCGGGCCTGGCCGACATGAGCAAGGAAGAGAGCATCGCTTTCTGCGAGCGCCTGTTCGCACGCCACCTCGACGGCCATGCGCTCATGTCGAACGCGGCGCACCTGCGCGGCTCGGCGCAGTGGATCCGCTTCCCGCGGGTGGTGTGCAAGACCTGGGTTCATGAGCAAGGCGGGGCAGATGGCCGAACGCCCGTCGTGCTGATGGGCGATGCGGCGCACACCGCGCATTTCTCCATCGGCTCGGGTACCAAGCTCGCACTGGAAGACGCCATCGATCTGGCCGACAGCCTGGCGGCCTCGCCCCGTGACGTGCGCGCTGCCTTGCACGCTTACGAGGCTCGCCGCAGCGTGGAGGTGCTCAGAATCCAGAACGCCGCGCGCAATTCGACCGAGTGGTTCGAGAACGTGGAGCGCCACGCGAAGCTCTCGCCGGAGCAGTTTGCCTACTCGCTGCTGACACGATCGCAGCGCATCTCGCACGAGAACCTGCGCCAGCGCGACCCGCAGTACCTCGGCGGGTTCGAGCAATGGGTGGCCCGGCGCTCAGGGTTGGACACGCCCCAGCCCGTGCCGCCCATGTTCACGCCGTTTCGAGTGCGCGGGCTCACGCTCAAGAACCGGGTGGTGGTCTCTCCGATGGCGCAGTACAGCGCGGTCGATGGCGTGGCGGGCGACCACCACCTCGTGCACCTCGGCGCGCGGGCGCTGGGCGGCGCGGGACTGGTGTTCACCGAGATGACCTGCCCCTCGCCCGAGGCGCGCATCACTCCAGCGTGCGCGGGGCTGTGGAACGACGCGCACACGGCCGCCTGGAAGCGCATCGTCGATTTCGTGCACGCCGGCACCACCGCCAAGATCGCACTGCAGCTGGGCCACTCCGGCGCCAAGGGCTCGACGCGCGTGCCGTGGGAAGGTGAAGACCTGCCGCTGCCCGATGGGAACTGGCCGTTGCTCTCCGCCTCGCCGCAGCAGTATCTCGATGGCGTGAGCGCATGGTCTCGCGCCATGACCCGCGACGACATGGACCGCGTGCGCGATGAGTTCGTCGCCGCCACCCATCGCGGTATCGAGGCCGGCTTCGACTGGCTGGAGCTGCACTGTGCGCACGGCTACTTGCTCTCGGCGTTTCTGTCGCCGCTGACCAACCAGCGCACCGATGCCTACGGCGGCACGCTGGCGAACCGCCTGCGCTGGCCGCTGGAAGTGTTCGCCGCCATGCGTGCGGTGTGGCCCGAGGACCGGCCGATGTCGGTGCGCATCTCCGCGCACGATTGGGTCGAAGGCGGCAACACCCCGGAAGACGCCATCGCCATCGCGCGCGCCTTCAAGGCGGCAGGCGCCGATCTCATCGACGTGTCGTCGGGACAGGTCAGCAAGGCGCAGCAGCCCGTGTACGGCCGCATGTACCAGACGCCCTTTGCCGATGCGATCCGCAACGAGGTCGGCATCGCCACCATGGCCGTGGGCGCCATCTTCGAGGCCGACCACGTGAACAGCATCGTGGCCGCGGGCCGTGCCGACCTGTGCGCCATCGCGCGCCCGCACCTCGCCAATCCGGCGTGGACCTTAATGGAAGCCGCGCGCATCGGCCACACCAGCGGGGTCGGCGCCGATTGGCCCAGGCAATACCTCTCAGGCAAGAGCCAGCTGGAACGCAACATCGAGCGCGAGAAGGTTCTGGCCGCTCAAACCGCGGGGCTCTCTCCCCAGGAGCAGGCCAATCTCGCGCAGGGGGTGTAGGCGATGAAGGGACTGCTGGCGGTAGTGACGGGCGGCGGCAGCGGCATCGGCGCGGCCATCGCGCGTGCGCTGGCGCACGAAGGCGCAAAGGTGGTGCTGATGGGGCGCGACGAAGGCCGGCTGCACGCCTTGCGAGAGGAGATGGGTGAAGCCTGCGCCCAGGCCGTGCGCGTCGACCTTGCCGACCCTTCGAGCATCGAACAGGCGTTCCACTCAGTCGCCGGGTTGGGAGCCGTGAGCATCCTCGTGAACAACGCGGGGGCTGCGGAGAGCCAGCCGTTCATGCGCACCTCGCTCGACCTGTGGCAGCGCATGATCGACGTGAACTTGACGGGCACCTTCCTGTGCACGCAGCAGGTGCTGCCCGGCATGTGCGAACGCGGCTTCGGGCGCATCGTGAACATCGCGAGTACCGCGGCGCTGCGTGGCTATCCCTACGTGGCGGCCTACTGCGCTTCCAAGCACGGCGTGCTCGGCATGACGCGCGCGCTGGCACTGGAGGTGGCGAAGAAGGGCGTCACGGTGAACGCGGTGTGCCCTGGCTTCACCGACACGCCGATGGCCGAGCGCAGCATTGCCCACATCGTTTCCACCACAGGTCGCACGGCCGACCAGGCACGCGCCGCGCTCGCTTCGGCCAACCCGCAGGGCCGGCTCGTGCAGCCCGAGGAAGTGGCGCAGGCGGTGGTGTGGCTGGCCCGTCGCGATTCGTCGGCCATCACCGGCCAGGCCATCGCCGTGGCAGGCGGGGAGCTCATGTGAGCGCCGCCGTCCCCGCCGAGCGCCTGGGCGAGTTGGGCGAACACGCGCGCGACATCGAGTCGCGCGTCACCGACGATCATCATCAGGCGCTCAAGCTGTGGCTGCGCCTGCTGGCATGCACGACCCGCGTGGAAGGGGTGGTGCGCAACCGGCTGCGCAGCGAGTTCGCCACCACGTTGCCGCGCTTCGATCTGCTGGCGCAACTGGAGCGCGAGCCCGAGGGGCTCACCATGGGCGAGCTGTCGCAGCGCCTCATGGTGACCGGCGGCAACATCACCGGCATCACCGACCAGCTTGAAGCCGAAGGGCTGGTGCGACGCGCGCCGCATCCCACCGACCGTCGCGCGTTCTCGGTGCAGCTCACCACGAGCGGCCGCAGACAGTTCCGCCGCATGGCTGCGGTGCACGAGCAGTGGGTGATCGACCTTCTGTCCGGCTGGAATGCCGAGGAGAAGGGACAGGTCTACGCGCTGCTCGCCCGCTTGAAGGGGCACCTCGCCGGCGTCGATGCCGCGCCGGGTGCGAATCGACGACTGAAGAAGGAGAAGACTGCATGAGCCGACCCATGGACAACCTGCTGCGGGCAGGCAATCGCCGCGATGCCGTAGCCATCGCCACCCGCCACGTGGGTTGGGCGGTGGAAGGCAAGGTCGGTGTGATCACGATCGATCGCCCCGACCGCAAGAACCCACTCACCTTCGATTCCTATGCCGAGCTGCGAGACCTCTTTCGTGCGCTGACCCAGGCCGACGACGTGCGGGCCATCGCCATCCAGGGCGCGGGGGGCAACTTCAGCTCCGGCGGCGACGTGCACGAGATCATCGGCCCGCTCACGAAGATGAGCATGCCGGATCTGCTCACCTTCACGCGCATGACGGGCGACCTCGTCAAGGCGATGCGGGCCTGTCCGCAGCCCATCGTCTCGGCGATCGATGGCGTGTGTGCCGGGGCGGGCGCGATCATCGCGATGGCTTCGGACCTGCGCATTGGCACCGCGCGCAGCAAGGTGGCCTTCTTGTTCTCGCGCGTGGGGCTGGCCGGCTGCGACATGGGTGCGTGCAGCGTGCTGCCGCGCATCATCGGCCAGGGGCGCGCCTCGGAGCTTCTCTACACCGGCCGCTCGATGAGCGGTGACGAGGCGCTGGCCTGGGGCTTCTACAACCGACTCGCGCGCCCCGACGACCTGGGCCCGCATGCCGTGGGCTGGGCCGCCGAGATCGCCGCGGGCCCGAGCTTCGGGCATGCCATGACCAAGCGCATGCTCCACCAGGAGTGGGCCATGGGGCTGGACGAGGCCATCGAGTCCGAAGCGCAGGCGCAGGCCATCTGCATGATGACCAAGGACTTCCACCGCGCCTACGAAGCCTTTGCCGCCAAGACCCAGCCCGCGTTCAAGGGCGACTGACAACCCATGGACCTCGCCCATCTCGACTGGCCTTTCTTCGACGAACGCCACCGCACGCTGGCGCGCGAAGCCGCTGCCTGGGCCGCATCGCAACACTGGCATGCGCAAGGCGAGCCCGACGTGGACGCCGAATGCCGATCGCTGGTGCGCCGGATCGGCGAAGCCGGCTGGCTGCGCCACGCGGTGGCCGGCGTGGCACACGGCGGCGCGGGCGAGGGCATCGACACGCGCGCCGTGTGCCTGCTGCGCGAGGTGCTGGCCTGGCACCATGGCCTGGCCGACTTCGCCTTCGCCATGCAAGGGCTGGGCTCGGGTGCCATTTCGCTGCACGGCACGCCGGAGCAGCGCGAGCGATGGCTGCCACCCGTGGCGCGCGGTGACGCCATCGCGGCCTTCGCACTCTCCGAGCCCGAAGCCGGCTCCGACGTGGCGGCGCTGGCCTGCGAGGCGCATGACGGCGGCGACGCCTATGTGCTGAACGGCGAGAAGACCTGGATCTCCAACGGCGGCATCGCCGACTTCTACGTGCTGTTCGCCCGCACCGGCGAGGCCCCCGGCTCACGCGGCATCTCAGCCTTCATCGTGGAGGCCGGCACGCGCGGGTTGGAAATCGCCGAACGCATCGACGTGGTGGCGCCGCACCCGCTCGCGCGTTTGCGCTTGGCCGATTGCCGCGTGCCCAAAACGCAGCGTCTGGGTGAGCCGGGCCAGGGCTTCAAGGTGGCCATGCGCACGCTCGACGTGTTCCGCACCTCGGTGGCCGCAGCGGCGCTCGGCTTCGGTCGGCGCGCGCTGCACGAGGCCCTGTCGCGCGCCGCCTCGCGTCGCATGTTCGGCCGGCAACTGGCCGACTTTCAGATCACGCA
This sequence comes from uncultured Burkholderiaceae bacterium, assembly GCA_965653625.1. Lineage (GTDB taxonomy): Bacteria > Pseudomonadota > Gammaproteobacteria > Burkholderiales > Burkholderiaceae_C > Albitalea. The sequence continues at coordinate 15,453 of CBFHAS010000047.1, read as the reverse complement.
GGCCAAGCTCGCGCAGATGGCCACCACGCTCGAGGCCGCCGCGTTGCTCACCTACCGTGCCGCCTGGCAGCGCGACCAGGGCCGCGGCGTGACCCGCGAAGCCGCCATGGCGAAGATGGCCGCCACCGAAGGCGCGCAGCAGATCATCGACGCGGCGGTACAGATCTTCGGCGGCGAAGGCGTGCGCCGTGGGCAGGTGGTGGAGTCGCTCTACCGCGAGATCCGCGCGCTGCGCATCTATGAAGGCGCCACCGAGGTGCAGCAGCTCATCGTCGCGCGTGAGCTGCTCAAAGCCCACCGAGGAGATTCATGATGTCCGCTCCTTCCGCCCACGTCGACGACTTTTGCACCCGCCATCTGCCGTTGCGCGAAGAGTGGCCGGAGTTCCGCTTCGACCTGCCCGAGCTGCACTTCCCGGACCGAATGAACTGCGCCTGGGATCTGCTGGACCGCTGGGTGGAGCAGGGCGACGGCGAGCGTGCATGCCTGGTGGGCAGCGACCAGCTCTGCACCTACGCCGGCCTGCAGGCGCAGGCCAACCGCATCGCCAACGTGCTCGTGAACGACATGGGCCTGCTGCCGGGCCACCGCGTGCTGCTGCGCGGTGCCAACTCGCCCATGCTCGCAGCGTGCTGGCTGGCGGTAGTGAAGGCCGGCGGCGTGGCGGTGGGCAGCATGCCGCTGCTGCGCGCGCGCGAGTTGGCGCAGATGGTTCACAAGGCCGAGATCACACACGCGCTGTGCGACGAGCGACTGGCCGACGAACTGCGGCTGGCCGCGCCGCAGTGCCCCACGCTCACGCAGCTGCTGTACTTCCACAGCGACGCCGGCAGCGGCCTGGAAGCGCTCGCCGCGGCGCAGCCGCCGCGGTTTCGCAACGTGGACACCGCCGCCGACGACATCTGCCTCATGGCCTTCACCTCCGGCACCACCGGCACGCCTAAGGCGGCGATGCACGGTCACCGCGATGTGATGGCGGCCTGCCGCTGCTGGCCGAGCTACCACCTGCGCGCGCGGGCCGACGACGTGTTCATCGGCAGCCCGCCTCTGGCCTTCACCTTCGGGCTGGGCGGGCTGCTGCTCTTCCCGCTGTCCATCGGCGCGAGCAGCGTGCTGCTGGAGAAGGCTACCCCCGATGTGCTGCCCGCGGCCATCGAAAAGTACCGCGGCACGGTGTGCTTCACCTCGCCCACCGCTTACCGCGCGATGGCTGGCGCGGCGAAGCAGCACAACCTGTCTTCGCTGCGCAAGTGCGTGAGTGCCGGCGAGCCGCTGCCGGCCGCCACGCGCGCGCTGTGGAAAGAGGCCGCGGGCATCGAGTTGATCGACGGCATCGGCTCCACGGAACTGCTGCACATCTTCATCTCGCACACCGATGACGACGCGCGCCCAGGGGCCACGGGCAAGCCGGTGCCGGGCTACATCGCCGCCATCCTCGACGATCAACTGCAGCCCGTGCCGCCGGGGCAGGTGGGCCGGCTCGCCATCAAGGGTCCCACGGGCTGCCGCTACCTGGCCGACGAGCGCCAGCGCCAGTATGTGCAGCAGGGATGGAATCTCACCGGCGATGCCTACCTGATGGACGCGGACGGCTGGTTCATCTACCAGGCGCGCACCGACGACATGATCGTGAGTGGCGGCTACAACATCGCCGGGCCCGAGGTGGAAAGCGTGCTGCTTGCGCACCCCGCGGTGGCGGAATGCGGCGTGATCGGCGCGCCCGACGAGGAGCGCGGCCAGCTTGTCACCGCCTACGTGGTGCTGCGCCCGGGCTTCTCGCCAGGCGAGGCGCTGGCGAAGGCGCTGCAAGACCATGTGAAGCAAACCATCGCGCCCTACAAGTACCCGCGTCGCATCGAGTTCCGCGAGTCCCTGCCACGCACGGAGACCGGCAAGCTGCAGCGCTTCCGCCTGCGCGCCGAGGCGCAGGCCACGGGGCGGGCGCGATGAAGCTGCTGCAACCCCCGGGCTGGGCGCCGCCCCGCGGCTACGCCAACGGCGTGGCGGCCACCGGCACGCTCGTCTTCGTGGCGGGCCAGATCGGCTGGAACGCCGATCAGCGCTTCGACAGCGACGACTTCGTCGACCAGGTGCGGCAAGCGCTGCTCAACGTGCGCGCCGTGCTGGCCGAAGCGGGCGCTGGCCCCGAGCACATCACCCGCATGACGTGGTACCTCACCGACAAGCGCGAGTACCTCACGCGCGCACGCGAAGTGGGCGCTGTCTTCCGTGAGGTGATCGGCGTGTACCACGCCGCCATGAGCGCGGTGCAGGTGAGCGCGCTGATCGAGGACCGGGCCAAAGTCGAAATCGAGGCGACCGCGGTGGTTCCCCCCGGTTGAGGCACCCGATTCCGGGGGTGATTTTCAGTACGTGCGTATCCGGCCCGTACATCGATGTTTGCGCTCACGCCTGAGATGCGGACCCAATTACCGAGTTCTTCTCGGTTGCTGTGCGAAATGCGCACAGATGCGGGCGCATCGCGGATCCTGAATAACCCCCGTTGCGCGGTGTTCTCAATACGGCAGACGATACCGACTCCAAAGTTACAGGTGGTAACGCCGACATCACAGTGGCAACTCGGTTTTCCCAGCCCCGGGTTTTTTCAACAAGCGACCAAGTCGGGTGGAGGCAGGACGATGAATGCATTGATGAGTGATCCGAACCGGGGGGTTGGCCGCAGAGTGCTTATGGCGACCCGCGCCGAGATACGCACCCCGTCGTGGGTAGATCGGACCACGTCCGCCAAGCAGGCCCTATCGATGTGGCGCGAGCAGCGGCATCAGTACGTCTTCGCCGACATGGGTGATCTGGGCGACGGCCTCACGGGAGCGCGGCTGTCGATGGCGCTGCGCCGGGAAGAGAACGGGCAGGCGCCGATCATCGTTTTGCTGTGCGACTCGATTGCCGAGCACAACCTCCAGCGCGCCAAGCTCAGCGGCGCCAACTCCGTCTTGCGCCGCGACGAGGCCGCCATCGCCGCAGCCTTCCCACCTGAACCGGAGCACTTGCTTCTCAAAGACGCCGCGTCCGGTGCCGCAAGCGAGTTTCCTTCCTGCGACGTGCCGCGTTCAGTTGTCACGCTCGTGGAGTCGCGCCTGCAGACCATCGCGCGCATGGGGCCGGCCCGCTCCATGGTCGTGGCCGACGCCATCGATGACCTCAAGGCCGGGAGCGGCGGTGTGGCGCCCACGCTCGGCGAGCTCGCCAAGTTCGTCGCCGGAGACATTTCTGATGCAGCCGATCGAGCTGCTTTCCTCCAAAGCTTCATGGGAGATCTTTGATGCATCCTTTGTTCGACCGTCTTCGTCTGGGTACGCAGTTCACCGTCTTGCTGGCGACGCTCACGGCGTTCGTGGCCATGCTCGGCGTCGTGATCGCGAACTCCATCGTCGAGATGCAGGTGGTCAGCGAAGGGCGGTCCATCGCCGACATGGCCGAGCACATCGGCAAATGGGCCTCGCAGTACGGCGGGGTCCACATCAAGACCACCGCCGCGGCCTCCGCCAAGGGCAAGGTCGGCAGCTACCTTGATCGCTCGATCTATGCGCGCAGCGAACGCGACAGCACGCTGCTCACCGGTGCGCAGCTCACGCCGGAAAGGGAACTCCTCGAGGCGACGCGGCGCATCGAGGAGTACTACTGGAAGAACCCCGCGCTGATCCAGCGCGAGGTGTCGGACGTGGCCTCGGCATCGCACTCCAAGGCGCAGTTCCGGATCACGGCCGCGACCGTGCTGAATCCGCGCAACGCCCCCGATGAGTTCGAGCGGGAGGCGATACGCGCTGTCGAGGCGCAGTACGCTGCCGCCTCGCCCACGGTGCAGCCCGCAGGCGGCGCGCCGCAAGCTGCGGCCCCCAGGCCGGAATACTGGCGCGTCGAGGGCCGACAGATGCGTTATGCCCGTGCCATCGTTGCGGTCGACAGCTGTCTGCGCTGCCACGGCGAGCGACAGCTGGCACCGAAGTTCCTCCTCGCCAACGCCGAGTTCAACGGCGGCGGCGGATTCGGATATCAGGCTGGCAAGGCGGCCGGCATCATCAGCGTGAGGATTCCAGTGCCCAGTGCCGGCGAAGCGGTGCGCTCTGCGCTGACGCCCGCCGGTTGGACGGCGCTGGCCGGCCTGGCGATTTCGGTGGCCTTGCTCGTCGCCTTCGTGGTGCGCAAGGTCATCGTGCCGGTCAACCGTCTGCGTCGGCACGCGGAGATGTTGTCGAACTCCACGGTCGGCGAAGCCTTCGACGTGCCGGCGTTCCGCGTGCCGCAAGGCTCTGCGAACGAAGTGCATCGGCTTGCCGTGGCGATCAGCGAGCTCGGCGAATCGGTCCGGATCCTGTTCCGCAAGGTGCGCGAAGCACGCAAGTAAAGGTGCGGCGGGCGGGGCGGCTGCTTAGCGAGGCCCGCTCCCGCCTCCTTCTGCGGCCGACAGCCTGCTCTCCCGCAGCTCGCCCACGAGGTACTGGATCGCCCTGTCCCATGCCCTGTCGTTGTCTCCACGGAAATCGAGTCCGCGCTTGAAGAGCACGGCGCCCGTTCGCACGTCGCGGACCTCGCAGTGCAGCGTGAGGATCAGGTTGCTCACGCGGAAGATCCACGGCACCACCACCACATCGGCGCCCAGGCTCCTGCCCAAATCGAGCTCGCATCCGTTGCAGCGATGCAGGTATTGCTCCTTCTGCTTCTCGCGCACGCTCGCCACCACGTTGGTGTCCGACAAGACGGCGAACAGCTTGGCCTCCTGGAGCCGTGCCCTCAACACATCGCTGGCGGCAGGCGCGCGGGTGGCATGCAGGGCTTCGTATTCAGGCCCGCCACGGTCGCCGTAGACCTCGATATCAATCACCAGCGCCACGCGTGGAGCGGTCTGTGAAGCCGGTGGCGACATGGGTTGCGCATTGATGGTTGCAGCGCCGAGCGCGAGAATCAGCACAGCGGCCAAGCCGAAAATTCGTTGAGCCATTGCCTGCATATCCATAGCGTCCACGAGCCGTGGTGTGAGCGCCAGTCTCGCGAGCTTTGGCAACACCGGCAGCGGTGTTTCCTTGCCACGCGAGCGTGGCGGTGCGAGCCTCGCCCCATGGCCGCTTTCGAGCTTCCCGCGCCCCTGAACCGGCCCGTCGAGTCGTGGCTGTCGCGCATGCTCCAGCCGCCCGGCACGCCGGCAGGGTGGTTCGCTGAGCCGCCGGGCGAACCGGCATTGGTGGATGCGGATTCGCTGTCGTGGCAGCTATTCAAGAACCCGGCCGCGCTGTTCATCGGCGGCGTGGCCGCCGTGATCCTGGAGCTCGCCGAGCCGCGGGTGCGCACGGGGGTGTGGGAGTACACGAGCTTCCGCGAGCGGCCGGTGCAGCGGCTGCAGCGAACAGCGCTCGCGGCCATGCTCACCGTCTACGGGCCGCGCAGCCGCAGCGAGGCCATGATCGCTGGGGTGGCGCGCCTTCATGAGCGGATCGCCGGCGTCACGCCGGGCGGTGAGCCGTTTCGCGCCAGCGATCCGGAACTGCTGGACTGGGTGCATGCCACCGCCGCCTTCGGCATTCTGGAAGCGACGCATGCCTACGTGCGGCCCTTGTCGCACGCGCAGCGCGACCGGCTGTATGGCGAAGGCCGCAGCGCCGCGGGCTTGTATGGCGCGCTTGGCGCGCCCACCTCCCAGGCGCAGTGGGAGGGCATGCTGAGCGCGATGCACGAGCGCATGGAAGCCTCGCCGGTGGTGTTCGAGTTCCTTCGCATCCTGAGTGATGCACCGGTGCTGCCGCTTCCGGCGCGCCCGCTGCAGCGACTGCTGGTGCGTGCCGGTGCGGACCTCGTGCCGCCTTGCGTACAGGAGCGCCTGGGCCTCGCATCGGCTTGGAGGCTGGGCAGAGCGGAGCGGCGTGTGGTGACGGCGCTGGCCCGGACCCTCGACCGTCTGTTACTGCGGACCAGTCCGGCGGTGCAGGCCTGCCGCCGGCTCGGGCTGCGTGACGAATACCTCTACGACGACATGACCGCCGTCGAACCCGAGGCCGGCTGACGGCGCCCGCCGCTGTTCCCGAGCGTGCGGGGGGAGTGAGCAGCGCGGCGAGGGGGCCGCGCCGCCTGTCGGGTCAAGGCGCCTTTATCAGTCCCTGGGCCGCCGCGTGGGCCGCGGCGGCTTCGCTGTCGGCGGCCAGCACGAGTGGCACGCCGATGGGCCGCACCTGCGCGATGAGCCGGTCGATGGCGTCGATGCGCGCGGGGTCAGGGTCCACGCTTCGGATGTAGATCGCCCGCACGCGGCCGGGATGGTCGTGCACCACGTCGCGGTAGATCTCGGGATCGTGCTCGCCGCTGTCGCCGATCAGAACGAAAGGCAGGTCGGGGTAGGTGACCAGAACCTGCTCGATGCAGCGGCGCTTGTGCGCTTGGCCGTGGCCCGGTGTGAAAAGCATGCGATGGCCGAAGTCGCGCAGCAGCACGGGTCCGTTGGGCAGGCCGTGCAGGCTCATGAACTCCACCAGCGGCGTGTACAGGTTCCAGGGGCTGCTGGACACGTAGAAAAGCGGGTTGCGCTCATCGCCGCTCAGGCCCTCGTGCAGCGCGCGGTAGAACGCGGCCACGCCCTTGAAAGGCTGCCGGGTGTGGGCATTGGAGCGGGCCAGGCGCGCCAGCATGCGCAGCTTCTGGCGCACGCCGGACCACACGATGGTGTCGTCGATGTCGCTGATGACGCCGAAACGCGCGGTGGGCGGAGGCACCAGCACCTGGGCCTGCGCCTGCACGATCTGGCCGGAGCGTGGCTGGGGTGAGCACAGCTCCAGGTCCACGCGTTGCCAGCCGGTGGCGGCCAGCGGCTGGGGCGGGGCGAGGCTGAAGTGGAAGTGCCCCTCGTGGTCGGCCACGGCCTCGCTGACCATGGCGCCGAGCCGCGCACGCACACGCGCGCCGGGCATCTCGTAGGTGTCCATGCGCTTCCAGAACGCGGCCAGGTTGCGCCAAGGGCTGTCGGCCGCATCCGCCGGTCGGTGCTCCACGCAGCGCAGCACGCGCCCGTGCAGATGCAGATTCGATGGCGTGCCGAAGCCCATGTACGGCTCGATGGCCCATCGATGATCGAACGGCGATATCCGCAGCCATTGCCGACGGCCCGCGGCATGCAGCCGGTCGGCAAGCGCGATCCACTCGCCGAGGGCTTGGCGAAGGTTCATGGCTGCGCGTGAGGCAACCGGCGTACCTGTGATCTATGGCGTTGGCGCCGCGAGCGGCGCGACCAGCACGTCGACCGCCGACTCGGCGATCACCATCTTGGTCGTGCTGCCGAGCAGGAGGTCTTCGAGTGCGCTGTGCCCGTGCTTGCCGATGACGAGCAGATCGCAGTCTTGCTCCATCTCCTGGAGCACGATCTGCACCCACGGGTCACGGCCCTGTGGCGTGATGAAGGTGCAGCGGTCGGCAGGCAGGCCGGCGCGCTGGGCCAGTTTCGCCAGACGCCGATGGGCGTCGTCGCGCACCCGGTCGCGGTACTGCCCGATCGCGCGGTCCGCCACGCCGGCGTGGCGCAGCTTGCCCTCGAAGGGCACCTCCACGGCATGCATCAGCACGAAGGTGGCGTCGGGCGCCACGCGAGACGCCATCTGCGCGGCGGGGTCGCTCCACTCGGAAAAGTCCACGGGCAGGAGTACGCGCCGGTACGCGCCGTGGCAAGGCTGCCGGGCCAGCAGCACGGGGCGCGCGGATTTCTTCAGCACGCGCTCCGCCGTGGATCCAAGCGCCATCTGCCGCAGGTATCCGCTGCCTCGCGTGCCGGTCACGATGAGATCGGCCTGCAACTGCTCGGCCGCAAGGACGATCTCGTCCACCAGGCGGCCGGTCACGACGTGCTCGCCCACGGGCATTTGATGACGCTGACCGAGCTCGCTGGCGAGCCCGTGCAACTGCCGGCGTGCGTCATCGAGCACCGGGGGCTCGGGGTCGCTGGCGAGCCAGCGCCGCAGGTCGTCGAGCGCGTGGCGGCTCACGGCATGCACCAAGGCGAGCGACGCACCGGCCTCGTGCGCCAGCCGCGCGGCGCGGTCGGTGGCATGCCGAGCAGGGGCCGACAGATCGGTGGCGGCGACGATGGAACGCATGGCTGGCATGACAGGGCTCCTTTGGCGCGCGTGTGTGCTTGAACCAATGGCAGTGTGGCGGCATTTCGGTCGTGAGGGGCTTGTGTCCGTTGAGCTCCCACGTGTGCCGGGCCTTCGACAAGCTCAGGCCGAACGGGGATTGGGGGACTCACGAGGTCTTTACCCAAGGTCTTACCCGGGGGCGTACCCCACCCCCCGTTCGCACTGACCCTTCGACAAGCTCAGGACTAAAGGCAAGTCGAAGTGCCGTTGCACGGTGGCACCAGGCCGGCAAACCCGCCCGGCGTGGTTGGCGTCCTGGGCGGCGTGGGACCGCTGGCCACCTCACGGGCATCCCATTTGCCCCTTCGCCATGCGGGGCAACGTGCTCCGCGAACAGGAGAGCGCATGGCACCGAAGCAATATCACGCCCCACGGCGCGAGGAATTTCCTGACGCGCTGTCGGGCGGCGAAGGCCGCGAGAGCCCCAGCAGCCGCATCGGCGAGCGCGAGCGCCAGAGCCCCAAGGTCGAGAGCGTCGATCCTTCCCGCAACGAGCCCGCTCCTGGCGGCGCGGCTGCTGGGCCCGACATGGCCAGCGAAGACCGGCCGCAAGCTCTCGAGCGGCCCGAAGACGCCGTCAAGGACACGGTGGAGGAGAAGCTCGGCTTGCACCCCATCGGCGCCTCAGCAGGCGCGGTGGGCGGCGCAGTGCTGGGTGCCGCCATCGGCATGGCGGCCGGCCCGCTGGGCAGCCTGGCCGGCGCGGTGGGTGGCGCCCTGCTGGGCAGCGGCCTGGGCGCCTCGGGCGCGGGCGCGCAATCGCCGATGGTCGACACCTCGGCCTACGACGCTTACTGGCGCGACAACTACGCCGGTCGCCCCTACGTGGCCAGCGACGCAAACTACGACGACTACGAGCCCGCGTACCGATACGGCGCACAGGCCTATGCCCGCTCCGATCGCCACCGCGAGTGGGACGAGGTCGAGCCCGGGCTGCGTGCCGGGTGGGAGGATGCCCGCGGGCGCTCGACCTTGCGCTGGGAAGAGGCCCGCCACGCGGTGCGCGATGCGTGGAACAAGATGACCGAGGGCTCGGGCGGCGTGGTGCCGGAAGACAAGGCTCCCGAGGAGCGTGGATGAGGCGTTGAGCGGGGCGCGCACATCGCGTAACTCAATGCCGGTTGCGCCGTGGGTTCGTCGGCACCCAGCAGCCGTACCACGCGCTTGAAGTTCTTGTGTACGTCCCCTTCGCCGAGGCTCCCAGGCCCTGGAGCCGTCGGGTGTCTGCCAGCGTGCGAATGCCAACGGCGGCGATGACGGGGACATTGATGTCCGAGGCAATGGCCTGTCGCACGTAGGCCGCGTACTCGCCCACCGTGCGCATCACCGCCATCAGGCCAAAGCCTCCGGCCCGGCGGCGTGCTCCACCGATCTCTCGATGCAGGGCCTCGAGGTTGGCGGCGTCAGAATGGCTGGCTCGGCGTCAAGGCCACGTCGCGGGCGACCTGCAAAACTGCCTGCCCCCCGCACAGTTCGCCGCAGCCCGAGGCCATGCCATGATGGCCCCCGGGCACCCCGGTTGCCCTCATCCGATCATCGCGTTTTGCCAGGCCACGGAGCATCGACATGAGAGACGGCGGATCGCGGGCCGAACCCCGCGCGGCGCAGGGGCGTGCCTTCCACGACACCATGCCCACCGGGCCGACGGAACAGGCGGTGGTGCGAACCTACAGCCGCTATGCCCCGCTGTACGACCGGGTCTTCGGCCGCGTGCTCGAGCCCGGCCGTCGCCTCATGACCGAGGCCGCGTCCACCCTGCAGCCCCAAAGCGTGCTGGAAGTCGGCGTGGGCACTGGCCTCACGCTCGCGGGCTACCCCGGCGATGCGCGCGTGGTGGGCATCGACCTGTCGCACGACATGCTGGAGCGAGCGCGCCGCCGCGCCGCGCAACTGCCCGGACGTGACATCGTCTTGCGTGCGATGAACGCCGAACGCATGGATTTCCCCGATGGCAGCTTCGATTGCGTGACCGTGCCTTATGTGCTGTCGGTCACTCCCCACCCGGCGCGTCTGGTGCATGAGATCCGCCGCGTGTGCCGTCCGGACGGCCATATCCTCATCGTGAACCACTTCAGCGGCAGCCGCTTCTGGTGGCTCATGGAACGGGCCGTTCGCTCCATGGCCGATCGGGTGGGCTTCCGTTCCGACTTCGGGTACGACCAGTACATCCTGGCGCACGACTGGCAGGTGGTGTCGGTGCGGGCGGTGAACCTGTTCGGCTTGTCGAAGCTGGTGATGCTGAGGAACGCGAGGGCGTAGGCGGGGAGCTGTTCGCCAGCGAGGTGGCTACACGCCTCCCCGCTTGCTCGCGTGTGATCGTCAACGACCAACAGGCGAAGCGGGGCGTTCATCGTTGCGGCACCGTGATAGTGACCTGCTCAGCATGAGCTTGAAGCGAGAGTCCGGCGCGGCTGCATGGCGGGGGAATGTAGAGGCCCGGGGGCGGGCATGGTTGACGCGCGTCAAGGCTTCAACGATGCCGCTTCTCCACGAACGTGACAAACCCCTCCATGAACGTTTTCACCAGCTCGCGCTGCTTCTCATCCGTGAGCGTGCCGTCCGCCGAGAACAACCCCTGGGCGCGTGGAACCTGCATTCGCCCGCCGGTCCACAACTCGGCCCCCAGCGTGCGCAGCACAGGCAGCCAGGCGTTCTGACCGAGCGTGGTGCCGAACAGGCCCGGCGTGGCCCCCATCAGCGCCACGGGCCGGCCACCGAAGACACGCGCGATGTCCGCCGGCGGGCGCGACAGCCAGTCGATCGCGTTCTTCAGCACGCCCGGCATCGCGTTGTTGTATTCGGGCGTGGCCAGCACCAGCCCGTCGGCGGACGCGATGGCCTGCTTCAGTGCTGCCACCGGGGCCGGGATGCCCTGCTCGGATTCGACATCGCCGTCGTACAGCCCGATGTCGCGGATCGACTCGATCTGCAGGCGCGCGCCCGGCGGCAGGAGCTCGGCCGCGCTGCGCAGCAAGGCGGTGTTGTAGGAGCCTTTGCGCAGGCTGCCCGAGATCCCGATGAGGGTGACCATGAAGGGAAACTCCTTTCGCCGCGCGGCAGCCGCACGGCGCGTGCGAAGCATGCCTGCGAATGCATGCCCTCGTGTCGCGAGCTGGAAATGCGCGGCATCGCGAGGCCGAGGTACCTGCCGCGTCGTGCGTTCGTCTTGGCATGCGCACCGCTGCGTGCCACCATCTGTGCAACTGTAGCCACCGGAGAGTGCCATGCTGTTTCGCCAGCTGTTCGAACCGCTGTCGTGCACGTACACCTACCTCATCGGGTGCGCAGACACCGGCCAGGCGCTGCTCATCGACCCGGTGGTCAATGAGATGGACCGCGATCTCGCGCTGCTGGCCGAACTGAGGCTCACGCTGGCCTGCACCGTCGATACCCACATCCACGCCGACCACGTGAGCGCGGCGCGCCATCTGCGCGAACGCGTGGGCAGCCGCATCGCCAGCCCGGCCTTCGACCGGCTGCCGTGCACCGACGTGCCGTTGGAGGACAAGGTGCCGTTTCGCATGGGCAGCGTCGAGCTCATGCCCCTGCACACGCCGGGCCACACCGACGGCCATTACGCCTATTTCTGGCACGACCGGGTGTTCACCGGCGATGCCCTGCTCATCGACGGCTGCGGACGCACGGACTTCCAGAAGGGCGATGCGCGGCTGCTCTACCGCAGCGTGCGAGAGCGGCTGTTCACGCTGCCCGGCGACACGCTCGTGTATCCCGCGCACGACTATCAGCAGCGGCGCGTGAGCAGCATCGCGCAGGAACTCCAGCGCAACCCGCGCCTGGGCGGCGAGCGGACGCTGGAGGAGTTTGTGGACCTGATGGCGAAGCTGAACCTGCCCTACCCGAAGTTCATCGACTACGCCGTGCCCGGCAACCGCGAGTGCGGCGTGTGCCCGACCGACCTGCCGGATCAGCTCAAGGCCTACTGCCAGCGCATGACCGAAAGCCCGCAGGGCTGAAGAAGGTGAGAACGAATCCGCCATGCCCGCTCATCCCGCTGCTCGGGCACGCCGGAATCATTCGCACCTTCTGATCGGTCACGCGCCAGCGTCATGCTCAGCGCTTCAGTCCCTCGCAGGCATCTTGGCGAGGCTGCATCGGCGCCGCCAGCCCCTTCTCCTGGGCGCGCTGCATCATCTGCTGGTGGTGCTGATCCATGTAGGACTTGCACTGGTCGTAGTTGGTCATGGCGCGCATGCGCGACTGATGCTCTTCGCGTTCTTGCTGGGACATCGTCGACCAGCCGGAGGTGTAGTCGGCGCCCCAGCGGGCGCCGGGGCCCATCCCTGCACCGGGGCCCGTGGTGCCGCCGGTACCCGCGCCCGCACCTGGGCCTGCCCCGGCACCTGGACCCATTCCTGTCCCCGGTCCCGCTCCGGGGCCACCCGTGCCCTGCCCAGCGCCTGCACCCGTGCCGGCTCCCGTCCCCGCTCCTGCCTGCACCGTCGCCGCGCCTGCGGCGAGCGTCAAGGCTGCCGCCGCTGCCCATGCGTGAATCGATCTCATCGTGACTCCTTGATGAACGTTCCGGAAGCGGGCTGCACAGGAGCGCGTCCGCCCCCGCTTCCCAGGGCGGCGCGTCACGCCAACTGGCCCGCTGAACGCTGAAACGCTGGAATCGCCGATGCGGTGCGTGCGATACGGGCGCCGTGCGGCGGGGCTGATCGTTTACGAGACTAGTGATGCGGGTTGGAGCTCTTCACGGGGTGCTCCAGCTCGCCCGCTTCCATGTCGCGGCACAGCTCCCGGTTCAGTTCGTTGAGCGGTTCGAGGATGTGGCCAATGACGTCTTCGTGCGTCACCTGGAACAGCGGCGTGGCGGGAGGGTGCGGCTGTTGCAGCCGCGCGCGCGGGCGTGTTCGCAACCCGAGCGCGTAGCCCGTCAGCCCCCCGACCAGCGCGCTGGCGAGCAGGCCGCCGGCCATTGCGCCACGCGACATGCTGTAGCCGTCGCCGCCCACGGCCACGCCGAGCATGAAGGAGGCGCTGCAGCCGGCCACTGTCCAGGCCACGTAGCGCGAGGGCAGGGTCTGCGGTGTCATGGCCGGGAGTTCCGCGGCGCGCCCTGCAGCCGGGCGCGCGGCTTGCTGAGGCGCGCCCGGCGCGGCGACGCTCCCGTCGATCGGGACGACGTGTTGTTCCATGGTGCTTCCTTTCCCCTTTACCCCTATACCGAGTCCACCACAGTAGCGACCGCGCGGGACGCGAGGCTTAGCGCCTGGTCATGCGAGGATTCGGCCGTATCTGACCAACGGACCGCCGGCGGCTGTGTTGACAGGGTTTGGGTGCGGCAATTGCTCGACATTCCACGAACCGCACCGCAAGGAGTCGCCAATGACCTTCGACACTGACCGCGTCCGCCGCCACACCGCCGTGGCCGTGCTGCGCAGCATCGACGACACGACCCTGGCCCATCTGCTCGAATGTGCGGATAGCGGCAACGACAGCGTGGCTGCCCGCCTGCACCTGCTGGACCGCGAATGGGATGTGGATCGCGCTGTCGAGACCGAGACCGCGCTCACCGGACTGGCTGGGCTGGCGCTCGGCGTGCTGGTTCGCCCTGCATTGCTTGCCGTGCCCGCATTTGCCGCCGCGATGCTGTGCCTGTATGCCGGCACGGGCCGGCATCCGCTGCTTCCGTTGTGGCGACGCCTGGGCTTGAGAACCGCCAACGAGATCGCGCGAGAGCGGCACGCGTTGAAAGCCCTGCGTGGAGATTTTGCAGGCATGGAAACGCGCGAGCGGACCGGTGGCGTTCGGGCCTTTGCTCCGCGTTCCGACGGCGCCTCCGAGCGATCCCGGCCGGGCGCCGACCGCGCGGGCGAGCCGGTCTTTCCGCGTTGAGAGGCAGCCCCGCGGTGGGCACGCGGGGCAAACTTCGAGGGGGTCCACCATGCACATCGCGTCACGCCTGCCTGCTACCGCCACGCGCGTGGAGCGCAACACCGCCACGCGCATCAACGATGCCATCCGTTCCCGTGCCGATGCCGAGTTGGCGCGTCTGGAAGATGCCGGCGAGGAGGAGATCACCCTCCGCCTCGAACAGCTCAACCGTGAGTGGGACATCGAACGGGCCTTGCAGATGAACGCTTCGGTCATCGCCGTGCTGGGTCTGCTGCTGGGTGCACGGGTGGACAGGCGCTTCCTGTGGTTGCCGGCGGCGGCGTTCGCGTTCTTCGCGCAGCATGCCGTACAGGGCTGGTGCCCCCCGATCCCCGTGATGCGCCGCCTCGGCGTGCGCACCATTCGCGAGATTGCAAGGGAGCGCCACGCCATCAAAGCCATGCGTGGCGACTTCGATCATGTGCCGCCGCAAGGCGCTGCCGAGCCGGGCAGAAGGGCGCGCGCCGCCCTGCACGCGGTGGACTTGTGAGCGCCCCCAGGGCCGGGCTGCGCCCAGCCCGCCCCCCGCGGGGGTCAAGGAAACTTGGGGCGGCCCGGCGTTTCCTTGTGAGCCGGGGGGCACCCTGAAGCCACCGGCCCCGCTCACTCGTCGGCCAGCCTCAGCAGCCTCACCGCGTTGCCCTTCAGGATGCCGGGCTTCACCTCGTCGCGAAAGCCTGCTTCCTCGACATCTTTCAGCCAGCGCTCGGGGCTGATAAGCGGGAAGTCGCTGCCGAAGAGCACGCGATCCTTGAGCAGGGTGTTGGCGTACTGCACGAGCTGCGGCGGAAAGTACTTGGGGCTCCAGCCCGACAGGTCGATGAACACGTTGGGCTTGTGCATGGCCACCGACAGGGCCTCGTCCTGCCAGGGGAACGAGGGGTGGGCGATGATGATCTGCATGTCGGGAAAGCGGATGGCCACGTCGTCCAGATGCATGGGGTTGGAGTACTCCAGCCGCAAGCCGCCGCCGCAGCGCATGCCGCTGCCGATGCCCGAGTGCCCGCTGTGGAACACCGCCGGCAGCTTGAACTCGTTGATCACTTCGTAGATCGGCCAAGCCATCTCGTCGTACGGGTAGAAGCCCTGCACGGTGGGGTGGAACTTGAAGCCCTTCACACCGTGTTCCTCCACCAGGCGGCGTGCCTCGCGCGCACCCATCTTGCCCTTGTGTGGGTCGATGCTGGCGAAGGCGATCATGACGTCGGCGTTCTTTTGCGCTGCCTCGGCCACCTCCTCGTTGGGGATTCTTCGCCGGCCCAGGTTGCTCTCGTAGTCGACGCAGAACATGACCAGGCCGATCTTCTTTTCGCGGTAGAAGTTGACGGTTTCTTCAATGGTCGGCCGCCGGCTGGAGCGGAAGTATTTGTCCGCCGCACGGTCGTACTCCTCGCCGTAATTGTCGAACGGGTTCCAGCACGAC
>CBFHAS010000046.1:0-28847 GCA_965653625.1 uncultured Burkholderiaceae bacterium | reverse complement strand
CGACCCCCACCATGTCAAGGTGGTGCTCTAACCAGCTGAGCTACGCGCCTAAAGAAGCCGCGCAGTATAGCAGCACCATTTGGCGATCTTTCATCGTCGACGCGCGCTGCGCACGCCGTTCACGCGCGCCACCTGCTCCAGCACCTGCGCCAGCCGGGCGGAATCAACCACTTCGACGGTGAAGGTCATCCACGCCGTGCAGCCTCGCGCGTCCTTCACCGTCTGGGTTTTCACGCCCGTGACGTTCATCTTTTCCTTGGCAAACACCTCGGAGATGTCGCGCAACAGGCCCTGGCGGTCGGAAGCTTCCACCAGCACGTCCACCGGATAGACCGCCTCGCCCTGCCCGCGGGGGGCGCCCCAAGCCACCGCGATCACTCGCTCGGGCGAGCGCGCGGCCATCTCGCGCAAGTTGCTGCAGTCTCGTCGATGGATGGCCACGCCCTTGCCGCGCGTGACGTAGCCACCGATCGCGTCCGGTGGCGCGGGGCGGCAGCAGCGCGCAAGCGTGGTGAGCAGCGATTCCACACCGACCACCAGCACGCCGCCGGGCGACCCGGCTTCGGGACGCGCACGCTTGAACGTGACCAGTTCGTCCGGCGTGGGCGCCGGCTCGGCCGGGCGCAAGAGAAGCTCGATGTGGCGCAGCGAGAATTCGTCCTTGCCCACCACTTCAAACAGTGCATCGGCGTTCCGAAAACCCAGCTGCGTGGCGAGGTCGTCAAGCTTCACCGACGTGCGGCCTTCGCGCTGCAGCAGCTTCTCCACCGCCTCCCGTCCTCGGGCCATGGTGCCGGCCAGCGCCAGCGAGTTGAACCAGGCACGCACCTTCGATTTGGCGCGCATGCTGCGCAGGTAGCCCAGGTCCAGGTTCAGCCAGTCCAGCGAAGGCCCGCCCTCCCTCACGGCGGTAATCTCAACGGTCTGTCCGTTCTGCAGCGGGGTGTTGAGCGGCACCATTGCGCCGTCGACCTTGGCACCTCGGCAGCGATGGCCCAGGTCCGTGTGCACCACATAGGCAAAGTCCACCGGGGTGGCCCCCGCCGGCAACTCGACCACCGCGGCGTCCGGCGTGAAGACGTAGATGCGGTCGTCGAACACCGCCTCGCTGTCCACTCCTGTTCGCGGGGGTTCGCCCTGCTCGACGAACTCGCGCTCCCAGGCCAGTAGCTGGCGCAGCACCGCCTTGCGTGCCTCGGCCACCTGCGCGTCGAAATCAGCACCGGCTGATACGCCTGCGTAGCCCTTCACGCCGGCTTCCTTGTAAGCCCAGTGCGCTGCCACGCCATGCTCGGCGTGCTCGTGCATGGCGTGCGTGCGGATCTGGATCTCCACCGCGCGATCGTCTTCGTCGAGCACCACCGTGTGCAGCGACTGGTAGCCGTTCGCCTTGGGCTTGGCGATGTAGTCGTCGAACTCGCCCGACACCGGCCGGTACAGCTCGTGCACGCGGCTAAGTACCGCGTAGCAGTCGCGCACGCTTTCGACGATGACCCGCATTGCGCGCACGTCGAAGATGTGCCGGAAGTCGAGCTGCTTGCCCTGCATCTTTTTCCAGATGCTGTACAGGTGCTTGGGCCTGCCCTGTACCTCGGCATGCAAGCCGTGCGCAGCAAGTTGCCGCGCGAGCCGCTGGCGAAAGGCTTCCACGCGCTGCTCGCGCTCGACGCGTCTTTCATCGAGCAGGCGCGCGACGTGGCGGTAGTCGTCAGGCTGCAGGAAGCGGAACGCCAGGTCCTCCAGCTCCCACTTGATCTGCCAGATGCCCAGCCGGTTCGCCAGCGGCGCGAACACCTGCAGGCTCTCGCGGGACAGCACCGCCGGGCACTCGCGCTTGCTGGCTGCGTGGTAGCGCAGCGTCTGCAGGCGCGAGGCCAGGCGCAGCAGCACCACGCGCAGGTCGCGCGAAAAGGCCAGCAGCATCTTTCGCACGCGCTCGGTCTGCAGGGCGTGCTGTTCCGCGCCGACCTTGGCCTCGCGCGCCGCTCGCTGGATCTGCACCAGCCGGCGCGTATGTGATACCAGGCTTGCATGCGATGTGCCGAACGCCTTGGCGACCACCTCTTCCGGCCGGGTCAGGTAGTCGGCGGCATACACGAGGTAGGCAGCCGCGCGCATGGACGGAGCGGCCCCGATGCGTTCCAGGATGGAGGCCACGCCGTCGGCATGCGATAGCGCGTCCTCGCCGGTGTCGAGCGCACGCCCCGATAGCAGTGGCTCGGCGAAGGCGCGCGCACGCGCCAGCTGAGCCACCTCGTCGGCCGGCCGGTCGCCGGCCAGCTGGACGATGGGCGCCGCATGCTCCTGCGCCTCTTGCAGCGCCGTCTTCATGGCCCGAGCAGGAACTCCCGCACAACCGCGATCTGTTCCGGTGTGCTGAACATGGGCGCATGGCCGACACCCTCGAACTCATGCACCCGGGCCTTCGGTCCTCGCTGCGCCATGGCTTGTGCCGTCGCGCGCGAAAGCAAGTCCGATTGCGCACCGCGCAGCGCGAGCGTGGGGCAGGCGATGGCGTCATAGGCCCGCCACATGGCGGCTTCGCCTGCTGCGGCGAGTTCAGGCGTCACGGCCCGGAACGGCACCGCGATGGCGGGGTCGTAGTGAAGCTTGAACCCGTCGCCATCCGGCTTGAGCATGTGCCGCGTGAGCGCCATCCATTGCTCGCGCGTATGCGGACCGAAGCTCTGCGAAATGGTCCAGAGGTAGTCGGCCGCCTCCTCCAGCGAGCCCCACCGCCATGGCTGCCCAAGATACGCGCCGATGCGGGCCAGGGCCGCCGCTTCGATGGTTGGGCCGACATCGTTGAGCACCAGGCGCACGATGGGCGAGCCGGGCAGCGACGCCAGCCCCAAGCCGATGAGGCCGCCCATGGAGGTGCCGACCCAGTGCACCGATTCCGCGTTCACGCGGGCGAGCAGCGTGACCATGTCGGCCACATAGGTCGGCACCGCATAGGCCATCGGGTCGGACAGGCTATCGGAACGGCCGCGGCCCACCACGTCGGGAGCGACCACCCGGTAGTCACCGGCCAAGGCACCGGCGAGCGCGTCGAAGTCGCGCCCCTGGCGCGCCAGGCCATGCACGCACACCAGCACGCGAGGGTTCGCCGGGTCGCCCCACTCCCAGTACGCCATGCGATGCAGCCCTTGCGCATGCAGACATTGCACGTAATTCAGTCGGGGTTCGGGCATGGCGGGGTCGCGTGGGCGTCTTCGATAATGCATCGTACCCAACCAGAGGAACGCCCATGCTCAAAGGAAAAACCGCTCTCGTCACCGGCTCCACCAGCGGCATCGGCCTCGGCGTGGCGCTGGCCCTGGCGCGCCAAGGAGCCCACATCGTCCTCAACGGCTTCGGCGATGTGGAAGGCCCCAAGGCACAAGTCGCCGGACACGGCGTGAAGGTGGGCTACCACGGCGCCGACATGAGCAAGCCCGCAGAGATCGCCGAGCTCATGGCCTATGCCGAGCGCGAGTTCGGCGGCGCCGACATCCTGGTCAACAACGCCGGAATCCAGCACGTTGCCAAAGTGGAGGACTTCCCGGTCGAAAAGTGGGACGCCATCATCGCCATCAACCTGAGTTCGGCCTTCCACACCACGCGGCTGGCCATCCCCTCCATGCGCCGCAAGAACTGGGGCCGCGTCATCAACATCGCCTCCGCTCACGGCTTGGTGGCTTCGGCGCAGAAGTCAGCCTACGTGGCGGCCAAGCACGGCATCGTGGGCCTCACCAAAGCCGTGGCACTGGAGACGGCCACGACCGGCATCACGGTCAACGCCATCTGCCCGGGCTGGGTGCTCACGCCGCTGGTGCAGAAGCAGATCGATGACCGCGCCGCCCGCGAAGGCATTGCGCAGGACAAGGCCAAGGTCGATCTGCTGGGCGAAAAGCAACCTTCCTTGCAGTTCGTCACCCCTGAGCAGCTGGGAGAGCTGGCACTATTTCTGGCTTCGCCCGCGGCAGACAACGTTCGCGGCGCCGCCTGGAATGTGGATGGCGGCTGGCTCGCGCAATAGGGCTATCTCGTCAGGCGCACCGTGCCCGACACCGTGACGGTCACGGTCGCTTTGCCGGCCTCGGTGGGCAGAGGCTCGGCTTCAGCCATTGAGGCCGCCTTTGCGCGCATCAGCGGAACAGGCATGCCCGGCGGCTCGCTGGTACCCACACTGACCTCGCGCAGCGCGAAGCCGGCGTAGCCGAACTGGCGTGCGTACTCCAGCGCCTTGGCGCGGTAGGCCGCAATCGCTTGCCCGGCGACTTCAGCCTCGCTCTTTTCCCGCGCCTCGCGCGACAGCCCTTGGCTCACGCGGCCGACCGTCATGCTGGTGATCCGGCCCACGAGTTGACCGATGGAAGGCGTGTCTCGGCCCTCGACGATGAGCTCCGCCGAACCGTGCCAGCCGGCCATGGCGCCCTTCTCGTTGTAGCGGGGGTAGAGCGAGAAATTGCCGGTCTGCACATCGAGCTGTCCCGGCTTGGCGACCCGCCTCGCTTCGCCGAGCGCCACGTCGAGCGCCCGCTTCAGCTCCGACTGCACGACACCCGCGTCGTGCCCTTCTCGCGAGGTGGTGAGCGTCACGGAGAGCATGTCCCGGGACACCTCCACTGAGGCACTGGCGGAAAGCCCCACCACGTCCATCGGAGACAGCATCTCGGGCATTGCGCTGGAAGACTGCGCCATGGCGGCCGGCACGGCACAGGCGAGAAACGCAGCGTAAATGGATCTTCCGTTCATAGGGTCATTCTTCGTGGTGAGCAGGGAATTTGACGCAAGAACGGTTAGCTTCGGCCAGACAGGGACGACACCTTCGCAAGACTTGTAACAGTGGGTCAGGACGCCCGGAATTGCGTGGCAAACATGCGCAAAATGCCGCTGTTACATATTTGGAGTTGATCATGACCACCGCACCCGCTGCTCGTGCCGACCGCATCGTCGTCGTCGACGATGACGCTCGCATCCGCGACCTGCTGCGGCGCTACCTCACGCAGGAGGGGTTTGAAGTCCTGCTCGCGGAAGACGCCAAGGCGCTCAACCGCGTACTCACTCGCGAGACTGTCGACCTCATCGTGCTCGACCTCATGCTGCCCGGGGAGGACGGCCTGTCGATCTGCCGCCGGCTGCGTGCGGCCAACGACGTCACGCCCATCATCATGCTGACCGCCAAGGTCGAGGATGTGGACCGCATCGTCGGCCTGGAAGTCGGCGCCGACGACTACCTTCCCAAGCCTTTCAACCCACGCGAGCTGCTGGCGCGCATTCACGCTGTGCTGCGCCGTCGGCCTTCGCTGGAAGCGCCGGGCGCGCCTGCCAAGGAAGCGCAGACCGTCACCTTCGGACCCTTTGAATTCGATCTCGCGCTGCGGCGCCTTTCGAAGGACGGCGAGCAGATCGCCCTCACCACGGGCGAGTTCTCCATGCTAAAGGCGCTGGTGCGCCATCCCCGGCAGCCGCTGTCGCGAGACAAGCTTGCACAGCTCGCGCGCGGACGCGAGTTCGAGCCCTTCGACCGCAGCCTCGACGTGCAGATCTCCCGGCTTCGCAAGATGATCGAGCCCGATCCCGCACAGCCGCGCTACATCCAGACAGTGTGGGGTGTCGGCTACGTCTTCGTGCCGGACGGCACGGCCTGAGCGGCCACAAGCAAAGGGCGACGGGTCGCTGCGCAAGTCGCTCCCCGAGCAGCAAGCACAATCACGGGCGGCATGCCCGTCATTGCGCCGGCGCCGTGCCCGGGCCTGGAACGCCGGAGGTCTCGGCCTTCGCCGTCTCTGTCTGATAGATTCCCGCACCTCTCCTGCCCTTCCCCTTCCTTCCTGCTCCCACTCGATGGCCCGTAAGCACGTGGCGCTCAGCCTGTTCTGGCGCACCTTCTTCCTGCTGGCCATCCTGCTTGCCGGCGGCGTGTTGGCCTGGACGCAGACCTTCCGCGCGATGGAGTTCGAGCCGCGCGCTGTGCAGGCGGCCCAGCAGATCGCCAGTTTGGTGAACCTGTCTCGCGCTGCCCTGGGCAGCACCGACGGCATCCAGCGCGTCACGCTCATCAAGAGCATGCAGAACCAGGAGGGCATGCGCCTGCAGCCGCGTGAGCCGAAGGACAAGTGGGAAGCCTACGAGGTGAACCGCTTCACCCGCGCCATCGGGCAGGAGCTGCGTTCGCGCCTGGGGCCCGACACGCTCGTGGCGAGCGAGCTCAACGGCGCGCCGGGCCTGTGGGTCGGCTTCTCCTTCGACAAGGATCCGTACTGGCTGCAAGCCGATCCCACACGCATGCAGCCGATCAGCTGGACGACGCTCTTCGTCTGGGTGGGCATCGCGGCGGTGGCCTCGGTGCTTGGTTCGGTCGCCATCGCTCGGCTCATCAACCAGCCGCTGCGTGACCTGTCATTCGCCGCCAGCCGCATCCGCGAGGGCGAGTTCGACTCTCGCCTCGACGAGAACACGCTCACCAGCGAGATCCGGCAGGTGAACATGGGCTTCAACCGCATGGCCCGTGAACTGGCCAAGGTGGAGGAGGACCGCGCGGTGATGCTGGCCGGCATCTCGCACGACCTGCGCACACCGCTGGCGCGGCTGCGGCTGGAGGCCGAGATGAGCGTCAGCGATGAAGAGGCCAAGCGCAACATGGCCCTCGACATCGACCAGCTCGACGCGATCATCGACAAGTTCATGGACTACGCGCGTCCCGGCGAGGTGAAGCTGACGCCCGTGCACCTGTCCAGTTTGGTCGACCGCGAGATGGCCGCCTTCCGCGATCCGAGTCAGATTCGCATGACCTCCCGCGTGGCGATCGACACAAAGGTCATGGCCGACGAGACGGAACTCGGCCGCGTGTTGTCCAACCTGTTCGAGAACGCACGGCGCTACGGGCGTTCCACCGAAACCGGCATCGCGCGCGTGGTGGTGAGCTACGCGCGCACCGGCCCCTGGGTGATCCTGTCCGTGCGCGACCACGGCCCGGGTGTCGACCCGAGGAAGATCGCCCAGCTCACCACACCGTTCTTCCGGGGCGACACGGCGCGCACGGCCGCTACGGGCGCGGGCCTCGGATTGGCCATCGTTGAGAAGGCGGTACAGCGCATGGGCGGCACCTTCGAAATCGCCAACGCCGCCGATGGGGGTTTGATCGCCCACATCAGGTTGAAGAAGGCACCACCTTCGTAGACCCGTGCGGGCCTGTTCGGGGCGGGCCTGTTTGAAGCCCACAAACCGGCTTCAACTCAAGTTCGGAACAGCAGGCACACCGCCCGCGCCTCGATCGCGAGGCCTTCACCGACCGGCCCCATCTTCTCCGCTGTCTTCGCCTTCACGCTCAACTGTTCCAGCGGCAATGCCAGGGCGGTCGACAAGCGCTGGCGCATGGCGGAGATGTGCGGGGCCATCTTGGGCGCCTGAGCCACGATGGTGCTGTCCACATTGGCGATGTGCCAGTTCTCCGCCCTCACCCGCCGCGCCGCCTCGGCCAGCAGCGCCACCGAATCGGCTCCGCGGAAACGCTCGTCGGTGTCGGGGAAGTGATGGCCGATGTCGCCCAGCGCCAGTGCACCGAAAAGCGCATCGGTGATCGCATGGCACAGCGCGTCGGCATCGGAATGGCCGAGCAGGCCATGCGTGTGAGGAATTTCCACCCCGCCCAGGATGAGCGGCCGCCCGGGCACGAGGGCATGCACGTCCCAGCCCTCGCCGATTCGGATGCGGGGGATCGGGGAGCGGATCATGGTCGTGTCCTCAGCAGCCGCTCCGCGAGATCGAAGTCGGCCGGATAGGTGAGCTTGAAGTTCTCCAGCGCACCGGGCACGAGCCGCGGCGCGAAGCCGAGCGCCTCGACGGCGCTCGCTTCATCGGTGACGCCCGGGCCGGCGCGTTCCAGGGCTTGGCGCAGCAAGCCGAGGCGGAACATCTGCGGCGTCTGTGCCTGCCACTTTCCGGTGCGATCCAGCGTGGCGGCCACTCGGCCGTCGCGCTCCTCTTTCAGCGTGTCGGCCAGCGGCAATGCGAGCAGCCCGCCCACGGGATCGGTGGTGCAGGCATCGATCAGCGCATCTACCCACTGGGCGCGTACGAAGCAGCGCGCGGCATCGTGCACCAGCACCCAATCGTCGGGCCGCGCGCCGGCGGAAGCCAGCGCGCGCAGCCCGTTGGCCACGGTCTGCGCACGCGTATCACCACCGCAGCGCGCGACTCGACCCGTGAAGCCCGGCACGAAGCTCTCGAACTCGGTGTCGTCCACTGCCACCACAACGAGCACCTGCGAAAGCCGCGACACCTCGGCGAGTGCCGACAGCGTGTGCGCCACCACACTGCGCGTACCCAACATCGCATACTGCTTGGGCATCGCCGTCTGCGCCCGCGAGCCCGTGCCGGCACAGGGCACCAGGGCATGGAAACGGGGAGAGGATGCTTGCGACATGCGGCGGCGAAAAGGGCGGCGAATTCTATAATTCGATCCTGCTTGCATCGCCCCGTGGAAGCCCCTCCCGGGGCGATTTGCTTTGGCAGTCCTCGTCGATGCAGCTTCCCTCGATCGCTCCTGGCAAGCGTTTCACGCTGCCCCGCCCCATTGGCTCGGCCGATGCCTTGCTACTCGCGCGCTTCGCGCAAACGCAGGCCGCGCAGAAAAAGCTCACCGCCATCATCACAGCCGAGCCGGCCGACACGCAGCGGCTGGAAGGCGAACTCGCCTTCTTCGCGCCCGGCCTGCGGGTGGCCGTGTTCCCTGACTGGGAAACCCTGCCCTACGACACCTTCTCACCGCACCAAGACCTGATCTCCGAGCGCCTGGCCACGCTGTGGCGCATCCGGCAGGGCGATGCCGACGTGGTGCTGATGCCCGCCTCCACCGCGCTGGTACGGCTCGCGCCGCCCAGCTTCATGGCTGGCTACACCTTCCACTTCAAGCAGAAGGAGAAGCTCGACGAGGCGGGGCTCAAGGCGCAACTCACGCTGGCCGGCTACACCCACGTGAGCCAGGTCGTGTCGCCGGGCGAATATGCGGTGCGCGGCGGGCTGATTGATCTTTTCCCCATGGGCTCGCCGGTGCCCTATCGAGTAGACCTGTTCGGCAACGAGGTCGATTCCATCCGCACCTTCGACCCTGACACGCAACGCAGTCTTTACCCCGTGCCCGAGGTGCGCTTGCTGCCCGGGCGCGAGTTCCCGATGGACGAGAACTCGCGCAACGCCTTCCGTGCGCGGTGGCGCGAAAAAATGGAGGGTGACCCGAGCCGCGTGCGGCTGTACAAGGACATCGCCGCCGGAATCGCCACCGCGGGCATCGAGTACTACCTGCCGCTGTTTTTCGACGCCACCGCGACGATCTTCGACTACCTGGGCGACGGCGCGGTGCTTGCGCTGCACGGCGAGATCGACGAGGCCCTCAAGCGCTTCTGGGCGGACACGCGCGAGCGCCATCGCTTCCTGCAGCACGACAAGGAGCGGCCCATCCTGCCGCCGGAAGACATCTTCCTCAAGCCGGAAGAGTTCTTCACGCTCACACAGCCGCATGCCACGCTGGCAGTGCGGGGCAAGGAGCCCGTCGATTGGGCCCGGCCGCTGCCCGATCTCAGTGTGGAGCGCGGCGCACCCGAGCCGCTGAAGAAGCTGCAGCAGCACGTGGCAAGCACGCCGCACCGCGTGCTCATCGTGGCAGAGACCGAAGGCCGGCGCGAGAGCCTGCTGGAGCTGCTGCGCGACAACCGCATTGAGCCGCCCAGCGTGGCCACGCTCGCTGAATTCGCGGCGGGCGACGAGCAGTTCGCCATCACCGCCGCGCCCCTGGCCGAGGGCTTCTTCTGGCACGAGCCCGACGACGGGAAGGCGCTCCAGTTCATCACCGAGACCGAGCTCTTCGCCAGCAGCCCCACCGCACGGCGCCGCCGCAAGCAGGAGCAGGTCAGCGACGTCAACGCGCTGATCAAGGATCTGTCGGAGCTCAAGGTCGGCGACCCGGTCGTGCACGCCAACCACGGCATCGGCCGCTACGTGGGCCTGATGAACATCGACCTGGGCGACGGCCCCAGCGAGTTCCTGCACCTCGAGTACGCCGACAAGGCCACGCTGTACGTGCCTGTGGCGCAGCTGCACCTCATCAGCCGCTACACCGGCGTCAGCGCCGAGGAAGCACCGCTGCACAAGCTGGGCTCGGGGCAGTGGGAAAAGGCCAAGCGCCGTGCGGCCGAGCAGGTGCGCGATACCGCTGCCGAGCTGCTCAACCTCTATGCCCGCCGCGCGGCGCGCGAGGGTTTCGCCTTCCGCTTCTCGCCGCACGACTACGAGGCTTTCGCCGCGAGCTTCGGCTTCGAGGAAACGCCCGACCAGCAGGCTGCCATCCACGCCGTCATTCAGGACATGGTCTCACCCAAGCCCATGGACCGGCTGGTGTGCGGCGACGTGGGCTTCGGCAAGACGGAGGTCGCGCTGCGCGCGGCCTTCGTGGCCGTGACCGGCGGCAAGCAGGTGGCGATTCTCGCGCCCACCACGCTGCTGGCCGAGCAGCACTACCAGAACATTGCCGACCGCTTCGGCAAATGGCCGGTGAAGGTGGTGGAGCTGTCGCGCTTCCGATCCGCCAAGGAAGTGAAGACGGCGATGGACGGCATTGCCGACGGCACCGTGGACATCGTGGTGGGCACGCACAAGCTCTTGTCGGCCGACGTGAAATTCAAGCGGCTGGGGCTCCTGGTGATCGACGAGGAGCACCGCTTCGGCGTTCGCCACAAGGAAGCGATCAAGGCCATGCGTGCCGATGTGGACGTGCTCACACTGACGGCCACGCCGATCCCGCGCACGCTCGGCATGGCGCTGGAAGGTCTGCGCGACCTGTCGGTCATCGCCACGGCACCGCAGCGCCGGCTCGCGATCAAGACCTTCGTGCGCAACGAATCGACCGGCATCATCCGCGAGGCGGTGCTGCGCGAGCTCAAGCGCGGCGGGCAGGTCTACTTCCTGCACAACGAGGTCGAGACCATCGAGAACCGGCGCATGAAGCTCGCCGAGCTGCTGCCCGAGGCGCGCATTGCCGTGGCGCACGGCCAGATGCCCGAGCGCCAGCTCGAAGCCGTGATGCGCGACTTCGTGGCCCAGCGCTACAACGTCCTGCTGTGCTCCACGATCATCGAAACCGGCATCGACGTACCGAGCGCCAACACCATCGTCATGAGCCGCGCCGACAAGTTCGGCCTGGCCCAGCTGCACCAGCTGCGCGGACGCGTGGGCCGCTCGCACCACCAGGCTTACGCCTACCTGCTCGTACCCGACGTGGAGGGCCTCACCAAGCAGGCCGCGCAGCGGCTCGAGGCCATTCAGCAGATGGAAGAGCTGGGCTCGGGCTTCTACCTCGCGATGCACGACCTGGAGATCCGCGGCGCCGGCGAGGTGCTGGGCGAGAACCAGAGCGGCAACATGATGGAGATCGGCTTCCAGCTGTACAACGACATGCTCTCCGAGGCGGTTCGCTCGCTCAAGGCCGGGCGCGAGCCCGACCTGCTGTCGCCGCTGTCGGCCACCACCGAGATCAACCTGCACGCGCCGGCACTGCTGCCCGACAGCTACTGCGGCGACGTGCACACGCGCCTGTCGCTGTACAAGCGCCTGGCCACGGCGGAGAGGACAGAGCAGATCGATGCCATGCTGGAGGAGATCACCGACCGCTTCGGCAAGCTGCCGCCGCAAGGCCAGACGCTGTTCGACGTGCACCGCCTGCGCGTGCTCGCCAAGCCCTACGGCGTGCTCAAGATCGACGCGGCGCCCCGCCTCATGGTCATCAGCTTCCGGCCCAACCCGCCGGTCGACGCCATGCGCATCATCGAACTGGTGCAGAAGAACCGGCACATCAAGCTGGCGGGCAACGACAAGCTGCGCATCGAACGCGACACGCCGGAACCATCGGACCGCGCGAAGCTCATCCGCGATGTGCTGAGGTCGCTGGGGCAGCCGCAGGCGGTGCCGGCTTGAAGGGCACGCTCCATCCCGTTGCCGTTCATCTTGAGCCTGTCGATGCCCCGCCCCTATCCATAAAATCGCACCGCCTTCTCTGTACCCCTGGCCACCGCGCCGCACCCATCCCGCCATGCCGTTTCCCAACACCGACTCGGGCCTCGTGGTCCGCGGATTCACCCCGCCCTTGCGCCTGGCCGACTTCCGCCTGATCGCTTTCGACATGGATTCCACGCTGATCAATATCGAGTGCGTGGACGAAATCGCCGGCGCCGCAGGCCGCAAAGCGGAGGTGGCGGCGATCACAGAGGCCGCCATGCGCGGCGAGATCGCCGATTACAAGGAGAGCCTGCGTCGACGCGTGGCTCTGCTCAAGGGCGTGCCCGTCTCGGCACTGCACGAGGTCTACGAGCATCGCCTGCAACTCAACCCAGGCGCGCAAACCCTCGTGCGAACCGCGCAGAAGGCGGGCCTCAGGACACTGCTCGTGTCCGGCGGCTTCACCTTCTTCACCGACCGCGTCCGCGACAGGCTGGGCATTGACTACACGCGCTCCAACGTCCTCGGCGTGGAAAACGGCATGCTCACCGGTGCCATGGTCGACCAGCCTTGGGGCGACATCTGCGACGGCGAGGAGAAGAAGCGCATGCTCGTGCACACCTGCGCCGAGCTGGGCATCGAACTGCACCAAGCCATTGCCATTGGAGACGGCGCCAACGATCTCCCGATGATGGGTGCGGCCGGCCTGTCAGTGGCCTATCACGCCAAGCCCAAGGTGCGCGAGCAGGCGATGGTGGCCATCAACCACGGCGGACTGGACCGGCTGCTTGAGGTGGTCCGTCCGTAGCGGATGCATCCGCCGCCCGTACGCCTTGGCGCGAGAGCCGCTGCTGGTAGGCCTGGATGGTCTCGCGCAGCCGGGCCAGGTGTTCGTGCTGCGAGCGCAACTTGACGGCCACCTTCTCGGCGTGTCGTTCCAGCAGCGCGAGACGCGCCGGTAGTGTGGCTTCGCCCTCGTCGCGCAAGCTGCAGTAGCGCTGCAGCTCCCGGATCGACATTCCCGTCTCACGCAAGTGATGCAGGAAGTTCACCCATTGCGCATCCTGCGGGCCGTAGACGCGGTGGCCGCTGGCTTCGCGGCCAATGTGCCCCATCAGGCCCATGCGTTCGTAATAGCGCAAGGTGTGCGCCGTCAGGCCCGTTTGCTCCGCGAACTGGCGGATGCTCATGGTCTCGCCACCCTCTCCGGGAGGGTTCACAGCTTCGCTCATGCCATCGGCTCCGCCATGATCACCATGCCGTCCTCGTCGGCATAAAGCCAATCGCCGGGGCGCACCCACACGCCCTCTATCTGAACGGGCACGTCGCGCTCGCCGGCGTTGCGCTTCTCGGTGGGCATGGGCATGAGGGCCAGCGCTCGGATGCCGACTTCGGCAACGGCCAGTTCGGCCGCGTCGCGCACGCAGCCATGCACCACGATGCCGGCCCAGCCGTTGCGCACGGCCGCAGCGGCGAGGTTGCCGCCCACCAATGCGCGGCGCAGCGAGCCGCCGCCGTCGACCACCAGCACGCGGCGCCGGCCCGGCTCTTCCAGGGCAGCCTTGACCAGCGAGTTGTCCTCGAAGCACTTGATGGTGCTCACCTCTCCCGCGAAGCGCCGCGGCGCGCCGAAATCTCGCCACACCGGGGGCAGCACGCGGAAGGCGCCACCGGCATCGCCCTTGTGCATGTCGCACAGGTCGCAGGTGGAGAAATCGGGGGTGCTCATGCGGCCGTCCATGGTACGGAGTCTCACCTTGTCGCGGCGCGCCGTAAAGCATCGCGAGCCGTCATCGTGCGCAGGAGCGCATGCCGCAGTTCTCAACCCGTTGGCTTCGGCCGCTGGCGTTTCTGTGCCGCTTCGCGAATCGCCGTGAGCGAGGTGCGGCTGGTGATTGCTTCCACCGGCATCTTCACGTGGAGCAGCGTGGGCTGCGCGCTTTCCAGCGCGGCGACAAAGGCCGGTTCAAACTGCGACGTCTCCGCCACGGCGTCAGCTCGCCACCCGAAGGCACGCGCCAGGGCGGCGAAGTCGGGATTGAGCAGTTCGGTGCCGCTCACGCGCCCCGGGTACTCCCGCTCCTGGTGCATGCGAATCGTGCCGTAGCTGCCGTTGTCAACCACGACGCTCACCAGCCGTGTGGCGCCGTACTGCTTGGCGGTCGCCAGCTCCTGGCCAGTCATGAGGAAGTCGCCGTCACCCGCCACATTGACCACCGTGCGATGCGGGTACAGCAGGGACGCAGCCACCGCGGCGGGGAGCCCATAGCCCATGGCGCCGGAGGTGGGCGCGAGTTGCGTGCGGCCATGGTGCTGCAGCCCCGGGTACCGGCCATACCGGTGGAGCCAGCCGCTGTAGTTACCCGCGCCGTTGGCATAGACGGTGTCCTCGGGTGCCAGGCGCTGGATCGCTTTGACGATCACGGCCATATCCACAGGCTCAACCGGAGGCGCCACGAGGTTCGCCTCGTAGTCGGCATGCGCGGCCGAAGTCCAATCGCCCCACGGCAGATCGGGCGGCGCCGCCAGCGTCTCCAGCGCCTTGGCAGCACAGGCCATGGACGACTGCAGCAGCACGTGGGCCGCATACACGCGGCCGAGCTCTTCGGGCCCGGCATGCACATGCACCAGCTTCTGTCGAGGCCGCGGCGCCTGGAGCAGTTCGTAGCCGCCGGTGGTCATCTCGCCCAGGCGCGCGCCGATGGCAATCACCAGATCGGCCTCGCGAACGCGTTGTGCGAGCCGCGGTTGAATGCCGATGCCCACGTCACCCGCATACAGCCGATGGCGGTTGTCCATCAGATCCTGAAATCGGAAGGCGCAGCCCACAGGCAGGTTCCAGTTCTCGGCGAAGCGCTGCAGGGCTTCGCACGCCGGCGCATCCCAGCCGCCTCCGCCCACGATGACGAAAGGCCGCCGCGCATCCAGCAGCAGCGTTCGCACATCCCTCAGCGCTCCGGGCGCCGGCCAGGCATGAGCAGGCTCCACACGCGGCAGCACGGGCGCGGCGGTAGAGGCCGTGAGCATGTCCTCGGGCAAAGCCAGCACCACGGGACCGGGCCGTCCCTGCAGCGCGGTGTGAAAGGCGCGCGACACGTACTCCGGCAGGCGATCGGCGTCATGCACCTCGGCCACCCACTTGGCGAAGCCCAGCGTGCCCGGCCCGAACATCTGCCGGTAGTCCACCTCCTGGAAGGCTTCGCGGTCGCGCTGGCCGCCGGCCACCTGGCCGAGGAACAGCACCATGGGCGTGCTGTCCTGGAAGGACGTGTGCAGGCCGATGCCCGCGTTGGCGGCCCCCGGCCCGCGCGTCGCGAAACAGATGCCCGGGCGGCCGGTCAGCTTGCCCTGTGCCTCAGCCATGAAGGCGGCACCTCCTTCGTGCCGGCAGGCAATGAAGCGGATGCGGTCGCGGTGCTCGTGAAAGCCATCGAGGACCGCAAGGAAGCTCTCGCCGGGCACGCCGAACACGGTGTCTACGCCTTGGGCGAGTAGTGCTTCGACCAGCGCGTGGCCGGCAAGGCGGGAGGAAGGGCTCGCGCGCATGCTGGCGTCAGGCTGTTGCCAGCGCGGTGCGTCTGACCCGCCGCACATTGAAGGCGCTCGCGATCAGTACGCCCTGCGCAATGGCGATCCCCAGCCAAACCATGGCTGGCTGGCCACGATCGAGCAGCGCACCAAACACCAGCGGCGCCAGCGCCTGGCCAATGTCGAGCCCCGAATAGACGACTCCATACACGCGGCCGGTGGCGTGCTCCGGTGACGAGCGCTTGACGAGCAGATCACGCGACGGCCCCGCCATGCCGGCACCGAATCCCATGACGCCGAAGAGCACCGGCACAGCCAATGCCGGCACATGGGCGAAGGCAATCACCAGCGCCACGACGCAGGCGACCCCGAAGCCGGCCCCCACGATGCGCTCGCAGCGCGCGGGGTCGACCGCGAGGAAGCCACCCGCGACCATGCCGACCGCACTGCAAACCATGTAGACCGTCAGGCACATCGCCGCCAGCGAAGCTGGCACCTGGTGCAGCAGCCGGGCCGATTCAGGGGCGAATGCCTGTACGCCCCCGAGCGCCACGGCACTGAAGAAGAAGAACGCGAAGCACATCCACACCGCCGGGATGCGCAGAAAGGTGAAGCTGCCCTCGTCCGGCAGGCCGGCGGCCGGCCTGCGGGGCGGCGCCATGTCCATGGCCAGCCTGCCGCGACACCACCACAGCAGGAGCAGCACCGCCACTACCACCCCACCCGCACTGGCGATTGCCACGCGCCATGAATACGCCAGTGTGAGTGGCACCAGCATGGCCGGCGCCAGTGCCCACCCCAGGCTGCCAGTGACTCCATGCACGCTGAACGCATGGCCCAGCCGCGACGGATGCACCTTTCGGTTGAGCAGCGTGAAGTCGACGGGGTGGAACACCCCATTGCCCACCCCCGCCACCACCGAGAAGAAGGCCAACGTCGAGTAGCTTCCGCTCAACGCGAAGCCGAATGCCGCCGTAGCCAGCAGCGCCAGGCCACCGAACAGCACGGGCCGCGGCCCGAAGCGGTCCACCACGAATCCCGACACCGCCTGCACCGCGCACGAGACGACGAAGAAAATCGTCAACAGCAGACCGAGCTCGGCATAGCTGACCGCGAACACCTCCTTCAGCCAGGGAAACAGCGGGGCCAGAAGCAACTGGCTGAAGTGACTGACAGCATGCGCCGCGCCAACCAGGCCGATGAGCAAGGCATCGTCTCGGGTACCGGGGGCTCGCAGGGTGAGGGTGCTGCTCATGGCTCGAGAGAACCTGGAAGGGTGACGCGATGGTAGGCCGGAAGTGCGAAGCCCCGCCTCGCGAGCGGGTGCTGCGCGCCAAGCCCCGGGGCATCCCTCATCTGGAGGGCCTGCAACGAGCAGTTGCATTCGCTGGGGATTTTCCGCATGGGCGCCTGGTCTAGACTGGCGAGCACTGCTGTAGAAGTACCCCCCGCGATGCCGTGTGCTCCCGCACCGCACCACAAGAAGCTGGAGAGCGCATGCTGACCTCGCTGTTCGGCGATCTCGGTCCGCCGAAGGATCCCGCCAAGAAGTCGCCTTCGGACACTGACTCCGAGCACGGCGGCTTTGCCGCCACCGCCATCCTGGAAAGCATGGCCACCGAGGTCAACCAGCGTGGCCAGATGGTCGATCGCCATCAGCACGACCTGGTGGTGAGTGGGTCACCGGCGCAGGCCATCCGCGAGCACTTCGCCACCACGCGTGCCGACCTGGGCACCGCCAGCCGCCTCATCACCTTGCTCGACCCGGTGGGGGTGTGGGCGTCGGCGGTGATCAAGGCACTGTCTGACGCTGGCGGGCGCCCGATCGAACGCCTGCACCTGCGTGAACAGACCACGCTGCGCACGCTGGCCACCATCGAGCGGACCACCTTGGTGCGCCGGCATGAGGACACGCTGAAGATCTACCACGCCGACGTGCGCGCCCCGGGCCGCGAGAACTCGGCGATCCCGGTCGCGCTCATGGAGCGCAGCCACATGACCACGGTCATCGTCGGCCCGATGCAGCCGCACGCCGTCGACGCCCTGCTCGATTCGCTGAAGGAAGCCACTGCGCTTTCCACGTGGCGCTGCCCCAACCTGCTGTTCATGCTGCCTCCCGGTGCGGCCGCGATCGCCAACAAGATCAGCGCCGCCGGCTGGCCACGGCGCATGAACGTGCACGTGCTCAGCGAATCGATGACGAGCGCATCGTCGGTGTGGAACGCGATGCTGGGCATGTGGAACCACGTCAAGACCCAGCCCGGCTGGGAGCCACCCGAGGCCACGCTCGCCAACGAGGATGGCCTGGGGATGGACCTGCAGACCGCCGGCCCCCGCTGTTCGGCGCTCGCGGCGCTGCCGGCGTTCTCAGCTCTGCGTACCGCCTCGGCGCCGCTGCATTCGCGCCGGCCCGTCATGCGGGTGAGCCACTACGCGCTGGACCCCGCGCATGCCGTGGACGCCCTAGCCGAGATGGTGAGCATCGAGGGCCTGCTGGGCTGCGCAGTGGTCGACTCCACCACCGGCCTGGTGCTCGCCCGTGAGGCGCGCGAAGACCAGACCACCGACCTCGATCTGTCCGCGGCGTCCAGCGCCCAGGTGCTGCGTGCCCATCGGATGGCCGCACGGAACATGGGTCTGCCAGATCAGATCGACGAGATCATGGTTAGCGCCGGCCAGCGGCAGCAAGTCCTGCGCACGGTCACCCGGCATCCCGACCTCTTCATCATGGCGCTGCTTGACAAGCAACGCGCGAATCTCGCGCTCGCGCGCTACAAGCTGATTGA
The DNA here is from genome assembly GCA_965653625.1 of uncultured Burkholderiaceae bacterium. Taxonomy (GTDB): domain Bacteria; phylum Pseudomonadota; class Gammaproteobacteria; order Burkholderiales; family Burkholderiaceae_C; genus Albitalea. The sequence continues at coordinate 10,557 of CBFHAS010000046.1, read as the reverse complement.
AGTGGAGAAGAGGCTGGAGTAGCGAAACCACTGGGCGCATCGCAGCGCTTTGCTGGGCTACCATGGCCGTTGCAAGGCCACGCCACGCCCCCATCTCCCGCCCCATGAGCCAAGTGCTGTTCGACTACACCCGCCAGGACGCGACCGGTGCGAGTTGCACCGCCCATGCCTGGGCTCACGTACCCCCGCCCCTGGGCCCTGATGAGCGCATCGAATGGAAGGCCCGCGCCGCCGAACTGCTGGCCCGGCACCAGGCGGTGCTCGTGGCGCACTACTACGTCGACAGCGATCTGCAGGATCTGGCCCTCGAAACCGGCGGCTGCGTGGCCGATTCGCTCGAAATGGCGCGCTTTGGCCGCGACCACGCCAGCAAGACGCTCGTGGTCGCCGGGGTTCGCTTCATGGGTGAAACGGCCAAGATCCTGAGCCCCGGCAAGCGCGTGCTGATGCCCGACCTGGAGGCGACCTGCTCATTGGACCTGGGCTGCCCGCCCGACGACTTCGCCCGTTTCTGCGACACCCACCCCGACCGCACGGTCGTCGTCTACGCCAACACCAGTGCCGCGGTGAAGGCCCGCGCCGACTGGATGGTGACGAGCTCTTGCGCGCTGGCGATCGTGAATCACCTCAAGGAGCAGGGCCGCAAGATCCTCTGGGCGCCCGACCGCCACCTCGGCCGCTACATCCAGGAGCAGACCGGCGCCGACATGCTGATGTGGAACGGCGCCTGCATCGTGCATGACGAGTTCAAGGGCCTCGAACTGCAGCTCCTGAAGGCCGAGCACCCCGACGCCAACGTGCTGGTGCACCCCGAATCGCCCAAGTCGGTGGTGGAGCTGGCCGACGTGGTGGGCTCCACCTCGCAGCTGCTGAACGCCGTGCTCAAGAGCGACGCCACGACCTTCATTGTTGCCACCGACAACGGCATCCTCCACCGCATGCGTCAGCTGGCTCCCGCCAAGACCCTGATCGAAGCGCCCACCGCCGGCACCAGCGCCACGTGCAAGAGCTGTGCGCATTGCCCTTGGATGGCCATGAATGCGCTGCAAGGCGTCGTGCAGTGCCTGGAGCGCGGCATCGGCGAGGTCCGCGTCGACGAGCCCGTGCGCGGCCAGGCGCTGGGCTGCATCGAACGCATGCTGGATTTCGTCGCACACAACCCCGCCGCCACCCAGAAGCCGGGGTTCGTCCAGAACATCGGCGCCGCGTAGCGGTTCAGCCTCTCCGTTTTCCGTGAACTGGCCGTCGCATGCGGCTCGTTCGTGCATCGACAGCGTCCCAGCCAGCCCATGTTCGACCACAACGAAACCCTTGAACAAGCCCGCCAGCGAAACATCCGCGATGCGCTGATGGAAGACATCGGCCTGCGTGACTGGACGGCGGAACTGGTGCCCGCCGAGGAGCGGGTCACCGCACAGGTGCTCGTACGCGAAGATGCACTGCTGTGCGGCCGCGACTGGTTCGATGGCTGCCTGCACGCCCTGGATCCCGGCGCCCGCGTGACGTGGCTCTACGAAGAGGGCGCCGCCATGCAGCGCGACACAGCGGTGTGCCGCATCGAGGCGCGGGCCCGCGCCCTGCTCTCTGCCGAGCGCCCTGCGCTCAACTTCGTGCAGCTGCTGTCGGCCACGGCCACGCTCACACGCCGGCACGTGGATGCCATCGCCGCAGCCTCTCCCAACCCGCGAGGCTGCGTCATCCTCGACACCCGCAAGACCCTGCCCGGGCTGCGACAGGCTCAGAAGTACGCGGTACGCGTGGGCGGCGGCAAGAATCACCGGCTCGCCCTCTGGCACGGCATTCTCATCAAGGAAAACCACATCGCGGCCGCCGGCGGCATCGGCGCGGTGCTGCGCAACGCTGCGGCCCTGAACGCCGGCGTCGACATCCAAATCGAGGTCGAGGACCTCGAACAACTGCATGAAGCGCTGGCCTGCGGCGCGACGAACGTGATGCTCGACAACTTCACGCTGCCGCTCATGCGCGAGGCGGTGGCCATCAACGCAGGCCGTGCGCTGCTGGAGGTCTCGGGCAGCGTGCGCCTGGAAGACGTGCGCGAGATCGCGGCCACGGGCGTGGATCGCATCTCGATCGGCCGCCTCACCAAGGACGTGAAGGCGGTGGATTACTCCATGCGCGTGACCGGGCGCGGCTGACCTCCCGAATTGCGCGGCAAACACTCGTCTCTTCGCCGCCTTCGTTCTTGCCCTGTCGGACACACTCGCCTGCCATAGCCGAGCCGACACAGGGCAGAACCGATGAGCAGCGAGTTCCAGTCGATCTACAACCACCACGAGCGCGCCGTGATGGAGCTCGTGCGCGCCACGGCCGCAAGCCACCCGCACCTGCAGGGCGACACCCTCGCCGACATCGCTTGCGTGGCGCTCAACCGCCTGCCCTCGCGCTACATCCGGCACGAGGTGGACTTCGCCTTCTATCTCAGCGACAGGGAGCGCGCCGACACCGAGCGCGCCATCGCGGAAGCGGTGAACTTCGCCTTCGAATTCGTTCAGGCCCGCATGGCAATGCGGGCACGCGGCTGAGTCAGCCGCTCAGGCCGTACGCCTTCGGCCGCTTGCCATCGCGGTGTGCGGGCAGCAGCACCGTCGGAAAGCTCACCGGCAGCGTGTACGGGAAATCGCGGCTGTAGTGCAGGCCGCGGCTTTCCTGGCGCATCAGCGCCGAGCGCACGATGAGCTCGGCGCAGTCCACCAGATTGCGCAGCTCCAGCAGGTCGCGGTTGACGCGGAAGTTAGCGTAGTAGTCGTCGATCTCGTCGCGCAGCAACTCGATGCGATGCAGCGCGCGCTCCAGGCGCCGGGTCGTGCGCACGATGCCAACGTAGTTCCACATCAGCAGTCGCAACTCGTCCCAGTTGTGCGCAATGACGACCTGCTCGTCGGCGTTCTCCACTTGGCTTTCGTCCCAGGCCGGCAGGGGCGGCGGCGATTTGGGGCCGGCAGCGAGGATATCGGCCGCGCAAGTGCGGCCGAGCACCACGCACTCCAGCAGCGAATTGCTCGCGAGTCGATTGGCGCCGTGCAGGCCGGTGTAGGTGGTTTCGCCCACGGCGTACAGGCCCGGTACGTCAGTGCGGCCTTGCAGATCGCTCACCACGCCGCCGCAGGTGTAGTGCGCCGCGGGGACCACGGGAATCGGCTGCCGGGCGATGTCGATTCCCAATTGCAGGCAGCGCGCGTGGATTGTCGGGAAATGCTCTCGCAAGAATGCCTCCCCGAGATGGGAGGCATCGAGATGCACGAAGTCCACGCCATGCTTCTTCATCTCGAAGTCGATGGCCCGCGCCACGATGTCACGCGGGGCGAGTTCCAGCCTCTCGTCATGTGCGGCCATGAAGCGCGTGCCGTCAGGCAGCGTCAAGTGTGCGCCCTCGCCGCGCAAGGCCTCGGTGATGAGGAATGTGCGCTCCTGCGGGTGGTACAGGCAGGTCGGGTGGAACTGGATGAACTCCATGTTCCCCACGCGGCAACCCGCGCGCCATGCCATGGCGATGCCATCGCCGGTCGAGGTGTCGGGATTGGTGGTGTAGCGATACACCTTGCCCGCGCCGCCGGTGGCGAGTACCACCGCTGCCGCCGGCAGCGCCTCCACGCGCTGACGCTCCATGTCCAGCGCATACAGGCCGTAGGCGCGCGGCGTCTCTTCGCGCTTCAGATGGCGCGACGTAATGATGTCGAGCGCCATCCAGCGCTCTCGCATCTGGATGTTGGGATGCCGGCGCGCACGCGCGAGCAGCACGTCATGGATGGCTTTGCCGGTGGCGTCTGCCGCATGGGCGATGCGCCGCACCGCGTGGCCGCCCTCGCGCGTGAGGTGCAGGCCCAGAGGGCCTTCGGGGTCGGCGGAGAACGGGACGCCGCTTTCCACCAGCCAGGCCACCGCATCGGCGCTGTGCGCGGCGATGAAGCGCGCGGTGTGCTCGTCCACCAGGCCGGCGCCCGCATCTTGCGTATCGCGCACATGCGATTCGATGCTGTCATCGTCGCCCAGCACGCCGACGATGCCGCCTTGAGCCCAGGCGGTCGCCCCTTCCCCAAGCGCGCGCTTGGCGAGCACGACCACGGGGTTGTGCTCGGCCAGGTGCAGTGCGACGGTCAGCCCCGCGAGGCCTGCACCCACGATGACGACGGGGGTTTGGAGGGGAACGGCTTCGGTAGCAGGCATGTGCTCGGGCCGCATGCCAACCGGCTTGCCGGCCAAGGAATCGAGGTGTGTCCGATTCTATCGGCGCTCCTGCGGGGCACCGTGGGTCGCCAGGCGCGCACATGGCGGCATGGCAACGCCGCCATGGTGGTTGAGGCAGGGCGGGACGAAACGCGCTGCCCCTACACTCGACGAGACCGTGAACCTGCAGCCGCCACCGCGTGGCGCCAGGGTTCGCGAGCGGTCCCTGGCCGCATGCAACCGGAAGAGCGACATGAGGATTCCGAACACGGCAGGCCCCGAACGGGCCTCGACCTCGGAGGGCGGGGGCCCGAACGAGGCGCCGCAAACCTGGGAAGCGACGCGCGCGCAGACGCATTTTGTTCACGAGCGAGATGCACATGTGACCGCCGAGCAGAAGGACATCGGCCACCCCATCGGCGAGAACTCGCACGAGCTGATTGCCTCCTGCGACCCGGGGCCGGCGCTGGAGCAGCAGTTCGAGCAGCTGCGGCCGCAGTACATCGCCATCCACGACGTCGCGACAAGTTCCTCGCGCAAGCTCATTGCGGGCATCGCCGCAGCCAGCAAAGGCTCGGTGCAGAAGATGGCCATCCGCCGCCAGGGCTTCGGCGATACGCTGGCAACGCTGGAGTTCGTCGAACTGTCCACCGCCGAGGGCGGGCGGCTGCGCATTTACTCCACCGACGCTGACACCGACCCCGCCTCGCGGCACCCCCTGGCCCGCGTGCTGCTGGCGTTCAGCACACTGGGTGTTGTCCTCGTCGGCGACTTGCCCGGGCACACGATCACCGGCACGTTCCGGCCGCTGCACGAGGCCATGCTCACCGGCCCCTGGCCCAACCGCCATCTTCTGCTGCTGCCGCTGTCGACCGCCAATGCCCTTGTGACGCAAGGCATGGAGCTGGCTCGTGGCACGGGCGTGAACGTGCGCACCACGCCGCAGGTGGCGCGTCCCGCCGACGCATGGAACTTCATCACCAGCACGTGGACGCGACTGAGAGCCGAGTTGTCCTCGACTCCGGATGCCGCGCTGCGCAGGATGCCCGCGGAGCGCCCGCACGCCGTATCCGCTGCCGCGCAACAGCCGCCGGACCCGCTGCCGCTGCAGCCCATGCCCACCGTTCCGGCCCACGACGCCCACGATCTCGCCGTACTGGATCCGATGACCCGCTACGTGAACCAGCTCAGCCGGCTCACCGGCATGGTCAGCTGCTGCGTATTCGAGGTGGCCACCGGTCAGGCCCTGGCTCACGCCGGCGCGCGCCCAGGCCCCGTCGAACTGGCCGTTCACGGCGCCGAGCTTCTGGCATCCATGCTCGAAACCAGCCGCAACCTGGGCATGGGCCACGCACTGCCCGAAGCCGCCATCACGCTCGGCTCCCACCATCTGCTGCTGCGCGCGGTGCCCCGTCACCCGGGGCTGGCACTGCACGCGGTGCTGGACAAGAGCCACGCCAACCTCACACTGGCGCGGCTTCAGATCGGGCGCATGGACGCCACCTTCGACGACACCCGCTGAGCGAGCCGCGCTCCGCGAAGGAGAAAGCGGGACGCAGGCTCAGTGCACCGTGCGGCCGATGACGAACTCACCGCCCTCCACGTTCACCGGGATCACGTCCTTCGGCCCGAAACGGCCTTCGAGGATGAGCTTGGCGACCGGGTTCTCGATGCGCTGCTGGATCGCCCGCTTGAGCGGCCGTGCGCCGAACACCGGGTCGAAGCCAACCTTGGCCAACTCGGCGAGCGCCGCGGGCGACACGTCGAGCTTCATCTCCATCTTCTGCAGCCGCTGCTCCAGCACGCGAAGCTGGATGCGGGCGATGGACTCGATGTGCTCATGGTCGAGCGCGTGGAACACCACGGTCTCGTCAATGCGGTTCAGGAACTCGGGCCGGAAGTGCTGCTTCACCTCCACCCACACCGCGTCGCGGATCGCCTCGGCGTCCTGGCCGGCCATCTGCATGATCTGGTGCGAGCCAAGGTTCGACGTCATGACGATCACCGTGTTCTTGAAGTCCACCGTGCGGCCCTGGCCATCGGTGAGGCGGCCATCGTCGAGCACCTGCAGGAGCACATTGAACACGTCGGGGTGGGCCTTCTCCACTTCGTCGAGCAGGAGCACGCTGTAGGGCTTGCGGCGCACGGCCTCGGTGAGGTGGCCGCCCTCGTCGTATCCCACGTAGCCCGGCGGCGCACCGATGAGGCGGGCGACTGAGTGCTTTTCCATGTACTCGCTCATGTCGACGCGGATGAGATGCTCCTCGCTGTCGAAGAGGAACGCGGCCAGCGCCTTGCAGAGCTCCGTCTTGCCCACGCCCGTGGGCCCCAGGAACAGGAACGAGCCCGTGGGCCGGTTGGGATCCGACAGGCCCGAGCGCGAGCGGCGGATGGCATTGGCCACGGCGGTGATCGCCTCGTCCTGGCCCACCACGCGCTCGTGCAGGCGAGTCTCCATCTGCAGCAGCTTCTCGCGTTCGCCCTGCATCAGCTTTGACACGGGAATGCCCGTGGCGCGAGCCACGACCTCGGCGATCTCCTCGGCGCCGACTGTCGTGCGCAGCAGCTGCGGCCGACCTTCGACGCCCTTCTTCGCCTCCTTGGCCTGCGCTTCCTTCAGGGAACGCTCCAATTCGGGCAGCCGGCCGTACTGCAGCTCAGCCACTTTGTTGAAGTCGCCCTTGCGCTTCAGGTCTTCGATCTGCGTGCGCACACGGTCGATCTCTTCCTTGAGATGCGCCGAGCCTTGCGCCGCGGCCTTTTCGGCCTTCCAGATCTCGTCGAGGTCGGCCGCCTCGCGCTGCAGCCGCGCGATCTCTTCCTCGAGCAGCGAGAGCCGCTTCTGCGAAGCCTCGTCCTTTTCGCGCTTGACCGCCTCGCGCTCGATCTGCAGCTGGATGAGCCGCCTGTCGAGCTTGTCCATCGCCTCGGGCTTGGAGTCGATCTCAATCTTGATCTTGGCCGCCGCCTCGTCGATGAGGTCGATGGCCTTGTCGGGCAGGAAGCGGTCGGTGATGTAGCGATGGCTCAGCTCGGCCGCGGCCACGATGGCCGGGTCGGTGATCTCCACGCCGTGGTGAACCTCGTACTTCTCTTGCAGGCCGCGCAGGATGGCGATGGTGGCCTCGACGCTGGGCTCACCGACGAGAATCTTCTGAAAGCGGCGCTCGAGCGCGGCATCCTTCTCGATGTACTTGCGGTATTCGTCGAGCGTGGTCGCGCCGATGCAGTGCAGTTCGCCGCGCGCCAGCGCGGGCTTGAGCATATTGCCCGCATCGATAGCGCCTTCGGCCTTGCCCGCGCCGACCATGGTGTGAATCTCGTCGATGAAGACGATGGTCTGGCCCTCGTCCTGCGCCACTTCCTTGAGCACCGACTTCAGCCGCTCCTCGAACTCGCCGCGGTACTTGGCGCCGGCCAGCAGCAACGCCATGTCGAGCACCAGGACGCGCTTGTTCTTCAGTGAATCGGGCACCTCGCCAGCCACGATGCGCTGGGCCAGACCTTCCACGATGGCCGTCTTGCCCACGCCCGGCTCGCCGATCAGCACCGGATTGTTCTTGGTGCGCCGCTGCAGCACCTGGATCGCGCGACGGATCTCGTCATCGCGGCCGATCACCGGGTCGAGTTTGCCGTTGCGGGCGCGCTCGGTGAGGTCGAGCGTGTATTTCTTGAGCGCCTCGCGCTGGCCCTCGGCTTCGGCGCTGTCAACTTTCTGGCCGCCGCGCACCATCTCGATGGTGGCTTCGAGCGTCTTGCGCGTGAGGCCGTGCTCCTTGAGCAGCGGGCCCAAGCTCTTGCTGTCTGCCGCAGCCAGCCAGAAGAGTTCGCCGGCGATGAACTGATCGCCGCGCTTGGCGGACTCCTTCTCGGTGGCCTGCAGCAGGCCACCGAGCTCGCGGCTCGGCTGGACCTGCTCGCCGCCTTGCACCTGCGGCAGCTTCTTCATCTCAGCCTGGAGCGAGGACGCCAGGCGCGCAGTGTTCACCCCCGCACGGTCCAGCATGGCCTTGGGACCGTCGGTCTGCGCCAGCATCGCCGCCAGCAGATGTACGGGCTCGATATAGGGGTTGTCGCGGGTGACCGCCAGGCTTTGCGCGTCGGCCAGGGCTTCCTGGAACTTGGTGGTGAGCTTGTCGAGTCGCATGGAGCAAGTCCTCTCTCGTTCGCAGGGATTTGAGGGGATTCAATCCGATTTCAAGCGGCGCCTTCTGACCGAGCGCAAGCCGCCGGAGCCGAGTAAGCGCCGGCAAGCCGCGTGCTCAGGTCTGCCGCACCGGGGCGCAAGCCACAATCCCCGCTGTCGTGGCTCATGAACAAAACTTGGAGGAACGGGCTCATGTGGAAATCGGTGGTGGCCATTTCGCTCGGCGCCTCGCTGGGGGCGCTGCTGCGCTGGGGCCTGGGCACGCGACTGAACGGCCTGTTTCCGACCATTCCGCCCGGCACGCTGGCCGCCAACCTGATCGGCGCCTATGTGGTCGGCGCGGCCATCGCCTTCTTCGCGGCATACGCTGCCTTGCCACCGGAGTGGCGCCTTTTCGTCATCACCGGCTTGTGCGGCGGGCTCACCACCTTCTCCACCTTTTCCGCCGAAGTGGTCACCCTGCTCCAACAAGGCAGGATGGGCTGGACCGTGGCCGCCGCGGCCGCTCATTTACTCGGATCGGTACTGATGACCTTGGCCGGTATGGCGACGGTGGCCTGGGCCAGGAGCTGAGCGCTTTCGACACACCCATCCCACGGGAGAACCGCCATGCAAGCCTCGCTGATCCGCTTCTACGTGCACGAAAGCCAGCGGTGCCATGGCCGCCTGTTCTGGGAACGGCTGCTGGAGCAGGCCAACCGCCTGGGTATCCGAGGCGGCTCGGCTTTCCGCGCCATGGCGGGGTTCGGGCGGCACCATCGGCTGCACGAGAACCACTTCTTCGAACTGGCCGGCAGCCTCACGATCGAAGTGGAGTTCGTCGTCACTGACGAGGAAGCGCGTCAGCTGATGGCGCTTATCGGGGCAGAAAAAATCCGCGTGGTCTACGCGCGCGTCCCGGTGGAGTTCGGCGTGCTGAACCCGGATTCGGACGACCGGCCGCCCGACGCCTGAACCGGCTCGCTTAGCGCGCCGCATTCTCCGAGGCAATGCCCCAGCGCTTGAGGGCATCGTCGTCCACGACACGCGCATCGACCCAGCGGGCGCCCTCCGGCGTGTGCTCCTTTTTCCAAAACGGCGCCTGGGTCTTCAGGTAGTCGATGAGGAATTCACAGGCCTGGAACGCCTGGCCGCGGTGCGCCGAGGTCACCGCCACAAGCACGATCTGGTCCTCCGGCAGGAGCGTGCCCACGCGGTGGATTACACGCACCGCCCGGATGTCGAACCGGAACAACGCGTCGTCGACCATGGTTTCAATGGCCTTTTCCGTCATGCCCGGGTAGTGCTCCAGCTCCATGGAAGTGACCCCAAGACCCTCGTTGCGGTCGCGCACGGTGCCCACGAAGGTGACCACCGCGCCCACCGAACGGTCGCCTGCGCGCAGCGCGGCCAATTCGGCTGCGAGGTCGAAATCCTGCACCTGGATCGTGACGCGCGTCGCCATGCCTCACCCCCCCGTCACCGGCGGGAAGAATGCCACCTCGGCGCCCTCGCCCACCACCGCCGTCTCGTCGCACAGCTGCTGGTCCAGCGCGCAGCGCAGCGCCTTGCCGCGCGCCAACGTGGCCGCGTGCACCGGGCTGCGCTCGATGAGCAAGTCGCGCAGCGCCCACACCGTGCCACCTGCAGGCAGCTCGACGCTCTCGCCGGGGCCCAGGGCCTCGCGGATGGAGGCGAAATAGCGCACGTTCACGGTCGTCATGCGAGCAGTTCCGAAAAGGCCAGGTAGCGAACGGCATCACCGCGCCGGATGGCCTGGCCCGGCGGGTTGTCCACCAGGCCGTCGCCCCACACGGCCGAGGTGAGCACGCCGGAACTCTGGTTGGGAAAAAGCTCCAGCGCACCCCCGGCATTGCGCCGCACGCGTAGAAACTCCTGCCGCTTGTCAGGCCGCGGCCAGTCGAAATCGGCACGCAAGCTGACGCCGCGCGGCTGCCAGTCGTCCGCGCCCTGCAGGCGCAGCAGCACGGGCCGTACAGCCAGCAGGAAGGTGACGAAGCTGGACACCGGATTGCCCGGCAGGCCCATGAAGTACGCGACACCCTCTGCAGCACGGTTCACTTCGCCAAAAGCGAGCGGCTTGCCGGGCTTGATGGCGACCTGCCAAAGATCGAGCCGGCCCTCGGCCTGGACGGCCGGCCGCAGATGGTCTTCCTCGCCCACGGAAACGCCGCCACTCGTCACGATCAAATCATGGTCTTGTGCCGCCCGACGCAAGGTCTCGC
>CBFHAS010000045.1:0-29163 GCA_965653625.1 uncultured Burkholderiaceae bacterium | reverse complement strand
CCAGCACGAGCACCGGCCAGAGCACCACCAGCGCCAGCAGCAGCGCGGAGATGCGCTGCCTGGCATGCGGGTCACGCAAGGCAACCGCGCCCGCAGCAGTGTTCATCAGCGGCACCCCGGGCGCGCCAGCGGCACCACGCGGGCACCGGCGTGCAAAGCACCGCCCAGCGCGCCGATCGCGCCGGGATCGTTGGCCTGCGTGGGCAGCAGGTGGCCCTCCGTGGCGTACAGCTCATGCAGCATCTGGGCCGTTACGGCCGAGACGGGCGCGTCGAACTGGATCGCGCCTTCGCGCATGCCCACGATGCGGGGAAACCACTTGAGGGCCAGATCCACTGCATGCAAGGAGGCGACGAGCGTGCAGCCTGTGGCCTCGCTCTGTGCCACAAGCTCGCCCACCGCGGCGTCCGCAAGCGCCGGATCGAGCGCCGAGACCGGCTCGTCGACCAAAAGCAGCTCGGGGCGCTGGTACAGCACCCGTGCAATGCCCACACGCTGCAGCTGGCCGCCCGAGAGCCGGTCACAACGGTCGAACAGGCGGTCGGCCATGTCCAGCCGCGCCAACGCCTCTTGGGCGCCGGCGATGTCACTAGGGTAGAAAAGCGAGCCCAGCGCCCGCCCGAGCGACCACTGCCCCAGCCGGCCCGCCAGCACCGCCGTGACCACACGCATGCGCGGCGGAATGGGCGGCGACTGGTACACCACCCCCACCCGCGAGCGCAGCCGCTGCAAGCCGCGCGCCGAAAGCTGCCAGGGATTCGCGCCGAGCGTCAGCAGCCTGCCGTCACCCGCGCGCAGCGCGGCTGCGGCCACGCGCAGCAACGTGGTCTTGCCCGCGCCCGAGGGCCCGATCACGGCCACCCGCTCGCCAGCGGCCACCGCGAGGCTCACCGCCCGTAACGCGCGGTGCCCGTTGGAATGCACAAAGCCGACGGCCTCCAGCGACAGGCTCACGACACTGGCCTACTTCAGCAGCCCCGCCGAACGTGCAGCAGACTCGATCCCGTCGTAGTTCGACACCTTGGTCGGCACGAAGCGCGACGCACGCTGCAGCGCCATGATTTCCCTGTGCTCAGGGTTGGCCGGATCGAGCTTGAGGAAGGCGTCGGCCAGCTTCTTCGCGAGCGCCGGCTCCAGGCCCGGGCGCACGGTCCAGTTGTAGTCGTAGTAGGCCGGGGTGGTGGCGAGCACGCGTACCTTGGCCGCGTTCGGGTTGCCGCTTTCCGTGAGCTTGTCCATCACCGAGGCGTTGAGCACGCCGCCCTCGGCGCGCCCGGAGGCAACGAAAGCCACGGTGGCATCGTGCGCACCGGAGAACGCCACGGTCTTGAAGTCGGCCTCAGGGTTGACCCCCTGCTGGAGCAGGAAGTGGCGGGGCATCAAGTGCCCCGAGGTCGACGACGGCGAGCCGAACGCGAAGGTCTTGCCCTTCAGATCGGCCAGTGTCTTCGCGGGGCTGGCGGTGGGCACGATGAACTTGCTGGTGAACTTTTCGTCTTCGGCTCGCTGCACGAGGGGCACGGCGCCGCCTTGCGTGCGCAGCTTGGCCTGCACGAACGTGAAGCCGCCCAGCCAGGCGAGATCGATCTTGCGCGCGGCCAGCCCTTCGACCACCGCGGCGTAATCAGTGACCGGCGTGAACTGCACCTGCATGCCGGTTTCGCGCGCCAGGTAATCGCCCAGGGGCTTGAACTTGCGCTGCAGCTCCGTGGGCGCCTCGTCGGGAATGGCGGACACACGCAGCACGTGGTCCTGTGCAGTGGCAGTGCCCGCCACGGCGGCAAAGAAGAGGCCGGCGATGCGGCAGAGGAATCGGGGAAGTCGGCTCATGGTGGAAAAGGGGCTCCTGTGCGGGAAGGTCCTGCCGAGCGGAACCCGGCGAACACGTCGGTGCGTTCGGGCAGGAAGAAGTTGCGAAACAACGCATGGTGCATGCGCGCCGGCGTGGCGAACGAGCCGCCGCGCAACTCGCGATGATCGCCGAACCATGGAGCCGAGTAGTCCTTGTAAGGGCCGGGCACGAAGCCGGAATGCGGCTCGAAGGCATCTGCGGTCCACTCCCATACGCTGCTGCCCCACTGCATGCCCGTGGTGGTGGCGGCAAGCTCCCACTCGGCCGCACTGGGCAGGCGGCGGCCGGCCCAGCGGCACCACGCCTCGGCCTCGTAGGCGCTGATGTGGACGACAGGCTGCGCGGGATCGAGCGGCAGCCAGCGGTCGAACCAGCGCACCTCCCATCCGGACTTCGCGCGACGCCAGCGCGCCGGATGCGCCGGGCCCCCTGCGGATCGCCACCTGCCGGCGGCCCCCGGCCAGAACGCCGAGTGGTCGTAGCCGCCGGCGTCGACGAAACGCAGGAAGTGGCCCGCGCTCACCGGCTGCGCATCGATCTGGAAATCATCCACCGCCACGCGCCGGCCCGGAAGCTCGTTGTCGAACGCGAAGCCGCGCAGCGGCTGCGCATGGCCCAGAGCCATCTCGCCGCCGCTCACATCGATCGGCGGCCGGTCGGCCAGCCGGGGCAGCGCCAGACCGGCCGGCGGCGCATAGCGCAGCGCAGAACGCAGCCAGGTGAACGCCTCCGCATGCATGTCCTCATGGAAAAGCGCGAGTCGATGAAAGTACAGCGCCGCATCGTCATCGGTGTCGGGAATGGCGTCGATGCAGGCCTGCAGCTGCTGGTCCAGCATCACGCGCACCCCCAGCCGGCCCGGCAGCGCAGCGTCCCAGCGCCGGGCATGCGGCAGGCGGGCCGAGTCGAGAAGTTCGTCGGGCCCCGCGATGTGCGGCGGTTGGGCCGCGTGCACCAGGCCGTCGGTACCGATGCAATGCGGACCGCGCAGAACCCAGAACTCGGCGAACCAGGCCACGTGGGCCAGCTCCCAGGCGATCGGGTTGATGCCGGCCTGCTGCGGCACCCGCCACTGGGCGTCGACCAGGTCGTCCACGAGCGAGCGCGTCAAGGCGCGGCTCGCGCGCAGCGCGCTGGCCAAAGCATCTCCTGAGAGGTGTCGGGCGTCGTCCATGGTTTTCCTTCCGCATGCCAAGATCCTGGCCATGACGCGCCCTCGCCTGTGCATCGTGTCGCCCGCGCTCGCCGACGCGAACAACGGCAATTGGCACACGGCCTCCCGATGGGGTCGGTACTTGTCGGCGCTGGCGCAAGTCGACATTACATCGGCTTGGCGAGACCAGCCCGTGGATGCCCTCATTGCACTGCACGCCAAGCGTTCGGCGGCAAGCATCGCGCGCTTCGCCTCCGCCTGCCCCGGACAGCCGCTGGTGGTCGTGCTCACCGGCACGGATCTCTACCACGACCTGCCGGCGGCCAACGAGGACGCCGCCCGCTCGCTGCAGTGCGCCAGCGCGTTGGTGGTGCTGCAGGATGAAGCGCGGCACGCGTTGCCCGGGCCGGCCAGGGCCAAGGCGCATGTGATCGTGCAGTCGGCGCCGCGCCGGGTGTGCCGCGACAAGGCGGTGCGCAGCGTCGACATGGTGGCCGTCGGCCATCTGCGGGCAGAGAAGGATCCCCTCACGCTCATGCACGCCGCACGCCTGTTGCCGCCCGACTCGCCTTTGCGCGTATTGCACATCGGTGGAGCGCTGGACGAGGCGCTGGGCCGGGCCGCCGAGGCGACCATGGCGGCATGCTCGCGCTATCGATGGCTGGGCCCCCTGCCCGCCCCGACAACCCGCCGCTGGATCGCACGCAGCCGGGCACTCGTCCACATGAGCCGGCTGGAGGGCGGAGCCAACGTCGTGGTGGAGGCGGTGCGGTCCGAGGTACCGGTGCTGGCCAGCCGCATCGACGGCAACGTGGGGCTGCTCGGGCGCGACTACGAAGGCTACTTCGCCCCCGGCGACGCGGCCGGGTTAGCCGCTCTCATGCAGCGCTTCACGGACGATGCAGGCTTCGCCGCACGGTTGGCCGCGTACTGCGCCGCGCTGGCCCCACGCTTCGCACCGGAGGCCGAAGCGGCTGCGGTGCGTGAGCTGATCGGCGGATTGCTGACACACCCTGCGAGCCTGAGTGCTGACCGCAGCAAGATCGCGGTTTTGCCGATAGAGAGCTAGAGCGACGCGGTGGCGCTGGCCACCGACGACACCGTAAACCCCAACACAGGTGGGGACACTGCGCGAATAGAGCGCAGGTTTGTGTGAACCTCGCAGCGGGGGCGCTCTTCTAGCATGGCGGCCCTAGGAGGGAAGCGTCATGAAGCGCAGGCAAGTGGCGTATGCATGCGTGCAATCGTGGCTTTTGGGCTGCGTCGGCATGGCAGTGCCCGCATGGGCGCAGTCGCCCGCGACCGAAAACCGACGGCCAAGGGTGATCCGGTTCGGCACCACTCCCGTCTTTCTCGACAATCAGGTCGGATTCCTGTCGCGCTGGGCGGCCTACCTTACCGCCGTGATCGGCATGCCGGTGCAGTTCGTTCAGCGTCGCGCATACCGCGACATCATGGCGATGCTCCGCAGAGAGCAACTCGACGCGGCGTGGATCTGCGGCTTCCCATGGGTTGTGAACCACGCGCATTTGCGCGGCCTCGCCTTGCCCATGTACTTGGGCGAGCCGTGGTACCAGTCGTACGTCATCGTCCCATCCAAGGACTTGCAAACACACCACATCCGCGACCTTCGTCAGCGCACCTACGCCTATTCCGACCCGGATTCGAACTCCGGGTATCTTGTTCCCCGGGCGACGCTCATTCGTGAAGGCATCGATCCGGATCATCACTTCCGCCGCGCGTTCTTCACGTGGGGCCATCGCAACGTGGTGAGCGCGGTCGGCGCCGCACTTGCTGACGGAGGTTCGGTGGACGGCTATGTGTGGGACACGCTGGAGCGCGTTGCGCCCACCCTGACCAGGCAGACCCGCATCGCTCGGCGCAGCGACAGGTATGGCTTTCCGCCCGTCGTCGTTCGGGCAAGCTTGCCCGCGGATATCGAAGGCCGCCTTCGGAATGCGATGCTTGGGATGTCCGGTACCCCTGAAGGTCAGCGCCTGCTGGCGGAACTGAATCTGACCTCATTTGGCGCCTTCAGGAGCGATGTGTTTGACGGGATCGCGAAGCTGGTCGCCATAGCGGGGCCCCGCACGTCATGAGCGTGTGGACGCGCCTTGCCAGATCGCTTCAAGGATCGAGCTACCGAATCAAGGTTCCATTCCTCGTGATTGCGGTGTCGGTCGTCACCGCGCTTGCGATCTCAACGACCATTGCGGTTTCGGCTCGCACGTGGCTTGAGGAAGACTTGCAGAACCATGCCCAGGCGGTTTTGTATTCGCTGGCCCCAGCCCTCGCCACCCACATCGTCCGCGATGATGTCTGGGAGGCGTTTGAAGCCATCCGGGCGGTAGCAGCCGTCGAGGGAGGCGAACAGGACCGTGATCTGATCGTGCTGGATCGCGATCGGCGGATCTTCGCGTCGTCCGATCCCGCGAGGTTTGCGCTTGGCGGCGATACCTCGGCGTTGTCTGAGCCCCTCAGACGTGCCGTTTCGTTGCCACCCGAGCCGCCGGGTATCGCTTCGCTTGCCGAAACGCGACTCGGTGGAGATACGTCGTTGGTGCTGAGCGTGCCGCTTGTCGCGGGGGACGGCCAAGTCGTCGGCGTCTTGCTCGCGAGGTTTTCGCATCGGCTCCTTTCGGCACGCTATGCGGACACCCTTTCGGCGCTCGCCCTGATCAGCCTTGGGGTGTGCGCCTTGCTGGCACCCATCGGATGGTGGGTTGGTCATCGCCTCGCATCGCCGATGGCTCGAGCGACCGAGGCGCTCCACCGCTTGGCGCAGGAAGCTGTGCGGCAGTCGACCAGCTACGGACGGCCAAGGACGGACGCCAACGTACCCGGGCTTCCCCCGGGTAGCGAGCTGGAACGCCTCGAGCATTCGGTGGCGCAACTCGAACTGCAGTTGCGCGACAAGGAGCAACTGCAACAGAAATTCGTGGCAGCGGAATTGGAAAAGCAGCAGGCCGAGATGGCCAGTCGCGCGAAGAGCACGTTTCTCGCGCACATGAGCCATGAACTCCGTACCCCGCTCCAAGCGATTCTCGGATTCACGCAGCTTCTCAAGCGGGACCCAGGTCTTGGCGAACGCCAGTCGCGGCAGTTGCAAACAGTGGAAGAAAGCGGCGAACACCTGCTGCGGCTGATCGAGGACGCGCTTGACCTTGCAAAAGTGGAAGCCGGCAAACTCGATCTCCATCCCTTTGCGTTCATGCTGACCGATTTCTTCGAACGCATCGCCGACACCATCCGGATAGCGGCGCAGGCGAAGGGGCTGGAGTTCACTTGCGACCTTGCGGCCGACCTGCCGGCCGCGGTCAACTGTGATGCCAAGCGCTTGCGGCAGGTGGTTTGCAACCTGTTGAGCAATGCCATCAAGTTCACCGACGAAGGCTGCCTACAGCTGCGGGTCACATGTCTGCAGCGAATGGGCGACCAGGCGAAGTTGCGCATCGAGGTCGAGGACAGCGGGGTTGGCATTGCCGAGAACCAACTGGCGGCCATATTCCTTCCTTTCGAGCAGGTGGGTGACGTCACGCGCCGCGCGTACGGCACAGGGCTAGGACTGGCGATTGGTCGACAACTGGTGCAACTGATGGGCAGCGACATCCAGGTTGCAAGCCAGCTCGGGAAAGGGAGCCGGTTCTGGTTCGATATCGACGTGCCGGTGTTCGATGAGCAGTCGGTATCGCAACCCGCTTCGAAGGTGCCGCAGGTGACCGGATACCTCGGGCCACGCAAGACCATACTGATCGTCGACGATGTGACCGCAAGCCGGGCATTGCTCGGCGACCTGTTCGGTTCACTCGGATTCCAGACCATCGAGGCTGAGAACGGCCACGAGTTGCTGAGGCAAGCAGATCTCGCCCGTCCCGACTTGATCATCACCGACTTGCTCAAGGAGCCGCTCGACGGCCTGGAGGCGACTCGCCAGTTGCGGCGCATGCCACACCTCGCCACCGTACCTGTGATTGCTCTCTCAGCCGACGTATCAAGCGCCACCCATGAGCGAAGCCTTTTGGCCGGCGCCAACGCCTTCTTGAGGAAGCCGACGGAAGTGGGCGAGCTCCTGCAGAACGTTGCCGATCTGCTGCGGTTGCACTGGAGGCTTCCAACCTCTGCGCCGGCAGCCGGGGGGAGCGTCGTTCCACTTTGTGCGCCACCGCAGGAGGAAATGGACGTCCTCTACCACCTGGCCCGGTCGGGGAACATGCGGCGTCTTTGCGAGCGTGCCGATCATCTGCGCGCCATGGGTTCCGAATACAAGCCCTTCGCCGACCGGCTGCAGGCGCTCGCGGAGGGGTTCAAGTCGCGGGCGATCATGGACCTCGTCTCAAGTTTCAGAAGCCAGGCCGATGACGCGCCTCAAGACCGCGTCGTTGATCACTGATTCGCAAGCGGTCAAGCATCGTGCTGCGGCGATGTCCCGCAAATCGAATCTCCATGCCACGTACTTTCAACTCACGACACTACCCATGACCGACGCCTGCACGGTGCCATCCACCCCCATACGCCTCACCACCTTCTCGCATGGCGGCGGCTGCGGCTGCAAGATCGCGCCCGGCGTGCTGTCGCAGATCCTGGGGGCAAGCGGCGGCGGGCTGATTCCACCCGAGCTGATGGTGGGCATCGAAACCGCCGACGACGCCGCGGTGTACCGCCTCAACGACGAACAGGCCCTGGTGGCCACCACTGATTTCTTCATGCCCATCGTCGACGATCCGTTCGACTTCGGGCGCATCGCAGCCACCAACGCCATCAGCGATGTGTACGCCATGGGCGGGCGGCCGATCATGGCGCTGGCGCTGGTGGCCATGCCGGTCAACCAGCTGCCAGTGGAGGTGATCGGCGAGGTGATCCGTGGTGGCGAAGCGGTGTGCCGCCAGGCCGGCATCCCGATCGCGGGCGGCCACACCATCGACTCGGTCGAGCCGATCTACGGCTTGGTGGTCATGGGCCTGGTGCATCCGTCCAAGGTTCGGCGCAATGCCGACGCCAAGCCCGGCGACGTGCTGGTGCTGGGCAAGCCTCTGGGTGTGGGCGTGCTCTCGGCCGCGTTGAAGAAAGGCAAGCTCGATGCCGCCGGCTACGCGCGCCTGATCGACACCACCACGCGGCTCAACACACCCGGCACGGCGCTGGCCGAGCTGCCCGGCGTGCATGCCATCACCGACGTCACCGGGTTCGGCCTGGCCGGCCATGCGTTGGAGCTTTCGCGCGGAGCGGGCTTGGCCGTCACCCTGGAGTGGTCACACGTCCCCTTGCTGGAGAACGTGGCCGCCATGGCGAAGGATGGCTTCATCACCGGGGCATCGGGCCGCAACTGGGCCGGCTACGGCACCGAGGTATCGCTCGCTGCTGGGCTGCCGGAGGTGGCGAAGGATTTACTCACCGATCCGCAAACATCCGGCGGGCTGCTGGTGAGCTGCGATGAAGGCAGCGTGCAAGACGTGCTTCGCATCTTTCGCGACCGCGAGTTCGGCGACGCAGCGGTGATCGGGCGAGTGGAACAAGCGGGTTCCGGCCTGCGCGTGATCTGAAGAACCTCCGAACCGATCCAACGGGTCGCGCGGGCGTGACGATTGCTCCATTCCGGCGGCAATCCCGTTCTTCTCATCCCGGAGCACGCCAATGGCACTGAAGACCTTCACTCTCGCCCTGGCCTTGGCCGGCATCGCTGCCAGTGTGTATGCCAGCCGGCGCCGCGGTCATACGGGCCGTACAACCACCCTGCCATCGGCCGGAATGGGCTCGTCGAGCGCGGCCGAGCCGTTGCAACAGGACAAGCTTGCAGGGCAGGCCGGCAGCGGCTGGGCCGCCGGGAGCGAGGGCGGCGACCTCTTCTCATCGTCTTCACAGCAAAGCGAAAGGCCGGCGGGCACAGGCATTCCCGATTTCACCCGGGGTGCGTGAGCCGGCCGGCCACCTGCCGCACGCGGGCTAGCGAAGCCCGTCGGTGTACTTTTTCATCATGCGGGCACGCATCTCCTCAGCGGTGGGCCCGCCGGAAGGGGCGGACGCGGCCGACTTGGCTACTTCGGCGGGCGCCGCAACAGCCGCTGAAGGTTTTGCCGGCGCCGAAGCGGCGCTAGCGGCCCTCGGCCCCACCAGCCGCGGTTCCACAAGGCGCGCATATTCAACCAGCCGCGCGTCCTTGCTGCGCAATGCCTCGTCCAAAACCTGGCGGGCATAGGACAGGTCGTGGAGGAACTGACGTACATCCAGATGCCTGCCGAACTCGCGGCGCATGGGAACGACCATGCGGACCACGTAGTTCATGATCTGACTGTCGGTTTCTTCAGAGCCCATGGCGAATCCCGAAGCGGTACTCATGGTTCACCCGGCCGTCAGGCGTTGGGCGCGAGCATCTCGCCATGCTGGGCGATGTCGAGCCCGACCTTCTCTTCTTCGACATCCACGCGCAGCTTCACGAACATCGCGATGAACTTGAGGATCAGCCAGGTCATTGCACCGCCGTAAACGATGACGGCCAGCGCGCCGACGCTGTTGCTCCACCAGCTCGCCGTCACCGGAGCGACGGCCGCGGTGGCGAATACCGGAGTGAGGATCGTGCCGATGATGCCGCCCACGCCGTGCAGAGCAAACACGTCGAGCGAGTCGTCGATGCCCGTGCTCGCCTTGAAGCTCACCACCGCGAAGAAGCACACCACCCCGGCCACCGCGCCGATGGCCAGCGCGCCGTTGACACCCACGAAGCCCGAGGCCGGCGTCACGGCGATCAGGCCCGCAATGGCGCCCGTCATGGTGCCCAGCACGCTCCACTGGCCGCGGCGCATGTACTCGCACACGCCCCACAGCAGGGCACCGGTGCAGGCTGCCACCTGTGTGGCCAGCAGGGCACCGGCCGCCCGTGTGCTCGCCTCGAAGGCCGAACCGGCGTTGAAGCCGAACCAGCCGGCCCACAGCAGGCCCGCGCCCAGCACGGTGGTGAGCAGGTTGTGCGGAATCATCGGCTCCTTGCCGAAGCCGCGCCGCGGGCCCAGCACCCAGGCGGCGACAAGGCCGCTGATGCCGGACGCGACGTGCACCACGGTCCCGCCGGCGAAGTCCATGTGGCCCATCTTCGCGAGCCAACCGGTCGGATGCCACACCCAGTGCGCCACCGGCGCGTACACCAGCAGCGACCACATTGCGGCGAACAGCATGGTCACGCCCAAGCGCATGCGTTCGGCTGTGGCACCGAGCACCAGTGCGAAGGTGATGATGGCGAACGACAGCTGGAACAGGAAGAACACCGATTCAGGAATCGTAGGCGCCAGCACATGCGTGCTGACGTTCTTGCCGATCAGGCCCTCGCTGAACGCTCGGCTCAGGCCGCCCAACCATTCGCTGCCGCCGCTGAAGGCAAGCGAGTAACCGACGATGGACCAGGCAATCGTGATCACCGCCGCCGACGCCACCGTGTGCGCCACGATGGACAGCGCGTTCTTCGATCGCAGCATGCCGCTGTAGAAAAGGATGATGCCCGGCATCGTCATCAGCAGCACGAGCACGGTGCTGATGAGCATCCATGCGGTGTCGGCTCCGCTGATCGCGGTCTGGGCCGACCCCTGCGCCATAGCCGCCGTTGGCAGTACTCCCCCCGCCAGCGCTGTGGCGCTGACGACCCCCCGAATCAGTTGCTTCACCCGTGACCCCTTTCCTATTGCTACATACGGAAACATGGTGCGGTAATCGTATCGACCGAATCGTGCACTGCGCAATGGCGTTTCCCGCTCGCGGTGCTACGGCTATCTCACTTCCGTGAGAAGTTGACCCCTCCCGGCTCGCCCCAGGTTCTCCGGCCTTGGGCACACCGAGTGCTGCGGTTCCAGGCCAACCTCCGGGTTCAGTCATTCCTGCACATCGATGCACGCCTTCGCCGATCTCGGCCAGCGTCTGCTGCGGCACGTGAGCCAGCCGCGCTGGCGTCCGGTGCGCATCGCTGTGCGTGCGGGCCAGCGGTGGATGGACGCGGGCGGTCCGCAGCTGGGCGCGGCAATCGCCTTCCACACCATGTTCGCGCTCGCGCCGCTGCTGGTCGTGGCCATCGCCGTGGCCGGCGCGGTGTTCGGGCCTGACGCGGCACGCGGCCATATCGTGAGCGAGATCGAAGGAATGGTCGGCCCCACTGCGGCACGCGGCATCGAGGCCATGATCGCCTCAGCCTGGCTCAATCCGCACGGCACGCTTGCCGCCGTCCTTGGCATAGCCGCGCTGCTGGTCGGGGCCAGCGGGGTGTTCTCCGCGCTTCGGCTGTCGATCAACGGGATCACCGGTGCTCGCCCCTCCGATTCAGTCATCGGTGCCCTGGTGCGCGCGCGCCTCGTGGCCTTCGCACTGGTCCTTGGGTTCGGCTTCCTTGCGATCGCCTCGTTGCTGCTGTCTGCCGCGCTGGCGGCGCTGGGCAAGTTTCTTTCCGAGTTCTATGAAGGCCTCGCCCCACTCATCGCACTCTTGGACGTGGTGGTGTCCACCGCGGTGATCGCCGTGGCCTTCGCCGCCCTGCTGCGCTGGCTGCCCGATACGCCACCGAGCCGGCACGCCGTGTGGCTGGGCGCGTTCTGCAGCGCGCTGCTGTTCGCCATCGGAAAGCACCTCATCGGGCTGTATCTCGCGCGAGCGAGCGTCGCTTCGAGCTATGGCGCGGCCGGCTCCTTTGTCATCGTGATGCTGTGGGTGTACTACTCCGCGCAGATCCTGCTGTACGGCGCCGCGCTGGCGGCCACGCTGGACGCCGCCGATGGCGGCGGGCCGCCTCGCCCGGCGCACGCACCGAACAAGCCGCGTGGTGCAAGTCCCCCCACCTCGCTGGCCGAGGTGCGTGCGCGTCGGCAGGTCGTCGGGCCAACCTGTGCAACGGCCACCCCCTGGTTGCGCCCGCCCGTCCAGATCCTTCGCTTCCCGCGGGATCGGACGCGCAAGCCCGAGCGCCGGCCGTCCGGCGCGCGTTGACGAGCAAAAGCCGCAACTGCGCGACGCGCGACGGTGTCCGTGCTCCTGAGCACGTTCTCGCAAAAATTCAGTGCCGGCGTGGGCGATCGGTTCGCTCTTCCCCGGCGGCGATCTCATGATCCTCGACCAGCGGCATCGGGCCGGTGACCTCGGCCTCGCGCTGGCGATCCTTCTCGGCGTAGTGCTCCAGGCGGTTGTAGAGCGTCTTCAGGCTGATGCCGAGGATGCGCGCCGCCGTGCGCTTGACGCCTCCGCACTGCTCCAGCGTGGCCATGGTGACGCGGCGCTCCACTTCCTCCAGCGGCGTGCCCACTCGCACGACGATGAGGCCGCTCTGGTCCTCGGCCGCGATGGGCGCCGCCTGCGCCGGATCGCCGCCTTCGACCACGTTGTCGGCCAGTATGTAGGCGCGCTGCACATAGTTCTTCAGCTCGCGCACGTTGCCGGGCCAGTTCATCTCGTAGAGCTTGGCCAGCGCCTGGGTCGAGAAGATCTTGCTCGTGCTCTCGGTGCGGTTGAGCTCGCGCAGGAACTGCTGCGCAAGCATCTCGATGTCCGTGCCGCGCTCGCGCAGCGGCGGCAGCTGGATGGGGAACACGTTCAGCCGGTGGTAGAGGTCATCACGGAACCTGCCCTCCGCCACCGCCCGCTCGGGCGAACGGTTGGTGGCGGCGATGATGCGCACGTCGGCGCTGAGCGGCTCGGTGGTTCCCACGCGCGTGAAGGTGCCCGTCTCGAGCACGCGCAGCAGCTTCACCTGCAGATCCGGCGGCATCTCCGTCACCTCGTCGAGGAAGATGGTGCCGCCCTTGGCCTGCTCGAAGAAGCCGCGGTGCTCGCGGTCGGCGCCGGTGAAGCTGCCCTTCGCATGGCCGAACAGCTCGCTCTCGATCAGGTTGGGCGAGATGGCGCCGCAGTTGATCGCAAGGAACGGAAACTTCTTGCGCCGCGACAGGTCGTGAATGGTGCGCGCCGCGAGCTCCTTGCCTGTGCCGCTCTCTCCCGTGAGCAGCACCGTGGCTGCCGTGGGCGCCACGCGGCTCAGCTTGTCGTACAGCGCCTGCATGGGCGGCGAGTCGCCGAACATGTGGCCGAAGCGGCCCACGCGGCGCAGTTCGTCGCGCAGCTCGCCGATCTCGCTCTTCAGCTCCGTGGTCTTGGGTTGGCGGCGCAGGATGCCGTGCAGACGCTCGACGTCCACCGGCTTGATGAGGTAATCCGTCGCGCCGATGCGCACGGCTTCGATGGCGCTGTCCACCGACGCATGGCCGGTGATGACGACCACCTCGGTCTGCCCAGGCGATTCGAGGTCGTGCACGAGGTCCGTGCCGCGGCCGTCGGGCAGCTGAAGGTCCGTGAGCAGCACGTCGGGGGTCTGTCGCACGAGTTGCGCCCGCGCATTGCGCAGCGAGTCAGCAGTGGCGACCGTATAGCCCTCGGACTGGACCACTTCCGACATCCATCCGACCACGTCCGGTTCATCGTCGACGATCAAGGCGTGCGGCATTGCGTGCCTCCTGGGCGTGCTGAATAAGCCGCGCAGCTATTGCCTGGCGGACCTGTACAAATTTCCGACCCCGGGAGGCGCCCTCCCCGAGGCACGGTCTCCATGCGCGCCACGGAGCAACCGGCAAGCCCAATGGGCTTAACGCTCGCTCAACCCGTGCGCGGGTGCGTTCAGCCTGCGGCGCGCGCGGAGCGTTCGGCCCCGCTCGATGCCAAGGCATGCTCGGCCTCCGGCGCCTTCGGGCGCGGCTTGCGGGCCGCAGGAAGCAGCGGCTTGGCCATCGCCACCTTGCTTGCGGCCACGCTCTGCACCGGCACTCCCGCGGGCGCGTGCTCGTCGGGCTGCAGCGCAATCGGCACGGCCACCGGCCGCGGACGCCTGGCGAGCACCTCGCCGATGGCCTCGTGCACGGTGTGCGCGGCGTTGTTCCATGAGTAGCGTGACACGGTGGCCAACATCTCGCCGATGCGCTCCGCGCGCTTGTATGCCGTCTCCGACAGTGCCCAGCGGCAGGCATCGACAAAGGTCTCGGCATCTCGGCCGATGCGCACCACGTGGCCGTACATCGCCACCACGTCGTGCACCGCGGTGCTGACCACCGGCTTCTCTGCGGCCATGTACTCCAGCGTCTTGGTCGGGCTGATGAAGCGCGTGGACTCGTTCAACGCAAAGGGCAGCAGGCATACGTCCCAGTCAGCCACCAGTTGCGGCAGCAGCTGGTACGGCTGCTGTCCGAGCCAGTGGATGTTGGGGCGCTGCGGCAGGCGTGCGGGGTCGATCTTCGCCACCGGTCCCACCATCACCACCTGCCAGTGGGGCTCAGCGTCGGCCAGCGTCGCGAGCAGCTCGATGTCGAGCCGCTCGTCGATCACGCCGAAGAAGCCCAGCCGCGGGCCTGGGATGCGGCCCTGGATCTGCTCGGCTTGCAGCATGAGGTCGATCCGCGAGGCGGCGCTGCGCGGCGAGTAGTGCTGCGTATCCACCGCGCTCGGCAGGCACAGCACGTTGGGATGCATGGACTTCTTCGCCTCGTACAGGCTCGGCCCGCCGGTCAGCACGAGATGGGCGATCTTCATCAACACCTGCTCGCGCTGGCGAAGCTGCCGTGGCGCGTCCTTGAAGGCGGCGAGCTCGTCCATGCAGTCGTACACCACCGCACGCGGGCTCAACTCGGCCAGCAGGGGCAAGGCCATGGGCGTGTAGAGCCACACGACGTAATCTTCGATGCCGTGATCGCGCAGGTAGTCGGCCACCAGCGGCTGCAAGAGCGGCAGCTGGTCGTCGTGAAAGCCGCCGGCCTCCACGGGCGTGCGCGGCGTGAGGACCTCCAGGTTGTCGCACACCTTGGCACGGTCGAGGCGCGCGGGCCCCGCATCGCGCACTGGCTCCTCGACGAACAGCACCGGGTAATGCCGTGCCAGACGCGACAGCAGATGCTGCGGGCGCTGGTACACGAAGTTCCAGCGCAGGTGCGAGAACACCACGAGATGGGGGACGCCTGCCTTGTCGATGGCCTGCATGGGGCTCACTCCTTCTCGGAGGTGGGAGTCTTGGACCCGCGTGAGGCAGCCTGCGGCCTGGACTCGCCCTCGCCGCTCGAGGCGCTTCGGCCCACGCCACCGGCGGCGCCCCCTGCCATGCGCACCGACGCCTCTTCTTCCTGCTCCTCGGCGCCCTCGCCCATGCCCATCTTCTGCATGAGCTGCTCACGCTGTGATTGCATCTCTTCGTGGAGTGCCTCCCAGTCGGTGCTCGATGTGAGGCTCTTGAAAATCTGCCCCTCCTCTTCCTCGATGTGGTGGTTGACGTATTCGCCCAGCACCTTGAAGGTCGCGGCGAACTTCTCATCGCCAGGCTGCATGGACTTGAGCTGCTCGATCAGCACTTTCGCGGTCATGTGCTCGACCTCTGCCTCGTCGATCAGGTCTTCCTCCTTGATCGCGCCGCGTGCGGCGGGGTAGAAGAGCTGCTCTTCGAGTTCGGCATGCAACTCGATGTCGCCGAGGGTCTGTTCCACCAGGGCCTTGCAGCCCTCCGGATCTTCCTGCTGATCCATCTTCTCGAAGTCCTTGAAGGCCCTGCGCACCTTCTTGTGGTCGGCCTTCAGCATGGCAATGATCTGGCTCTTGGCGCTCGAAGCGCCACGGCCGCTGCTCGTGCTGCGGCTCGAAGAAGTGTTCCGTGTGGCCATGTGTGTCTCCTGTTGACTGCGTACGACAGGCGTCGCGTGCAGCCCTGTCGGCAAACCGCATGCCCCTCGTGCCGGCGGTGTCGCGGTCCACCAATCGGCCCGAGCGGGGGGCAGCGACACATGCCGTAGCTCGATGTAGTTTCTTCACACACTCGCTTTCGTTTGCGGCACGCTCAACCCTGCTGACCGACGGGAGCGGCGCTTGCACGCACTCCTTGTGCGGCGCCGAACTTGTTGCGGCAAATCGCACAAAAGTCTTCGTGCTCAGCGCGCGTCGCCGTGCCCGTGCATGCCCGCTCGCAAGGTGGTTTTCCCTCTGACGCACAACGGCATCCATCGCCGCACCTCCTTCAGCCCCTGGCTGGCACAGGTGTTGCGTCCATGCCGTTTCGAGTCGCTCCAGTGCGCCGCCGCTCCGCTACGCAGCGAGGCTTCGCGCGGCCACTGATCCCCGCATTTACTGCTTACCGAGTAGTACCCATGACGTCACCGGCGCTTCAGACCCGAACCGAGCATCGCCAGCACCAGACACTCACGCCCCGCCTTCAACATGCCGTGCGTCTGCTGCAACTGTCCTCCCTGGACTTCGCGCAGGAGGTGCAGGAGGCCATGGGCAAGAACCCGTTCCTCGAGATGGATGAAACGCCCGAATCGCCGGCCGCGCCCGACGATCGCGGCGGCGCCGCGGAGATGACCACCGCGCAGGCCACGGTCGTGGAGCTGCCCTCCGCCGCCAGCGAGGCCGATGCGGTGTGGGAGCGCGAGAACTGGCAATCGGTGGGAGGCGGCAGCAGCAGTTCCGCGAGCAGCACGGGCGATACCGACGGCGTGATGGAGATGGTTGCCGCCGACGTGGACCTGCGCCAGTACCTGCACGGTCAGGTCAACGTGATGCCGCTCAGCGACCGGGACCGCGCGCTGGTCGGCGCGGTGATCGAGTCGCTGGACGACGACGGCTACCTGCGGCTGTCGCTCGAAGAGTTGGCCGTTCTGGTGGAGATGGAGCCTCTCGTCGACGACTGCGAGGTCAACACGGCGCTCAAGCTCGTGCAGTCGCTCGATCCGTGTGGCGTCGGCGCGCGCAGCGTGTCGGAGTGCCTGCTGCTGCAGCTGGAGTGCATCGACGATGCAGGCGACCGCGCGCTGGCGCGCCGCATCATCTCCGAGCAGTTGGACAAGCTCGCGCATCGCGATATCCCTGGCCTCGCCAGGCTGCTCGGCGAGGAGCCCGCGCGTATCGAGACGGTGTGCGAGCGCATCCGCCACCTCGACCCGCGTCCGGGCTGGCGCTTCGGCTCGTCGCATGTGCATTTCGTGGTGCCCGACGTGATCGTCAGGAAGATCCGCGGACAGTGGACGGCGCAGCTCAATCCCGCCGTGGTGCCCAAGGTACGGCTCAACCGCGTATACGCCGAGCTGTTCCAGCAGCACCGCAACGCCAAGCATGCCGAGCTGGCCGCGCACCTGCAGGAAGCCCGCTGGACGGTGCGCAACGTCGAGCAGCGCTTTTCCACCATCTTGCTGGTGGCCGAGGCCATCCTTCGGCGGCAGCGCCACTTTCTCGAGTACGGGCCGCTGGCGATGAAGCCGCTGGGCCTGCGCGAGATTGCCGACGAGGTGAAGCTGCACGAATCCACGGTCTCGCGCGTCACCAACAACAAGTACATGGCCACGCCTTCGGGCGTGTACGAACTGAAGTACTTCTTCTCGCGTGCCATGCCCACGGCGAGCGGCGGCGCCTGCTCGGCCACCGCGATACGCGGCGTGATCCAGGACATGATCGCCGGCGAGAACGCGCTCGATCCACTGTCAGACGCCGAGATCGCCCGTCAACTCGCGCGCCAGGGCCTCACCGTGGCACGTCGCACGGTCACGAAGTACAGGCAGATGCTGAAGGTTCCGGCAGTGGAGCGGCGGCGCAAGCATCACGCCTGAGAGGTTTGAGAGGCATTCCGACATGGCCACTCATACGAGCCCACTTGTCGTTGCAACCTCGGGACCCATGGCGGGCCTGCTGGGCCACGCCGGAATGCCCCTCAACCTCTGAGCTTGTCGAAGCCTCTTGCAAACTTGTGCCGGCCCTTCGACAGGCTCAGGGCGAACGGGGTTGCGGGGTGCGTGGGCCGCGGGTTTGGGGACTGCGTGAGCCCGGGGTTGGGGCTGCGTGGGCCACACGTGACGGGTTTCACCCAAGTCCCGTTCGGGCTGAGCTTGTCGAAGCCTCGTTGCAAACTTGTGCCGGCCCTTCGACAGGCTCAGGGCGAACGGGGTTGGGGGCGTGCATGGGCCGCAGGATTGAGGGGCTGCGTGGACCACGCGTGGCGGGGTTCACCCAAGTTCCGCGTTCGGGCTGAGCCTCACGAAGGCTGCCGGGGCGTGCGTGCCTGACGCGCACCCGGCGGGCCATCGGCGTCGCGAAGCTGCCGCAGGGTGCGCTCGCAGCCACCGCTGCCTTGCTTGTCGCCGGGATCGAACAATGCCACCAGCGAGGCAAGGGGGTGGATGGCGGCAAGCACGGCCGCAAGGCCCACCTTGCTGGCAAGTTGCTTGGCGTCCACGCCGACCTTGGGCGCGGCGAACGTGCCCTGAACCGTCACCGGCGATCGCAGGGTCACGGGGCTCATGTCCTTGGGCTTGGTGATGAGCTTGAGGTCCATGCGTTCATCGACAAGCGACACCGTGCCGGTCACGAAGAGCGTCGAGTCGCCGGTATCCACCAGCCCGACCTCGGGCACGAGGATGCCGTCACCAGCCTGCAGCTTGAGCGCGGCACAGTGCATGGGCAACCGCTCGTCGCCCGAGACCAGGATGCCCAGCGCCTCGGCGATGTCGATGCCTGCGCCCTCGACCACCAGGTGCGAGATGGAGCCGTTGCGAATCCACGCCTGAATCGATCCGTTGAGCGAGCCGATCATGCGCGCCGTCGAATCGCCGCGGCTTTGCAACTTGGCGTGGCCGCCGAGGCGCCCGCCCAGGTAGCCCGGCTTCCCCTCGCTGGCCGCCTTGGGGTTGCGCGGCGAGAGCCACTGGTCCAGTTCGATCCCGGCCCAGCGCAAGTCGGCGTCCCAGCGTGGTGGCGACTGCATGCCGTCCAGTCCGATGCCGCCTTGCACCTCACCGCCGGCGGCGCGCGCCAGCAGGTTGGAAAGCCTCAGCACGCCGCCCTGCAAACGCAAATCGCCTTGCAGCGGTGCCAGCGGGCGCGCGAACAGCGAGCCCAGTTCGACCCGCTGCAGCCGCACTTTCACGTCGGCATTCATCGCGCGCAGCGAGGGCACGTCGAACTCGCGCTGCGGCAGCACGCGGCCGGCCGGCAGCCTGGGGTTGGCGGGTGCCTCGCGTGCCGCGCCGAAGGCCGGCAGGAGGTCGGCCAGCACCAGCCGCGTTCCGGTGAGATTGCCGGCGAGCAGCGGCACGCGCTGCGAGCGGTCGAAGCGGAAGTCGCCGCCGAGCCGGCTGTCGCCCACGGCCAGCGAGGCGTCGCGCAGCGTCCACTGCTCGCCCGCCTTGCCGAGCCGCCCGTGCAGCTCGAACGGTGACGTGGTGGGCAGCGTGGCGCCCACCGCATCGCCCACTCGTGACAGTGACACGCCCTTCACCATGGCTTGCCCGTCGAGCGCGTGCAGGCCGATGAGATCGGTTCCGGTGCCTTCGAACGTCAAGCGGACGTCGGGCGCCCGGATGTCGATGGTGACGGGCACGCGCACCGATTCGTCGCGCGCGACCAGGGGCAGCACGCCCGACGAGGTAGCGCGGAACTCCAAAGGACGATCCTCATGACGCCCCCGACCTTCGATCACCAAGGCGCCTGGTGCGCTGCCGGCCTGCTCACCCTCGGCGGTGCGCACGGCAGCGTCCATGGCCGATCGCGTGACGGCGTCATTCCAGACGACGCGCCCGCTCGCCAGCACCAGCTCGTCGAAGCGCGGGAGGCTGAACTGCGACGCCTGCGCCTCGGGCTTCGGCGGACCAAAGGTCCAGTTGGCGCGGCCGTCGGCCAGGCGCTTGAGCAAGAGTTCGCCACGCTCGAACCGCAGCACCCGGATGTGCATGGGGTCGTGGCGGGTGGACTCGTCCATTAGCCGGCGAACGGTGGCATAGGGCACTTCGAGTCGCACGCCCGCTGCATCCATCAGCGGGCCGTCCAGCCCCGGGTGCGCCTGCGCGTCCTGCGGTGGCCCGATACGCAGCCGGTCGGTGGCCAGGCGAATGGAACCGAGCAGGCGTAGCGAGAAATCCTCGCCCACCCTCACCTCGCGTTGCAGGCGCTGCTGAAGCTGGCGCTCCAGAGGTCCGCGCAGGAAGGGCCAGCCAGCCCATTCGGCGAGCCCCAGACCCGCCAGAACCGCGGCCAGGATGCCCAGCGGCCAGGCCGCCTTGCGCCATCGCGAACGCTGCGTCTGTCTCGGCTGCTCCATTTCACCGGATGGGGCAATCGCCGTGCCGCGCAATAGCAGCGGCTTGCGGAGCGTGGCAATTCGCTGCCATTTCGGCGCCGGCTGTGCGACCATGCGCGCCGGGGTCCACGGGAGTTCGCGTGCGTCAAGCAGTTGCCCCGCGCATCGTCGTGCGTACAGGAACGTCGCCATGAAAGGCGCGGCGCATACCTCGCTGCGCAACAAGGTCATGGCCGTCGTGCTGGTGTCGGCCTGCGTGGCGCTGCTGCTGAGCGCAACCGCCCTGCTCGCCTACGAGCTGGGCAGCTACCAGACTTCGCGCATCGCGGACCTTCGCACCCAGGCGCGCATCATGGCCTCGGGCAGCGTGGCGCCACTCACTTTCGACGATCCCAAGGCCGTGGCCGAAGACCTGGCCTTGCTGCAGCTGCATCCGCAGGTGGTGATGGCCGCGGTCTACCGCGCCAATGGGCGCCTGTTCGCCAGCTACCCCCCGCCGGGCGCGCCCGACGCACCGCCCGCCGCCTTGAGTGACAGCCGGCCCGGCCCGCATGTCGGCCGCAACGTCATCGAGCTCGTCGAGCCCGTGGTGGACGATCGCCAGACCATTGGCACCGTGGTGCTGCGCTCGCGCTTCGACATCGTGGGTCGCCTGGTGGACTATCTGCTGATCCTGGCCGGCGTCATGCTGCCCAGCCTGCTCATCGCGGCGCTTCTGTCGTCGCGCCTTCAGGCGACCGTGATCGGACCGATCCTCGAGGTGGCGCAAGTGGCGCGCAACGTGCTCCGGCGCCGCGATTTCTCGCTGCGCGCGCCCAAGACCTCGGACGACGAAGTCGGCGTGCTGGTCGACGCCTTCAACAACATGCTTGAAGAGGTGAGCCGACGCACCGAGGCGCTGGAGAGATCGAACCGGCATCTGTCGGTGGAGACGGCGGAGCGGCGGCGGGCCGAAGAGGCCCTCCACAAGGCCGCGCACACCAAGGACCAGTTCATCGCCACGCTGGCGCACGAACTGCGCAACCCGCTCGCGCCGATCACCAACGCGGTGGAGCTGCTGCGCCGCGGCGGCGCAAACGACCCGGTGCGGCGGCGTGCGCTGGACATCATGGAACGACAGGTGCGGCAGATGGTGCGGTTGATCGACGACCTTCTCGACGTCTCGCGCATCAACAACGGCAAGGTCTCGCTCGACATGAGCCGGGTAGACCTGGTGCAGGTGATGCATGGTGCGTTGGAGATCGCCATGCCCGGCATCAATGCGCGCGGCCACCGTCTCACGCTCGACCTGCCGACCGGGCCGTTGTGGGTGCGTGGGGACGCGACGCGCCTGGCCCAGGTATTCGCCAACCTGCTCAACAACGCCGCCAAGTACACCGACGAGGGTGGCCGCATCGCCGTGCGCATGGAAGAGGCGGCCGACGAGGTGGTGCTGCACTTCACGGACACCGGCGTGGGCATCGCGCCTGACAAGCAGGACAGCATCTTCGACATGTTCGTGCAAGTGGAGCAGCCCGCCGAACGCACCGTGGCGCGCACGGGCCTGGGGGTGGGCCTCACGCTGGCGCGCCAGCTCATCGAGCTTCACGGGGGCGGCATCGCCGTGCACAGCGCCGGGCTGGGCCAGGGATCGGAGTTCGTGGTGCGGCTCAGGCGCGGCGACGTCCCGCCCGCGCGATCGCCGGCCCCTGCCACGCTCGAAGAACCGTTGCCGCGGCACAAGGTGTTGGTGGCCGACGACAACGTCGATTTCGCCAACAGCCTGCAATGCGTGCTGGAGTCACTGGGGCAGCAGGTCACTGTCGTACACGACGGCCTCGCCGCGCTGGAAGCCGCGGGCCGATTGCAACCGGGCTTCATCTTCCTGGACATCGGCATGCCGGGCCTCGACGGGTACGAGGTGGCCAGCCGCCTTCGCCACCAGTTCGCCACCAGTGACGCCGTCATCGTGGCGATCACCGGCTGGGGTCAGGAGAAGGACCGGGAGCGCGCCCGCGAAGCCGGCTTCGACCATCACCTCGTCAAGCCCGCCGGTGTGGAGGAGCTCACGGCGCTGCTGCGCGCCGGCGCTGCTGCGGTGACGCCGCATTGAGCGGTCCGCAGGGTTCCGCTCGTCCATTGACTATTGAGGTTTCCGTAAGTCACGACACTTTCCGATCCGTTCGCACTGAGCCTGTCGAAGTGCCTGCATCAAGGTGCACGCTGGCTTCGACAGGCTCAGCCCGAACGGGGATCTGGACGGAGGGGTATGTCGTGAATTCAGAAAAGCTCAATAGGCATGTGGATTGCCAGCCTTGCCTTCATTGGCACGGCACCTTCCAACGGAGCCTTTCCGCATGCAAGACAACATCTTCACCAGCGCCGCCGAGCGCATCGCCTTCAGCGAGGCGGTGGATTTCCTGGAACAAGGGCGTACCCAGCTCATCCCCTCGGACATGGTGGAACGCTATGTCGAAAAAGGCCTGATGGCCCGCAAAGGAGAGGGCATACAACTCACCGATGAGGGCCTCCGGCAACACGAGATCGCGTTGCGCGAACGGTTTACTGACGGCTGAGGGCGTGAACCGATCTCTCTCCGGCGGGAACGAAGCTTGCCGCCCGGTCCACATGCGGGGACATGGAGCGTGAGATGGGCAAATACTTCATCGCGTGGCTTCTCGGGGTGCCGGCCGCCGTGCTGGTGCTGATTTACCTGTTCTTCAACTGAGACTCAGCGTATGACGACCGATCCCAAGAAGGCACGGCCCGGCGAACCGCAACGCCCCGGCGGAGCAGAAGACAAGACGGGCCCGCGGGCCAAGGATGGAGGCGAACGCAGTTCCGCCGGGAGTACCTACGGCGACTTTGTGCCGACCTCGGGGCAGCACCGCAACGAGGATCGAGACATGCTGGAGCCTGGGCTCGGCGACCGCTCCGGTGGCAGCGACCTTCAGTACGTGCCGCCCGAGCCGGGCTTGCATCCCAAGGCGGGCGATGCCGAACAGGCCGGCGTCCTGAGGACGGGCTCGGCGGGCGAGCCCGTGCCTGACGACCCGCGAGAGGCAGCGCACGAGTCGAACGTCAACAAGTCGCAGGACACGACGCATGTGCATTCGAGCACCACGTCGCGAAAGGTCTAATCGAACTTCTTGATGGCTGCCGTCTCGCTGTGCGAGGTGTGACTACCGGGTTGGTGTCAGTCGAGCAGCTTGGCGGGCACGCGGCCCCCGTTGTCGGCAATGCGTGCAAGCACGGTCTTGTGCAGCCAGAGGTTCATCGTGGCCGAATCGCCCATCGACGTGGGCGGGCAGCCCAATTCCTTGGCCAGCTCCTTGCGCGCCGCGAGGCTGCTGTCGATGTCGAGCAGCTTCAGCAAGTCGACGATGGAGGTCCGCCAGTTCAGCTTCTGCGCGTTCTCTTTCGCCCGAAGGTCCAATTGCGCTTCGACATCGACGAGCGCCATTGCCTTGGGCGGCAGAGGAGAGGCCGCTCTAGCCGCAGCCGCCGCAGCAGCAGTGGGCGTCGGTTCGACGCCGGAGGCGGGCTCGGCACCGGGCTTCTCCTCTTGGGTGCCGATGCCGAGTTTCTCGAGGATCGTGCTGAAGAATCCCATGATGCCTCCTCCGTTTCAGGCACTCAAGACGGTGCGGCTCGGCCGGATTGCAGGGACGGCGTCTTGTTTGCCGGGCCATCGTACTTTCCCGAACGGCGCCAACCAATCCGGCATGCACCGACCGTGCGAAGACCGTTTCGGACGTGTGCGGCCCCTTCACTCCCCGAAGGCCGTGCCTCGCGCAGACGGGGCGTTCGCGCGGCGCCTTGTCATCGCGTTTGATCGCGCGTCGTGCGGTTCTGGTCTTCAATGCCTGTTTCTTCGGCCAGCCCCGCGGTGCCGCCCGCCATACCAGATGTCGCGCCGCTGAAGCCCGAGGTGCTGCCATAGCCCGCGGTCCTCGCGCCCGCCGCCGAAAGCGCCGGCTCGGGCCCCAGCTGAGAGCCGGTGTCAGGAAGCGCGCCGCCCTCGCCTTCCCAGGTCTGCTCGGACATGCGGCGGCCCAGGTCATCTCCGACGCTTCGCCACAGGCCCCGCTGACGGACCAGCGACGTGAGCGTGCCCGCGGCGATGCCGGCCAGCACCAGGGACGATAGGAATCGGATCATGCGATCACCTCATAAAGAACGTGGAACGGGATGCGGCCAACGCATGCGAGGCGACAGCCGCGACGCTTGAGGAGTTCGGCAAGGGGCATGCCTGTTTGGCCCCGGATGCTCACACCATGCGTTCCGGCCGCACCCATCGGTCGAAATCTTCGGCCGGGACGCCCATGGCAACGGCGGCCTCCCGCAGCGACAGCCCTTCGGCGTGCGCCTTCTGGGCAATCTTGGCCGAGCGGTCGTAGCCGATGTGCGGTGCCAGCGCGGTCACCAGCATCAGTGAGCGAGCCACCAGATCCGCGATGCGCTGCGGGTTGGCCTGCAGACCCCGCACGCAATGCGCTTCGAAGCTGTCGCTCGCGTCGGCCAGCAGGCGAATGCTTTGCAGCACGTTGTGCGCGATGAGGGGCTTGTACGTGTTGAGCTCGAAGTGGCCGTGCGCCGCACCCATGGTGAGCGCCGTCTGGTTGCCCAGCACCTGGCAGCACGCCATCGCAAGCGCCTCGCACTGCGTCGGGTTCACCTTGCCCGGCATGATGGAACTGCCCGGCTCGTTCTCGGGCAGAGACAGTTCCCCCAAGCCGCTGCGCGGCCCCGACGCGGCCAGGCGCACATCGTTGGCGATCTTGAACAAGGCCGTCGCCGTGGTGGACAGGGCACCGTGCAGCATCACCAGCGGCTCGTGGCCGGCCAGCGCCGCGAACTTGTTCGGGGCACTGCTGAACGCAATGCCCAACTCGCTGGACAGGCGGGCGGCGACGCGTGCGCCGAACTCCGGGTGCGTGTTCAGCCCCGTACCCACGGCGGTGCCGCCCAGCGCGAGTTGGCACACCGCGGGCAGTGCCGCCTGCACCGCTTCCATCGCCTGGTCGAGCTGCGCCTCGTAGCCGGAGAACTCCTGTCCGAGCGTGAGCGGTGTCGCGTCCTGCAGGTGCGTACGGCCGATCTTCACCAGATCGCGATACTGCTGCGCCTTGTCGCCCAGCTGCGCGCGCAGCCGCCCCAATGCCGCCACCAGGCGATCCCGCACAGCCAAGGCAGCCGCCACGTGCATGGCGGTAGGGAACACGTCGTTGGAAGACTGGCCCTTGTTCACATGGTCGTTGGGATGCACCAGCCGCCGCGCCCCGCGCTCGCCGCCCAGCCGTTCCGACGCACGGTTGGCCAGCACCTCGTTCATGTTCATGTTGGTCTGCGTGCCCGAACCCGTTTGCCACACCGCCAGCGGGAATTCCGCGTCATGCAGCCCTTCCAGCACTTCGCCCGCGGCGGCCTCGATCGCGCGCGCAATCTTGTCGTCGAGCAACCCCAGTTCCAGGTTGACGACCGCACAGGCGCGCTTGATGCCGGCCAGCGCGGTGACCAGCTCCTGCGGCATGCGCTCGGTAGAGATGCGGAAGTACTGCAACGACCTCTGCGTCTGCGCGCCCCAAAGCCGCTCGGCATCGACGTCGATGCTGCCCATGGAATCGGTTTCGCAACGCGTGGCCATTCGCCTGCCTCATGAAGCTGAAGCACGGCCGCAGCACCGGGCCGGCCGCCCACCCCTTGGCATGCCGGGCATGCGCGTTGCCGCGGCGCTGCTCATGCAGACCACGCGTGCCCGTATGGTGCTGAGGAGTCTGGCGCAAGGCGGATCTCCCTGCCGCGCTCGCGCCCACCCCAGCCGGCAACATGGTTCTGCGGTTGCGTGTCAGCTCACGCGGGATCCATACGACGCGGCGTGATCGCACCCGCGTCATCCACCGAGAGGAGAACGTTGAAATGGCTACAGGAACTCCTGCCGACAAGGCCAAGAGCGGCCAGGTTCAAGGTGAAGGCGACTATGTCGCCGGCCGCCGCTTCGACAAGTCTCAGACCGACTTCGTGAAGTCGGGCGAGGTCGACGAAGGCGCGCAGCGCGCCAAGCCCGAGGATGCCGCTCAGGCCGCCGATATGGAGCAGGCCGAGCAAGCCGGCAAGTCGCGCTCCAAGGGCGAAGCGCCGGGCGACATGAAGGGCAAGAAGGGCGGCGCCAAGCGCTGAACACGGCATGATCGGCGCGTGACCAGAATCCGCGAGGACGCCGCGTGCCGATCATCTTCGACATCACCCACACCACCGAGTACCGCTACGCCAAGCCGGTGCAACTGGGTGAGCACCGCCTCATGTTTCGCCCGCGCGAAAGCCACGATTTGCGCGTGCTCGCCACCGATCTTCACGTCGTGCCGCACACTGGCGACATCCGGCTCATCCAGGATGCGTACTCCAATTCGATCGCGCTGGTGCGGCCCCAAACGCCATCCGACCACTTGCGCTTCACGTGCCTTTTCACCGTGGAGCACACCGGCGAGCGCGCGCTCGACCTGCCGCTCAGTCCGGGCGCGCGGACGTATCCCTTCGAGTACAGCGCCGAGGACCGGCTGGCGCTGCACCATCTCATCACGCCGTACTACGACGCCGACGACACCTTGATGGATTGGGTACGACAGTTCCTTCGCACCGACGGACCCACTGACAGCCGGCAGATGCTGGTGGACATGACACGGCAGATCCGCGACACGATGAACTACCTTACGCGCGAAGAGGAAGGCGTGCAGTCACCGGGCGTGACGCTGTTGCGCAAGGCCGGCAGCTGCCGAGACCTCGCCACGCTGATGATCGAAGCGGTGCGCCGCCTGGGCTATGCCGCCCGCTTCGTGTCGGGCTACGTGTACACCCCGTTGGACAACACCGCGGCCGCCGGGACCCGGGCCACCTCGGGCGCTACGCATGCCTGGCTGCAGGTCTACCTGCCGGGTGCGGGCTGGATCACGTTCGACCCGACCAACAACGTCATCGGCGGCACCGATCTCATTCGAGTGGCCTACGCGCGCCACGCGAGCTTCGCTTCTCCCGTGAGCGGCACATGGATCGGCGCGCTTGCCGACCACCTCGGGATGACGGTCGAGGTGACCGTCACCAAGCGGGGCTAGGCCAGTTCGCGCGGCTCTGACTGCCCGTTGGACGACGGCCGCTCGGGCACGGTGGAGTATTCCTTGAGCCGGTTGTAGAGCGTCTTGAGGCTCACGCCCAGCGTGGCAGCGGTCTTTTCCTTGTGCCGCCCGAAATATTCGAGCGTGGCCAGCGTCACCTGCCGCTCGATCTCGGCCAGCGGCGTGCCCACGCGCACCTGCAGCACCGGGGCGCCGGTCATCACCGGCAACGGTGCGTCAGTGGTGGGCAGGCATTCGTCCACGATGGTGTTTTCGGTCGCCATGACATAGGCGCGGTGCACGATGTTGCGCAATTCGCGCACGTTGCCCGGCCAGCGGTAGGTTTGCAGCCGCTGGAGAGCCTGCGGCGCGAAGTGCTTGACCTGTCCTTCGCGGCGCGAAATTTCATCGAGGAAGTGCTCCGCGATCAGCGGGATGTCGTCTGCCCGTTCACGTAGCGGCGGCAAGTGGATCGGGAAGACGTTGAGCCGGTACAGCAAGTCCTCGCGCAGCTTGCCTTGCTGCACCGCTTCCATGGGGTTGCGATTGGTGGCCGCGATCATGCGCACGTCTGTTTCCATCACGTGCGTGGAGCCGACGCGCATGAAGGTGCCCGTTTCCAGCACGCGCAGCAGCTTGACCTGCAGGTCAAGCGGCATCTCGGTGATCTCGTCGAGGAACAGCGTGCCGCCGCTCGCGCGCTCGAAGAAGCCCTGGTGCTGACGGTCGGCGCCGGTGAAGCTGCCCTTTTCGTGGCCGAAGATTTCGCTTTCGATGAGGTGCGGCGAGATGGCACCGCAGTTGACCGCGAGAAAAGGCTTGGCGCGCCGACGACTCAAATCGTGCACGGTGCGAGCCACCACCTCCTTGCCGCTGCCGCTCTCGCCCGTGACGAACACAGTCACCGCCGTACCCGCCACGCGCAGGATCTGCTCGTACACCCGCCGCATGCCGGCCGACCGGCCCCACAGCAGGCCGAAGTGGCCCTCCTTCTCGAGGCTCGACTGCAGCGTGTCGGCCTCGGCGCGCAGCGTGGACGGCTTGGTCACCCGCGACAGGATGCCGTGCAGCTGCTTCATGTTGAGCGGCTTGACCAGATAGTCGGCCGCGCCCAGGCGCAGCGCCTGGATCGAGGTTTCAAGGCTGGCATGACCGGTGATCAGCACGATCTCGGTGTTCTGCAGCTGCTTGGCGTCCTCGAACAGCTGCATCCCGTTGCCGTCGGGCAGCATGAGATCGAGCAGCACGATGTCAGGCTCTTGCAGGGCGAGCTGCCGCCGCGCGTCTCGCAGAGAGCCGGCTGTGGCAACAGTGAAACCCTCGGACGCGATCAGTGCGGCCATCATTTCCGCAGAGTCGGCCTCATCGTCGACGACCAATGCATGGGGCATGGCTCTTCCTCCTGTACGCCTGAAGACGCAACTCCTCCACCACCTTCGCATGCTGCGAAGCGCTCGGGACCGCAACCTCCGGGCCTCGGCGGGCAGCTCGGACTGGACTGCCCATGGTGCGGAAATCAGCGTTGCGGCAATCCATGCCGCAACGGGGGATCAGTGCATGGTGCGGGCCACGGGCGCCGCTGGGACGGGCATTATGTGCGATCAGGCAAGGCCCTTTTGCTGTCGTCAGGCGTTTCCATGAGCAACGGCAGCAACGGCTCGCCGTGTGTCCTGCCTGCCTCGCAGTGCGCGGCTATCATGCGCCGCACTTTCCGGGCCGCGGACTCCACTGCGAGTCACGGCATTCCTTCATCGCCAACCCTATCTGCCGAGGTGTTGTTGAGTCGGTGGCTAATCAAGTGGGCTCCCCGTCTGTTTGTGCACCGGCCTGCTTCTGCAGCCCCGGGCTCGGCAGAGGCGCGTCCGCAAGCCTCCACCGAGCGTTGGCTGCTGGGCTCCATGTGGGCCGCCGCCATCGTTCCCGCGCTCATGTTCGCGGTAGCCGCAGTGCAAAGTCATGGCAATGCCTTCGCCCAGGCCCAGGCCGAGATCGACCAGGCCGTACGCATAGCGCACGAGCA